>NZ_AP019783.1:3094985-3397470 GCF_019670005.1 Methylomagnum ishizawai | reverse complement strand
TCGAAGCCATATTCCAGTATCCCCGGCGCCGACACCCCGGCCAGGAACCCGCTCAGCACCAACCCTTCCGCCGCGAATTCCACCGGCAAGGGGGCCAAGCGCGGCGCGTCCAGATCGTCCAGCAACTCCGGCGCGAAGGTCTCGACCAAGCTGCGCTCCCGCCCATGCAGCACCAAACCGACCGGCCCATGCGGCAACAAACCCTGGGCTTCCGCCACCGCCAGGGCGCTGGTCCCGGCCCGGCCTTGGCGGAGGGCGTGCAGCACGTCGCGGCGGATGGTGTCGCGGGCGTCGTAGCCCAGGGCGAACGGTTCGCGGATATCGAAACCGCCGTCGGCTGCCTCCAAAATCAAATTCAGCCGCCGCCGCAACAGATAGCGGGCCGGGTTGCTGTAGAAATAGACGAAGCTGTCGGGGTCGAGCGTCCGCCATTCTTCTTCCGGTTCGGGCAGTTCGGCCTCGAACAGCGGCACCGGGTTTTTCTCGCCCCGGCCAATCTTGCGGGCGGCGTCCAGCCAAGTCGTGGAAAACCCCGGTAGCCGCCCATTCCCCTTGAAATAGGCCGGATCGAACGGCTGCAAGGGATGCACGGTCACGAGGTGCTTGGCCAAATCGGCGGTTGTCCCGTCCGCCAGGATCAGCACCGCGCTTTGCTTGGCCACGTCGATCAATTCCGACACCAGGGGCGAGGGCGGTAATTCGCCGTTGTCGCGGATGCCGCGCCCCACATAGCTGAGATACAGCCGCTCGCGGGCCGAGAGCAGGGTTTCCAGGAACAGATAACGGTCGTCCAAGCGCCGCGAACGGTCGCCCCGGCGCGGATGGCGCGAAGTCAGGTCGAAGCCGGGCGGATGGAAATTGCGCGGGAAGGTGTCGTAATTCAGCCCCAACAGCGCGATGACCCGGAATGGCAGGCTGCGCATCGGCACCATGGCGCAGAACGTCACCGCGCCGGTGAGGAAACCCAGCGTCCCCGCCGATTTGCCGAGCCGCCCCGCCAACCAGCTTTTCACCGTGCGGGCCGCGAGCGGGTCGCGGAAGCGGGCTTGTTCCGCCGTGTCGCGCAGGGTGTCGATATGCTTGCGCAACTGGGCCAGGACGGCCTCGTCGTCGCCGCGCGGGTCGAACATCCGGTCGATGAACAGGGTCAGCGTCTCGGCCCATTCCGCCGGGGAGCGCTCGCCCGTGAGCCGTCCGGCCCAGTCGAACAGGGTTTCCAGGAATTCCGCCAAACCGCCCAGGATCAAGGCCCGCCCGCCCTCGATATCGTCGAAGGGCATCGCGCCCTCGAACAAGGGCGGGGCCGCGCCCGCCACCTCGCGGGGCAGGGCATAGCCCAACATCAGGCGTTGCACCGCGTCGCGCCAAGTGTGGCGCGGCGTTTCCGGCAATTCATAGGCGGCTTTATGGGCGGCGTCGCGGCCCCAGCGGGCGCCCACCGCCCGCGCCCAAGCGTGGATTTGCGGCAGATCGTCGGCGGAGAGGCCGAAGCGGCGCAGGATGGCGGGTTGTTCCAGGTAGGCCAGGGTGGCGTCGGCGCTGAACCGGCTCTCGGGCAGGTCCAAAAGGCTCAGGAAGTTTTCCAGCAGGGGATGGCGGTGGGCCAAACCGCGGTCGGCGATGCTGAACGGGATGCGGGTGGCGGTGCGGCCCTCGGCGAACACGGCTTCGATATAGGGCGTGTATTTCTCGATATCCGGGGTCAAGACCGCCACATCGCCGGGTTGGAGGCTGGGGTCGGCGTCGAACCACGATAGGAGATGGTCGCGCAGGACTTCCACTTCGCGCATGGCCGAGTGGCAGGCGTGGATTTGTACGGAGCGGTCGGCGGCGGCGATTTCGACTTTTTCGGTGTTCTTGCGGTCGATCAATTCCAGGATATCGGCTTGCAGCAGATGGAGCAGGGTATCCCGCTCGGGGTTTTCGTCGAAATGGTCGTCGGGCTGGGCGGTGTCGGCCAGGGCGTCGAAAAATTCCCGGCCTTGCTTGCCCAAGGAGGCCAGCAGGGGATGTCCCACTTCTAGGTATAAATCCTCGGGTCGGCGCTCCCCGGCCAGCTTGCCGATTTCGCGTGGATCCCGGATTTCGCCCCAGTATTCGCGGCAAGGATTGAGGGTATAGAGCGCCACATCGCAATAGTTCCCCAGCGCCTTCAACAACTCGGTGAACATCGGCGGCAAGGCCGATACCCCGAACACGCTGAGCCGCTCCGGCAGGGCGTACCTCGACCCGCCGGGAAGTTTTTCCCCCGTCCCCACCGCCTGGATCCGCTCCAACAACTGCCGCATCCACCGCGCCCGGTGCGCCGCCGTTTCCCCGGCCACCAGATCGCGCCATAGCAGCGCCTGCCAAGCCTCGTCGCCGTCCAGGCCCAGCAGTTGGTGGTTTTCCCAGGCGCTGATCCAGTCTTCCCGGTACATCAGATATTGGTCGAACACGTCGGCGATCCGCGCCGCCAGATGGAAACGGCGCAACTCGCCCCCGCCCTGGAGATACCCGGCGAGACGCGGGGCGCGGTCCAGGTTTGCGGGCTGGTCCAGCCAGGCCATGATGCGGAAGGTCAACACCTCGGTGGCGAAGGGCGAGCGGCGCGGCAGTTCGCCGAACAAGCGGCGGCGCAGTTCCCAGACGAAGGCGGCGGGCAGGATGAAATCGACATTGGCGCAGATGCCCAGTTGGTCGGCCAACCGGAGCGATATCCAGCGGCCCATCCCCAGGCTTTGCACGACCATGACGTCGGGCTGGAACGGGGAGGACGGCGGGCGGTGTTGTTGGGCCAGGAGTCGGGCGAGGATTTCGAGTTTGTCGGCTTGGTAGAGGCGGAGCATGGCGGGGATTTTAAGAGGGGGATTTGCAGGGATTCACGGCGACCTAAACGGTCGTCGTGGGTCCAGGGCACCTTTCGGTGACGGCGTGTTCCAATTCGTCGCCCTCCATCGGGGGCGCATCCGGGGAGGCCGACAGCCAAGCATCGAAGGCGGCCAAGTCGCCGCGTGCTTGCCGGTCGTGGAAATAAGCTTCGGTTTGGAGCGCCGAGATTTTCTCGGCGATAGCGGAAATCAAAAGTTGATTGACGGAAATCCGTGTTTGTTCCGCGATTCTGGAAGCTTGGTTAAGCAAGGATTCGGGAATTTCTAGCGTGTAATCGGCCATGGGTTTCTTTCCTCCCGGAGTTGCCGTAGGAATACGTCGGGTTTCAGTACAGGCAATTGGAAATGTCCGGCGGCAGTGAAGTCGGTAATATTCAAGGTGATGAGCGCTTCCGCCCGTCCGTTGAGCGCGGTTTCCAATACCATTTCATCCGTTGCGTCTTGTAGCTGGGGCCGCCATAAATAGTGCGAATACACCGGCTCGATCAGCAAGCAAAGGGCGTCGAGGAAAGCGTCGATCATTTTTGCATCCCGGTTGCCGATGGCTAATTGTTCCGGTCGTTTCAGCACGGATTCATATTCCAGCATCAAGGGTATGGAGACGAGCGCGGTGAACCGCTCATTGCGTAGTTGCTCGAGCAAAGCGAACGATGCTCCGTTCCGGCTGCGGGAAGCGGCGACTAGGATATTCGTATCCAGGACGACGCGGGGTTTTTTCATATCGCCAGTCAAGCTTTCCCACCCTTGGCGGCCCCCCGATCCAACTTCCGATACCCAATCGCCTCGCTCAAATGCGCCACCGAAATCTGTTCCGTTCCCGCCAGATCGGCGATGGTCCGCGCCAATTTCAAAATACGGTGATAGGCCCGGTGCGACAGCCCCAGTTTCTCGATGGCGTGTTCCAACAGCCGGTGGCCCTCGTCGCTGATCGCGCACACCCGCTTGACCTGCTGCGGCGTCATCCAGGCATTGGGCCGTCCGGTGCGTTCCAGCGCCAGGGCGCGGGCCTTCGTCACCCTGGCGCGGAGGGTGGCGCTGGTTTCCTCGCCGCCGGGCGTGCCGTGGCGCAGCATTTCATGGGAGACGCGGGGCACTTCCAGATGCATATCGACCCGGTCCAGCAAGGGGCCGGAAATCCGCCCCCGGTAGCGCAGGATTTGCTCCGGCGAACAGCGGCAACGCCCCGAAGCATCGCCCAGGTAGCCGCAAGGGCAGGGATTCATGGCCGCGACCAATTGGAACTTGGCCGGGAAATCCACCTGCCGCGCCGCCCGTGAAATGGTGATGGCCCCGGTTTCCAAGGGTTCGCGCAGGACTTCCAGCACCTTGCGGTCGAATTCCGGCAATTCGTCGAGGAACAACACGCCATTGTGCGCCAGCGAGATTTCCCCCGGCTTGGGATTGCCGCCGCCGCCGACCAGGGCCGGAGCCGAGGCCGTGTGGTGCGGCGAGCGGAACGGCGGCCTGCGCCAAGCGCGCGGATCGAACGGCTGCTCGCTCACCGAGGCGATGGCGGCGCTTTCCAAGGCTTCCTCGTCCGACAGCGGCGGCATGATGCCCGGCAACCGGGAAGCCAGCATCGATTTGCCGGTGCCGGGCGGGCCGAGCATCAGGAGGTTATGGCGGCCGGCGGCGGCGACCTCCAAGGCCCGCTTGGCGTGGTAATGGCCGTGGACATCGGCGAAATCCGGGGTGTCTTCGCCCTCGGCGGCCACCGGGGCGGGCGGCTCGAACTCGATCCGGGTTTGCCCGTTGAGGTGGGCGCAGACTTCCAATAAATGCCCGGCGGGCAGGATTTGGGCCTTGTCCAGCAAGGCGGCTTCGGCGGCGTTTTCGCGGGGCACGATCAAGGCCCGGCCCGCCGCCCGCGCCCGCATCGCCACCGGCAAGGCACCCTTGATCGGGCGCAATTCCCCGCCCAGGGACAATTCCCCGACGCATTCCACACCTTCCAGCGCCTGCGCCCGCAACTGCCCGGACGCCGCCAGGATGCCCAGGGCGATGGCGAGGTCGAAGCGTCCGCCCTCTTTCGGAATATCCGCCGGGGCCATGTTGACCGTGATGCGTTGCAAGGGGAATTCGTAACGGCAGTTGAGCAAGGCACCGCGTACCCGGTCCTTGCTTTCTTTCACCGCCGTCTCGGGCAGGCCGACGATGGACAGGCTGGGCAGGCCGTTGGAAATATGCACTTCCACGGTCACCAAGGGGGCTTCGATGCCTTGCCGGCCCCGGGTGTAGACGACGGCCAGGGACATGCGCGCCTCCGTTGGGCTAGGGTTGAGGGGCGGTGGCTTTCTGTTCCAAGGCGGCGACGCGGCTTTCCAAGGCGGCGAGCTGCTCGCGGGTGCGGGCGAGGACGGCGCGTTGCACCTCGAATTCCTCGCGGCTGACCAGGTTCATCTTGGCGAAATGGGCTTGCAGCAGGGCTTGGAAATTTTTTTCCAATTCGCCGCGCAGGAGGTGGAAATCGGCGGGGACGGATTCGGCCAGTCGCCTAGCGAGGTCGGTGAGGGGGTGGGTGTCGAACATGGCGGTTTACGGTGTCGAAAATGGTGGGAAGAAGGCCCCGCCCGGCGGACGGGATCGCGGCGGGATAGGCGGCAAGGATAGCAATAGCCGGGCCTTGACGTCCAAGCGGGGCGGGGCCGGGGTCTGCCGTGGAGTCGCGCTCTCCTGTATCATGACCGCTACCCGTGCGGAACACCGCTCCGGTCCGGCCGCCTGGGTTATCCAATCCAAACATCAAGATCGACGATGGCCCACGCTAGACGAGGAGCGCTGCCATGACTTTCCTCCGGCCCGATGCGAAACAAGCGTCCACCCTGTGCGTGCTGTCCGCCGAGGTGGCGGATACCACCCTTATTTTCCAATCCCTGGGCGAGAGCGAAGGCGCGGGCCTGGTCTTCGATTGCCTGGGATTGATGAACGCGGTCATCCAATGCTTCGGGGGCCGCGCCCTGCATCCGCTCGGCGACGGGCTCCTGGCCGCCTTCCCCAGCGCCGACAACGCCGCCGCCGCCGCCGAGGACATGATGCGCCGCATCCACCGCGAACCCGGCCAGGGCGTGGGGCAGGCGGCTTTGAAGATCGGGCTGCACCAAGGGCCGGTCCTGGTCCGGGAGAGCGATATCTTCGCCGGGCAATACCACGCCTTCGGCGAAACGGTGCGTATCGCCATGCGTATGGCCGGGCTGGCCAAGTCCGGGCAGATCATGGCGACCCAGGCCACCTTGCAAGCCTTGCCGGCCCGCTGGCGGCAGGCGGCGCGGCTGTTGGAGGCGTTCACCGCCTCGGGCAACCGCGCCTGCGAACTGGCTTGGCGCCACCCCGACGGCAACACCCTGCTGACCCGGTTGCCGACCGCCCTCCCCAAGGGGGCCTTCAACCAGGCGACTTTGCGTTATCATCAACTCCGCTTCGTGCTGGACGACAGCCATAGCAGCCTCAGCCTGGGGCGCGAGTACATCAACGATATCGTGTTCGACGACCGGCGGGTTTCCCGCCAACACGCCAGGGTCGAGCGGCGGCGCGACAAGGTCGTCCTGATCGACAACAGCACCAACGGCACCTACGTCAGCTTCGAGGGGGCGCACGAGATTCCCCTGAAGATGGAGGAGATCGTGCTGTCGGGGCGGGGCACGATCAGCCTGGGTTGCGCCCATCGCGGCGGCGACGGGCCGGGCGTGCTGGAGTTCGAGGTGCTGTGAGCGCCGCCCGATCCATAGACCACCAAGGACCAAAAGACCATGACTATCGACGGGACCCGGACGAGTTCTTCGTTGACCCCCCTGTGCGTGCTGTTCGCCGACGTGTCCGGCAGTACCCACCTCTATGAATCGCTGGGCGACAAGCAGGCCATGCGGATCATCGGCGAGTGCATCAAGCGGATGGATTCGGCCACCAAGCTCCACGGCGGGACGACGGTGCAGATCGTCGGCGACGAGATCATGGCGACCTTCCCCAACCCGGAATTGGGCATGGAGGCCGCCGCCGACATGATGCGGCGCATCGTCGAGCAGCGCGAGGCGGTGGGCCTCCGGCTGGCCTTGCGGATCGGCCTGCACCATGGGCCGGTGCTGTTGCAGAACAATTATGTGTTCATCGACCAGCCCGATATTTTCGGCGACACGGTCAACACCGCCGCCCGCATCACGGCCCTGGCCAAATCCAACCAAATCCTCGCCAGCGCCGAGACCGTCGAATTGATGCCGCCGCGCTGGCGGCAGGCTTCGCGCAGCCTCGACGCCTTCAACCTCAAGGGCAAGAGCGAGGAGATGCGGATTTGCGAATTGCTGTGGGAGGACAAGGAGGACGCCACCATCATCCGGATGCCGATGGCGACCTCGCAGGCGCGTTTGGTGCTGAGCTATCTGGACCGGCGCTTGGTCCTGGACGAGACCCAGCGCGGCGTGAGCCTGGGCCGCGAGGCCGACAACGATTTCGCCATCGACGACCGGAGGATTTCGCGCCAGCACGCCACCATCGAGCGGCGGCAGAGCAAGTTCGTGCTGATCGACAAAAGCACCAACGGCAGCTTCGTCACCATCGAGGGCTATGGCGAAATCCCGGTGCGGCGGGAGGAATTCATCCTGCATGGCCGCGGCCATATCAGCCTGGGCCATGCCTACGACAACGCCGACCTGGCGGGGACGCTGGCGTTCGAGGTGGCTGGGTTCAGCCCGACATGAAATGCGTGAGGACCACCGCCAAATCGGCCATGCCGCGCTGTAGGTTGGCCTCGATGTCCGCCAGGGTGATTTCCCCTTCCACCTTGCCCGCCGCCCAATTGGCGACCACGGCGCAGCAGGCGTAATCCAGCCCGGCTTCCCGCGCCAGCGCCGCCTCCGGCATCCCGGTCATACCCACCAAGGCGCAGCCGTCGCGTTCCATGCGGGCGATTTCCGCCGCCGTTTCCAGCCGCGGGCCTTGGGTGCAACCATAGGCACCGCCATCGACCATGGGGATACCGGCGGCCTTTGCCGCACCGAGCAGGCGTTGCCGCAGGGTTTCGCTATAGGGCCGGGTGAAATCGATATGGGTGACGTGTTCGAGTCCGTCCTCGAAGAAGGTATGGGCGCGGCCATAGCTGTAGTCGATGATCTGATCGGGCGCGGCCAGCACGCCCGGTCCCATGTCGGCGCGGATGCCGCCCACCGCCGCCACCCCCACCACGCTTTCGATCCCCGCTTGCTTGAGCGCCGAGAGGTTGGCCCGGTAGTTGACCTTATGCGGCGGTATGGTGTGCGGATCGCCATGGCGGGCCAGGAACACCACGTCCTGGCCATGGAAACGCCCGTACACCAGATCGGCGGACGGCGCGCCATAGGGCGTGCCGACCCCGGCGCGGCGGACGATGTTGAAATCCGGCAGCCGGGTCAAGCCGGTGCCGCCGATGATGGCGATGCGTGTCATCCTGGGTTCCCCTCAATAGACGGTGGTGCAGGCGTAAATCCCCGGCCAGTTGCGGAGATAGCCCTTGTAATCCATGCCGTAGCCGAACAAATAGCGGTTCTCCGCCACCAAGCCGGTGAAATCGGCCCGGCAGGGTTTGTCCCGGCCCAAATCCTTGTCCACCAGCACGGCGATATGGACGGCGGCGGCGCCTTGTTCCAGGCACCAGCGGCGCAGTTCGGCCAGGGTGATGCCCTCGTCCAACACATCGTCCACCAATAGGACCACGCGGCCTTGGAGCGGGGTGTCGGGCTGGTGCTGCCAGCGCAGGACGGCCCCGCCGCGGGTCGCGCCTTGGTAGCGGCCCGCTTTGATGGAATCGATTTCCAGCGGGAACCGGAGCCGCAGCAACAGCCGGGCGGTAGGCAGGATGCCGCCGTTCAGCACGGACAGCACCAAGGGATTTTGGTCCTGGAGGCGGGTGGCGATGTCCGCCGCCATCCGGTCGATGGCGGCGTCGATCTGGGCTTCGGTGTAAAGGCAGTCGGCCTCGGCGGCGACCCGTGCGATTTCTTCTGATGTGGTCATGGTTGGGTTCAAGCAAGGGGGGAGATCAAGTCCACGGCGGCGCGCCAGTCGGCGCTGGCGAGCAAATCGGCGCGGGCGATGGGGAAACCGCCGCGCATCCGTTCCAAACGGGCCGACCGCGCCGGATCGGCGGGCAGGCTGGACAGGGTTTCCAACACCTGTTCGGCGGCTTCGGGCGCGTTGCAGGCCAGCACCATATCGCAACCGGCTTCCAGCGCCAGGCGGGCGCGGTCGGTGTGGTGGCCGGCGTAGGCCGCGCCCGCCATCGAGAGATCGTCGCTGAACACCGCGCCCGCGAAACCCAGGCGGCGGCGCAGCACCTCGCGTATCCAGAACGGGGAGAAGCCGGCCGGTTGGGCGTCGATCTGCTCATAGACCACATGGGCCGGCATGATGCCTTGGAGCCCCGCTTGGATCAGGGCGCGGAAGGGCGCGAGGTCGCGGCGCTCCAGTTCGGCGAAATCGCGGCGGTCGATGGGCAGGGCCAGATGCGAATCCTCGACCACGCCGCCGTGCCCTGGGAAGTGCTTGCCCACCGCCGCCATCCCGGCCCGGCGCATGCCCCGCATGAAAGCCAGGGCCAGCGCCGTGGCGGTGTCGGGGTCGTGGGCGAAGGCGCGGTCGCCGATGACCTGGCTGAGGCCGCATTCCACGTCCAGCACCGGGGCGAAACTGAAGTCCACATCGAAGGCCCGCAATTCGGCCGCCATCAGCCAGCCCGCCGCTTCGGCCAAGCGGGCCGGGTCGGCGCCGGTTTGGTAGCGGGCGGCGGGCGGCAGGCGGGTGAAGCCCTCGCGGAAGCGCTGCACCCGCCCGCCCTCGTGGTCCACGGCGATGAGCAGGTCCGGGCGGGTGTGGCGGATGGAAGCGACCAGGGCCGCGAGTTGTTCCGGGCTTTGATAATTGCGGGTGAACAGGATGATGCCGCCCGCCGCCGGGCTCATCAGTTTGTCCTTGTCTTCCGGGGCCAGGGCGGTGCCCTGGAGGTCGAACATGACGGGACCCGGTGGGTATTTCGCTTGCATGGGGGTGGTTCCGGGGCAGGGCAGGGGGCTGTGGATTTTAAACTATAATCGGGCCGAGGCGGCGTGGTGCCGCATAGGGAGGTCCGGTATGGGAAAAGTCAGAATCGTGTTGGTGGCCTTGTGCTTATGGGCCGGGAGTCCCGCCGGGCTCGCCAACGAAGGCGGGGGCGGCGGGGAGGATGGCGGCGCGGAATACCTGCCCTTGGAGGCGGTCTTGGTCAATCTGGCGGGCAAGCGCCATTATCTCCGGGCCGATATCCAACTGCTGGTGGAGAGCAAGGAAGATGCCGACAAGATCAAGGTCCATATGCCCTTGATCCGCCATACCCTGATCATGTTGTTCTCCAACCGCGACCCGGCGGAAATCGCCGCCGTCGCCGAGCGCGAGAAACTGCGCCAGTCCGCCCTCGAACAAATCACCGCCAGCCTCGAACAGGTCGGGGCCGACCACGGCCTCGAAGACCTGTTCTTCACCGACTTCATGGTGCAATAGGCATTTTCAATGCCCGGCGGCCGCTTTTTGCCGCTGGCGTTCCGCGTAGGCCGCCGCTTGTTCCGGGGTGGCCTCCTTCTGGTGTTGGGCCTTCCATTCGGAATAAGGCATCCCATAGACGAGGGCCTGCGCCGCCGGGTAGTCGAGGTCGAGGCCGCGCTCCTGGGCGGCGGCGGCGTACCATTTGGCGAGGCAGTTGCGGCAGAAATCGGCCAGGATCATCAGGTCGATGTTCTGGACTTCGGGGTGGGCTTGCAGATGCTGCACGAGGCGGCGGAAAGCGGCGGCTTCGAGTTCGGTGCGGGTCGGTTGGTCCATAGCGGGTTTTCCAAGCCAATTGATAGGGCAGGGGGTTCCGGCGCGAGCCCGCTTCCGGCGGTGGCCTTGCGGGGAGCCCCGTCTCTTATGTCATCGAGTTCTAGGAATTATTGTGTATTATATCCATTGAATCGGTAAAGCTGCGGCTAGCCCCGTATGGACATTCGCAAGACCGCTTTCTATCCTGTCGCCGTCCCGCCCGCGCCGATGCGGACGCGGTCCGAAGCGGTGGGAGCGCTGGATCCCCAGGCGGCCCGGAATTCCGAAAATCCCGCCCCAAGCACCAGCCAGGAACGGTTCCGCCCCGTCGATCCCGCGTCCCGGCCCGCCGAAGGGCGTACACGATACCGCACCGAGGACGCTACGGACCGGGTCGAGCGCCAAGCCGCCTTGAACGCCAAGGCCCAACAAGCGCTACGAGCCTACCTAAGCCACGAACAATTCGCCCAGCAGGAATCCCGCACCGCCCTCAACCAAACCCTAGGCGTCGATTACTACGCCTGAGTTCACCCCAGTCGCGTTCAACCCTATGAAGCTATTGCTCGATTTTTTCCCCATCCTGCTGTTTTTCATCGCCTATAAGCTTGGCGCGGGCTGGGTGCCGGACGATTATCCCCTGTTCAAGGAAAATCCCATCTATCTCGCCACCC
The DNA here is from genome assembly GCF_019670005.1 of Methylomagnum ishizawai. Lineage (NCBI taxonomy): Bacteria > Pseudomonadati > Pseudomonadota > Gammaproteobacteria > Methylococcales > Methylococcaceae > Methylomagnum > Methylomagnum ishizawai. The sequence continues at coordinate 3,386,135 of NZ_AP019783.1, read as the reverse complement.
TGGTCGCCATCGTCGCCTCGGTCCTGCAAGTCTCCTACCTGTGGCTCAGGCACCGCAAGGTCGAGAACATGCACCTGGTTTCGCTGGTGCTGATCGTGGTGTTCGGCGGCGCGACCTTGTTCCTGCGCGATCCACAGTTCATCAAGTGGAAGCCCACCGTGCTGAATTGGCTGTTCGGCACCGTGTTCCTGGGCAGCCAGGTGATCGGCCGGAAAACCATGATCGAGCGGATGCTCGGCGGCCAGTTGGAATTGCCATCCATGGTTTGGGGACGTTTGAATCTGGCCTGGGCCGCGTTCTTCATCGTCATCGGCGGGGTCAACCTGTATGTGGCCTACCAGTTCGAGGAACAGGTCTGGGTCAATTTCAAGCTGTTCGGGATGCTGGGCCTGACCTTCCTGTTCGTGATCCTGCAATCGTTCTATCTCTCCCGTTACCTGCCCGAAACCAAGCCGGAGGAATAAGCCTTGCTCTACGCCATCTATTGCGCAGACCACGCGGGGAGCCTGCCGCTCCGCCAGCAAACCCGTCCGGCCCATCTCGAACGCCTGCGCGCCTTGCAGGCCGAGGGCCGCTTGCTGTTGGCCGGACCCTTGCCCGCGGTCGATAGCGACGACCCCGGCGAGGCCGGCTTCACCGGCAGCCTCATCGTCGCCGAATTCGCCAGCCTCGAAGCCGCCCGGACCTGGGCCGAGGCCGATCCCTACCGCCACGCGGGCGTTTATGCCCAGGTGACGGTGACGCCCTTCAAGAAGGTTTTCCCCTAGCCCCCCGCCCGGCGGGTCGGGCACCATCCCTAGCGAGGTTCCATATGACCGACCGTGTTGAAAAAATCAGGAACACCCTGGAAGCCGGGCTGGCCCCGGTGCATCTCGAAATCGTGGACGACAGCCATGCCCATGCCGGGCACGCGGGGGCCGCGAGCGGGGGCGGGCATTTTTCCGCCCTTATCGTGTCCACCGCGTTCGAAGGCAAAAACCCGGTGCAGCGCCATCAATTGGTGTACCGGACCTTGGGCGAATTGCTGCGTGCCGATATACACGCCTTCAGCATGAAGGCGCTGACGCCCGCCGAGTTTCAATCACCATAAGGAAAACATCGCATGAAGAAATATCCGCTTATCGCCATCGCGGTCGCGAGCGCCTTGCTGGCCGCGGGGTCCGCCCAGGCCGCCGACGCCGCTAAGCCGGCCGGGGACCCTATCGCCATCGTCAATGGCAAGCCGATCAGCAAAGCGGCGTTCGAGTCGGTGCAGGCCGAACTGGCCCGGCGTCCGGGAGGCGGCTCCGCGCCGGACGACAAGATCGTCGAGGAATTGATCAAGCGCGAAGTCCTGGCCCAGGAAGCCGAGTCCCAAGGTCTCGACAAGGACCCCAAGTTCGCCGCCCGCATCGAGAACGCCCGCCGCTTGGCGATGGCGCAGAACGCCGTCGAACATTACATGGCCACCCTCCAGGTCGGCGACGACGAGCTGAAGAAGGAATACGACCAGCGCATCGGCGCCAACAAGGCCACCGAATTCAAGGCCCGCCACATCCTGGTGGACTCCGAGAAGACCGCCAAGGAAGTCCTCGCCAAGCTGGACAAGGGTGGCAAGTTCGCCGACCTCGCCAAGAAATATTCCAAAGACCCCGGCTCCAAGGACAAAGGCGGCGACCTCGGTTGGTTCAACCCGCAGCAGATGGTGCCGCAGTTCTCCGAGGCCGTGACGGCGCTTAAGAACGGCGAAACCACCAAGGCCCCGGTGCAGAGCCAGTTCGGCTGGCACATCATCCAGCGCGAGGAATCCCGCGAACAGGCACCGCCGCCCTTCGACGCGGTCAAGGACCAATTGCGCAATATGTTGCAGTCGCAGAAACTGCAACAGCATATGGCCGAACTGGAGAGCAAGGCCAAGATCGAAAACCGCCTGCCGCCCAAACCCGCCGAACCCCCGGCTCCCCCGGCCGGTGCCGCCGCGCCCGGCCTCGAAGCGGGCAAGCCCCAGCCGCCCGCCGAAAAACCGGCGCAACCCGCCCCCGCGGCCCCTGCCCCGGCACCCAAGCCCGCCCATTAAACCTCGCGGCGGGTCCGGCATCGGTCCGGTCCCGCCCGCCCTTGTTTTTCCGCCCGCGCCCATTGGGGTTTCGCCAAGGAAAGCGGTGCCGACCAATGCTTCCGGCAGGGCGGCGGGGGAGGGTCGCGGACCGCCGCCGCTATCCCGCGTCCCGCCCGGTTCCGGGATCGGCGTCACGGTGGTCCCACGCTCCACCTCGTCTGGTTGGGCTGGATTGGCGCAGGTTTCGTGTATGCTTGATGGATATAAGCGTTTTGCCGTATGGGCGGGCGGCTCGTAGAAAGGTTATGAACAAAACGATTCCCGCGCTGGTCCTTTGCGGGCTGGCAAGCCTGCCGTCCTATGGCATGGATTTATTGGAAGCCTACGAACTGGGGCTCAAGGGCGATCCCCTGGTCTTGCAGGCGGAGGCGAAGCGCAACGCCATCCAGAAGAACCGGCCGATCAGCCTCGCCAAACTGTTGCCGAACGTGAGCTTCAACGGCGATTACACGCAGAACCACACTTCGACCCAGAATTCCTATATCACCACCCAGCAATTCACGGACGTGACCTACCAAGTCGGCGAATTCACCTTGCGCTTGTCGCAGCCGGTGTTCCATTACGATTATTGGGTGCAGCTCTGGCAGGCGGACAACCAGATCGCCCAGGCCCAGGCCCAGCTGGAGGCCGCCTACCAGGACTTGGCGGTGCGGGTGGCGACCAATTATTTCAATGTGCTGTATGGCGAGGAAAACCTGGAGGTGACCGCCATGCAGTTGCATAGCCTGGATGTGCAGATCGAGCAGGTGAAGGAGCGCTTGGCGGTGGGTTTCAGTTCGTTGGTGGATCTGAACGCGATCCAGGCCAAGCGCGACCAGGTGGCGGCCGATTTGATCGTGGCCGACCAGAAGCTGAACGACGCCAAGGAAAGCCTGCGGGAAATCCTCGGCAACATCGATATAGATCTCGCCAAGGTGCCCGAGCAGGTAGCGCTGAACAAGCCCCAGCCCGAGGATATCGAGGCTTGGCGCGATATGGCGATGAAGAACAACATGGATATCATCGCCGCCATGAGCGGGGCCGAGGTCGCCAAGCAGGCCATAGACGTGAATTTCGCCGGTCATCTGCCGACCGTGGATATCCAGGGCACCAAGGGCCTTTATCACAGCAATCGTCCGCCCTATGGGTTGGACAACGACAGCGAGACCATCGGCCTGTACGTCAACGTCCCGGTGTTTTCGGGGGGTGGGGTGAATGCCAAGGTGGAGCAGGCCAGGGATTATTACGCGCAGGCGATGGCGCAGGTGGATCAGCAGCGCCGCGCCACCCAGCGCCAGGTCAAGGATGCCTACCGCGGCGTGTTCGCGGCCATAGGCGAGGTGGGCGCTCTGGCCACGGCGGTCAAATCGGCGGAAGTGGCCCTGGAGGCCAGCCAACTCGGGTTCCAGGTCGGCACGCAATCGGCGGTCGATCTATTGGTCCAGCAGAACACCTATTTCCAGTCCCGGCGCGATTACGCACGGGCGCGGTATGACTATCTACGCAATGGATTATTGCTCAAGCAGGCCGCCGGCACTTTGGCGCGGGACGATATCGACGCGGTGAACGCCTTGATCCACCGGCCCCATGCGCCCGGCCTGCTGTCGAAGCAGCCTCCGCTGCCCGGCCAGCCGCCCGCCGACGAGCCTCCCAAAGCCACGGCGCGGTCGCCCGCCGGGCGCAAGCTGGAGCCTTGGCGGGTTCCCTAGGGAGCCTGGCCTGGGCTTTTTCCACCGGCACCGGATGGCGGGGTGCCGGGCCTTCCCCGGCGGGTATTCCCCGCGGCGGGCAATCGATCCTCTTCCCCCAAGGGGGGATTTCCGAGCGGTTTAAGGTGTGACGATGAAGCTACTCTTCATCCATAAGAATCTTCCCGGACAATTCGAACATTTCATCCACGCCTTGGCGCAAGAGCCCGGCAATGAATTGGTCTGCATCTGCCAGGAATTCAAACCCCAGCAATACCGGTTCAAGGGGCTGAGGGTCGAGACCTACCAGGGCGGAGCCCATCTGGGCGGGGTGTCCAGCGAGTACCTATACAGTAGCGAGCAGGCCATCGCCAACGGCTTGGCGGTGGCGGCCAAATTGACCGACCTCAAGCGCGAGGGCTTCGTGCCGGATATCGCCCTCGCCCATCTCGGCTGGGGCGAGTCCTTGTATTTCAAGGACATTTATCCACATGCCCCGCTGGTGGGGTATTGCGAATTTTACTATCATGCCAGGGGTGTCGATGCCGATTTCGATCCCGATTTCCCGTTGGGGCTGAGCGATGCCTTCCGCATCCGCACCGCCAACGCGACCAAGCTGCTGGGGTTGGTGGGCATCGACCTCGGCGTGAGTCCGACCGAATGGCAGCGGAGCCTGTTCCCCCCCGAGTTCCAGCGCAAGATCACGGTCATCCACGACGGGGTGGACACGGTCCGGATCAAGCCCAACCCGAACGCGGCGTTCCGTCTGCCCAACGGCCAGCTCTTGACCCGCCAGCAGCCGGTCGTCACCTACGCCACCCGCAACCTGGAACCCTACCGGGGTTTCCCCGTGTTCATGCGGGCCGTGGCCGAGATCGGGCGGCGGCGGCCGGATTGCCAGTTCGTCATCGCCGGTGGCGACGAGGTCAGCTACAGCGCCCGTCCGCCCGCGGCGGGAACCTACCGCGAGCAGATGCTGCGCGAACTGGGTTCCACCATCGACCCCAAGCGCGTCCATTTTGTCGGGCGCCTGCCTTTCGAGGAATATCTGAAGTTGCTGCAAATCTCTTCCGTACACGTCTATCTTACCGTGCCCTTCGTGCTGTCCTGGTCGTTGCTGGAGGCGATGGCGGCGGGTTGCGTCGTCATCGGCTCCAATACCGCGCCGGTGCGGGAGTTCCTGAGGCATGGGGTCAACGGCCTGTTGGTCGATTTCTTCTCCCCCGGCGAGATCGCCGACATGGTCGACCGGGTGCTGGAAAACCCCCGCCGCGACCGCGAACTGGGACTCAAGGCCCGCGCCGATATGAGGCGGCGCTACGATGTGGCGGAGTCCATCCGCCGCTACCGCGAGTTGGTCGATGGGGTGTTGTCCAATCATTTGTTGTTCGTGGGGGATGCTGTGCTATGACGCCGCGCGAGGTCGTATCGAATTGCCGGGGCTTCTTTTTCTACCTGGCCATTTTCAGTTTCGTGGTCAACCTGTTCGCACTGGCGACCCCGCTCTACATGATGACGGTGTTCGACCGGGTCCTGACCAGTAGGAGCAACTCGACCCTGATGGTCATCACCTTGATCTTCATGTTCGCGCTGGCGATCCAGGCGGTGCTGGAATCCTTGCGTTCGCGCTTGTTCAAGCAACTGGGGGATACCATCCACTCCAAGCTGCGGCAGCCGGTGTTCGATACCATCCTGCGGTTCAAGCGGCAGGGCGAGGGAGATAAACACGCGATGGAGGATTTGGATATCATCAAAAGCTTCATGTCCGGTGTTGGGCTTAAAGCCGCTTTCGAAGTCCCTTGGATACCGGTGTTCCTGCTGGTGCTGTGGGCCTTCCATCCGGCCTTGTGCATGATCGCCGTGGGAACTTCCGTTGTGTTGTTCGCCTTGACTTGGCTGGAGGACGTGATCACCTCCAAGAACCAGAAGGAAGCCAACCTCAAGCAACGGGAATCCAACGACCTTATGGGGCATATCCTCAAGAACGCCGAGGTGGTGGGCGCCCTGGCGATGCAGGAGAACGTGCAGTCCCGTTGGAGCAAGGTCAATGATCAATACCTCGAACAAGCGCGTATCACCTTGCAACGGGTGGGCACCATCATCAGTGTGTCTTTCTTCGTCAAGCATGTGCTGCATATCTTGGCGATGGGCACCGCCGCCTATTTGGTGATCAATGTCCAAGGCGTCACCAGCGGCGTCATGATCGCTTCGACCATGCTGATGGGCCGGGCCATTTCACCCATCCTGAACGTACTGGGGGCGTGGCGTTCCTTTTTGAACTTCCGCCTCTCCTATGCTCGGCTCGAAGAATTGCTGAAGGATCGCTTGTGGATGAACGAGGGTCTGCGCCACGCACCGCCCGAAGGCCACCTGTCTGTGGAAAGTCTGCTATTTTTCCTGGACCGGGATCGCACGATCCTGAACGGGGTGAATTTCAAACTGGAAGCGGGCGAAGTCCTGGGCGTGATCGGCTCCAGCGGCTCGGGGAAATCGTCCCTGGCGCGTTTGATGGTGGGCATCTACCAGCCCAGCGACGGCTCGGTGCGTTTGGATGGCGCGGATATCTTTCATTGGGCGCAGCATGGCTTGGGCGAACACATCGGCTATCTGCCCCAGGAGCAGCAATTGTTTCCGGGCAGCGTGGCCGAGAATATCGCGCGCATGGGCGACGCTTATAGCAAGGTGGCGGAGGTCGTGCAGGCGGCCAAGCGGGCCGGGGCGCACGACATGATCCTGCGCCTGCCTAAGGGCTACGATACCGAGATCGGGGTGGCCGGGAACAAGCTGTCGGGTGGGCAAAGGCAATTGATCGCTTTCGCGCGGGCCTTGTTCGGGCGGCCCCGCTTCATCGTGCTGGACGAACCCAATACCTTCCTGGATGGCCAATCCGAATTGGTTCTCCTGGCCACGGTCCGCGATTTGAAGGCGGAAGGGGCGACGGTGGTGATCGTCAGCCACAAACCCAGCTTGTTGCAGGATGCCGATAAAATCCTGGTGTTGGGCCAGGGCAAGCAACTGATGTTCGGGCCTCGGGAAGAGATCATGCGCCGGTTGGGGCATGTGAGCGGCGTGGTCGCTCCGGCTTCGGAACCCCCGGCCCTGGGAAGCGGCATCGCCGCCTAAGTGGGCGGCACGTCTTGGATATGGCGGCGGCTCCCCGTACAATCGGATACAAACCGATCCGGCCCGGGCTACCGCTTTTGGATAAACTGTGATGAATCGGAAGTTGGCAGGGGTCGGTGTTGATTTTTATTGAACAATGCGTTCCCTGCGGTTTGGGAACGGCTTTCATCGAGTTCGAGCTATTTCCTAAGCTTTTATGTTGACTGTTACCTTTGACGAGACCGGGGAAGCCAGCCGCATCGTGCGGGCCGGGATGTTTATCATCGTTTTCTTCGTCGGTGGATTCGCCGCATGGGCCTTCATGGCACCGATCCAGGGAGCCGTGGTTGCCGAGGGCATCATCAAGATCGAAACCAAGCGCAAAACCATCCAACATCTGGAAGGCGGGGTGATCCGGGAAATCCTGGTCCACGAAGGCCAATATGTGAACCAAGGCGATCCCCTGGTGGTATTGGAGGATGCGGAGGTCAAAGCCAATCTGACTATCCTGAAGGATCAGCTCAACGCGCTCCTAGCCAAGGAGGCCCGGCTCCAGGCCGAGCAGAGGTTCGCGGACAAGGTAGAGTTTCCCAGCGGGCTCTTGGCTAGCCAAGACCCCAAGGTCCGGGAAATGTTGATCAATGAAAAAACTTTATTTCTTTCTAAGAAAAAGAGCGTTGACGAGCAAATCGCGATAACCCGCCAGGAGATGGTTGAAGTTTCCCGCGAGGCCGAAGGCTATCAATTAGAAATCAAGGAAACCGAGCGCAGTATCCGCTTGAAAGAAGAGCGGGTAGCCATGGGGGAAGCGCTAAGCTCCAAGCAATTCGTCGATAGAAGCACCTATATGGGTTGGCAGGAGGCGTTGGCGGATATGCGCGCCAATCTGGGCCAGACTATAGGCAAGCTGGGGACTTCCCTGCAAGCGCATAAGGAATTGGAGTTGAGGATCATCAACCTGCGCAATGAATATATCAAATTGGCAGATGATGAATTGAAAGAAACCAAGGGTAATATTTTTGAATTACAGCAGAAAATCCAACCGGCCGAGTTGGCGGTCCAGCGCTTCCGTGTGATCGCTCCTAGCGATGGGCAGGTGATAGACCTGAAAGTCTCGACTATCGGTGGGGTGATCAGGCCTGGCGATGCCTTGATGGACTTGGTTCCTAAGCAACAGGAGTTGCTGATGGAGGTTAAGGTCATGACCAAGGATATTGAATTGGTTCATGTGAACCAACATGCAGATATACAATTATTAGCCTATAATAGCCGCACGGTTCCCCATATCGCCGGTACGGTTATCTATGTGTCGGGCGATGCCCTTGAGGATAAATCCAATCCTAGCGCGCCCTATTACTTCCTGGCTCATATTAGGGCCGACGCGGACATGCTTAAGGATCTACCCGAAGTTTCCCTGGCACCGGGAATGCCCCTTAACGCATTCATCCAAACAAAGTCAAAGACTTTTTTCGATATCATCTTTAAGACCTTCGAGGAATCTGTCTCTAGGGGCTTGCGCCAAGAGGCTTAACTACTACATTATATAAACTGGGTAAACAGTCCTTGATGGAGTGTTTGTGACCTCGGCTTTTATTCAACAACATTTGGAACGGCTTCAACGACACACTTAAGAGGAACTCATCATGGCATCAGAAATCGGCGGCGCACAGCTGAACCTTCATATCGGTAGTTCGGGGAGTACCCCTAACAACGACACCCAGTTCAACCAAATCAGCACGTTCTTCCACGGGTTCTACGACAACAGCGTCTTCAACACCACCACCGATCAAGGTGGCTTCCAGCAGAACGTCGTCACCGACCTTGGTAGGACGTTTATCGTGTTCGGTGACCAGGGCACAGGAACTGCCAACTTCGCCGGCAGCGGTGACGGTGCGGTCGGTACTGGTCAGGATACCGCTATCACAGCTGGTAAAGGCGATAACGACATCATCATCACCGACAACAGTAACCATGCCGCTAACCTCGGCAAGGGCAACGACTTCATCCAAAACACGGGCACCGGTGCTGTCACCGTGAACGCTGGAGCAGGTAATGATGCCGTGGTCGGTGGGGCTGGCAATGACACCATCAATGGCAACAAAGGAAACGACTTCCTACAGGGTGGGGCTGGCAACGACACCGTCAATGGTGGCAACGGTGCCGATACCCTCGTTGGCAATGCCGGCAACGATGTGTTGACTGGCGGGAAAGGGAACGATGTATTCCTTTTCAGCAACGAGCCCACTGGCAACGATACGATCAACGATTTCAAGAAGGGCGATATCTTGCAAATCGCTGACCGTAACAATGATGGCAGCATTAATATCTCGGGTGCTAATGCCGACGTTACCATCACGCAAGATGGTAAGGATACTGTCCTGACCTTCACCAATGGTGACAAGATCACCTTGAAGAACGTCGATTCCAACGATCTGAGCCAGGATAACCTTAACGGGCAATTCCACCTCTAATCCGTTGTTATTTCAACGGTGAAACCCCTTAAGTAGCTTCCTATTCCTAAGGAAGCTACTCTTCGCCAAGCAAACGGTTGGGGAGGCCACCGCGCCCCCCACCATTGCGCAAGCCTCCTAATCAGCGATGACCTCGATACAGACTTTACAGATTCATGCTTACGACGACTTATTGATTCTGTATTGGCGGCGCGAGGCTAAGATTTCAGGTCAGATCAATGTGTTCTTGGACGATGTTCCCATGGGCAAGCCCATCTTGGGGATGGAGTTCGTAGAACGTCCCGATTATCTCTTGGTCGCCTATCAACCAGGCTTGGCGCAACGCGGGAGCTTCCGTGTCCGGATCGCCGATGCCGAAGCCCGGGTTTTGGCGGAAGTCGAATGCGAGAAAGCCCCGCCACTTCCGAAAAAGTGGTTGGCGACCTTGTCCCCGGAAAGCCGCCTGCGTTTGGAAAACATCCTGATGCTGCGGGTCGCCAAGTCCTTCCCCACCCTGGGGATGGTGACCAGACGCAAAATAGCGCTCGCTTTGGCAGCTATTCCCCCCACTTATCTATCCGGCCCGGATGGGTTGTTTTATGCCAGGCTGCCTTGGTCCGCCGCGACAGGCATGGGGCTGATGGATGTTTCCTTGCAGATGTTGCCGACAGTGAGGTCCGGCAATTTTCCCGAGACCATGAAGGCTTTGCTGGAAGGCGGATTCCTGCATTTCTTCTCCCGGTCGCTGGCCCCCCATTGGCGCCGGGATCGGGTATGGATACTGGAGGTGGGTGAAACCCGCCATGCACCGTTCCAACTCCCTGAACTGCCCTTGGCAGAACACCACACCTTGGGCGATTGGCTGGGCGCTATTTTCGCGGGCTACGAGGGTGAAAAAACCATCCTCAAAGGTTATGCGGTCGCGCTCTTCGGTCCGCAGTTAGGCGATGCCCCGGCCCTTCAACGGGAGACCGCCCGGTTGCTGGGTAAAGTCGAGGGTATCCGGGCGGGCCGGGTTTTCGGGTGGGCCTTCCATCCCGACCGGCCACACCATCCCGTCAAATTGGCCGTGACGGTGGACGGCGACAAGGTCGGCGAAACCCAGGCCCACCTGCCGCGGGTCGATAGCGAGTTGCGGGCCTATGGCAATTGCGGTTTCGTTTGGCAACCGGACGAGGATTTGTTGAACGGAGCCACCCGCCAATACCGATTCCACTGCTTGGAGACCGGCAATGAATTGCCAGGTAGCCCGATCCAACTGGGCGGCGGGGAGTACGATGGCGATTTCCGCTTGGAAGAGGATGGCTATTTGGTGGGCTGGGTGCGCGAAAGATGCGCTTCCACCAAGAACCAGCGCCCGTATTTGCGCCTCCTGATCGACGGGGAACGGGAGGGCGAGATTCCCGACGGCCAGATCGGCTTGGCACAGGCCGATGGCCGTTATGATTTCCGGGGAACCCTGCCGGATAAGGTGTTCGATACCCAGCCCCATTCGATCCAAATCGAGGTGGTGGGCAAGGCGGGGCAGCCCAAACGCCTAGGCCAGACGCTTAAAATCCAGGCCGGCTATCGCGGTTATGTCGATACCACGGGCGTCGAGCGGGTCAGTGGTTGGGTGGTCAATACCAGCGCCCCCAACCGGCCGGTAGCCCTGGATTTGTTCGTGAACGGCCTCCATACCGCCGTCATCAAAGCCGACCAGGTCCGCCCCGATATCGCGGAACAGCCCGGCAGCCGTAGCGGTTTCGAATTCAGGATACGCCCGCAGAGTTGGGAATGCGCCAGCCTCACCTTGGACCTGCGCCTGGCCGGCACCGAACTCCGGGTACTCGGTCCGAGCATTGTCTATACCCCTTACGACATCGCCCTGCGTTCCCTGACCACCCTCGCCGAGATTTTGAACGACCGTTCGCGTTGGCAAAGCTTGGCGGGCGGGCTGGCCTTCGACGAGGATGTCACCACTTGGCTGCGTACCCAAATCATCGCCAAGGCGACGAACGAACTGCGCCGGGCCAAGCGTATCCCTGGCCGGATCGATCTACAACTGGCTTCCCTGGTCAAGTTGCCCGGCCACCACGACCGCCAGCCCATCGTGGATGTGATCGTGCCGGTTTATCTGGGGCGGGAAGACGCGCTGCGCTGTATTGCCGGCGTACTGGCCGCCGCCCACTGCCAAACGCCGATGGAATTGGTGGTCATCAACGATGCCAGCCCCGATGCCGATTTGAGCGCCGAACTGAGGAACCTCGCCCAGGCGCGGCGGTTCACCTATCTGGAAAACAAGGACAATCTGGGGTTCGTCGGAACCGTGAACCGCGGGATGCGCTTGCATCCGGGCCGCGACGTGGTTTTGCTCAACTCGGATACGGCGGTGGCGGGCGCTTGGCTGGATCGCTTGCGGGGGGCCGCTTACCATGCGGAAAACATCGGTACCGCCACGCCTTTGTCCAATAACGCCACGATTTGCAGTTTCCCCGGATTTTGCCGGGAAAACCCGATCCCGCCCGGTCTTTCGGTCGAGCGTTTGGACGCCTTGTTCGCGGAATCCAACCCTGGGCTGGTGGTGGATATCCCCACGGCGGTGGGGTTTTGTATGTACATCAAGCGCGATACCTTGGACGAGATCGGTTATTTCGACGAGGCCCAATGGGGCAAGGGGTATGGCGAGGAAAACGATTTCTGCCTACGCGCCGCCACCTTGGGATGGCGGCATGTGGCGGCCTGTGATGTGTTTGTCGAGCATGAGGGCGGGGTTTCCTTCGCCGAGAACAAGAAGGACCAGATTCAGCGCAACCTGGCCAAGTTGAACGGGCTTTATCCCGATTATGCCGCGACCATCCAGCGCTTCATCGTCCAAGACCCGATGGCCCAGGCGCGTAACCCGGTTTCCAAAGCCTTGCTGCGGGAACACGCCCCGCGCTATATGCTGTTCGTGATCCATAGCCTGGGCGGCGGCACCCAAAGCGCGGCGGATTACTTGGCGGCGGGTTTGGCGCGGGAAGGTGTGCCGGTACTGGAACTGATGTCGGTAACCGCCGAGCGCTGGCAATTGGTCTGCCATGGCCTGCCTTATACGATTCATTATCGGTATCCAGAGGATTGGGAGCGGCTGACCCAGGACCTGCGCGATCTCCGCGTTTGGCATATCCATTACCATCAAACCATGCATTATCCCAAGCGCATTTGGGAATTGCCCCGGCTGTTGGGGACGGCCTACGATTTCACCGCGCACGATTACCTGCCGATTTGTCCGCGTATCAATATGATCGACGAAACCGGCTATTACTGTGGCGCGTCGCAATTCACCCCGGAAGCCTGTACCCGCTGTGTGAAGCTCAATGGCTTGGAACACGACCTCGACGACAAATACGCGGAGTTCGGCAGCGATGTGGGCGCGTGGCGGGCCGTTTATGGCGAAGTCCTGGGCCAGGCCCGCCGGATCTTCGCGCCCAGCGAGGATGTGGCGCAACGTTTCCGCGAGCATTTCCCGCTGTCGAATCTCCGGGTCTTGCCGCATCTGGAACCGCGCTGCGAAATCCCGGCGGTGCGCAAGGGCGAACCCTATACCGTGGCGGTCATCGGCGCGATAGGCGTGCATAAGGGCAGCGATATCCTGTTGCGCTGCGTCCGCAACGCCGAAAAGGAAGGCCTGCCCTTGAGGTTCGTGATTATCGGCTATACCGGAGATGACCAGGCGTTCAGCCGGTTCGGTAACGTGTCGATCTATGGCGCTTATCAACGCGAAGACCTGCCGCGCCTGATCGAGGCCAGCCAAGCCAGGATCGCCTTGTTCCTGAGTCCTTGGCCCGAAACCTATTGTTTCGCCTTGTCCGAGGCTTGGCAGAACGGACTCTATCCCCTGGCCCTGGATATTGGCGCGGTCGGCGAGCGGATACGGCGTACCAAGGCCGGTCGGCTCCTGCCGTTGACCGCCAGCCCCCGGCGTATCAACCGGACACTGATGAAGCTGTTCGAGGCCGAACCCGCGTTTCCCGCGGCGGCGGTGATTGGTTGGGAGCCTCCCGAGATACTGAAAGATTATTATGATTTGAGCGCCGACGTCGCCGTGGAAACCGCCGAAACCACCCTGGGGGTGGCGAAGCGGGCTGTCGGCGGTGGCTGAGCGCGACGGGGACGGGACCGCCTATGCTCCCGAACCCACCCAGCGCCGTGCCGCGTAGCCCAACCAATCCGGAAGCCCGATGAGTCTCAAGGATATTTTTAAGGCTTTTCCGTTTTCCAAAGGGAAAACCAAGGACAAGACCGTCCTTCCCGAACCACCCCCGCCGGAAATCCCCCAGCCCTCGCCCTATGCCGAATTGCTGGAAGCGGAAATGGCGGCGTCCATCTCGGCCGCACCCCAGGCTCCCTTGCGGATCCGCGATGTATTCCTGCTGGATAACCTGACGGCCAAGCCGAAAAGCACGGTGGGTTTGCTGTTCCAGAATCCCGGCGTGGCGGTCATCAGGGACCCCTACCGGGGCAGTGTGGGGCGCTTGCTGCCTTGGCGGCTCGACGGCGTATCCTTCGCTTTGTACGGGGATTGGTTGGGGACCGGGATCGAATCCATCGGCTTTTTCCACCGCCCCAGCCGGTACTTCTTCCTATGGCGCAGCGATTCCATCGGCGAACCCGAGATACAATTTCCCTTCGGTCCCCATGATTCCAATTGGATACCCCTGGTCGGCGATTGGAACGGCGATGGCCTCGATGGCGTGGGCTTTTACGATCCCGACCGCAGTGTATTCATGTTGCGGAACCAACTTACCGCGCCCGCCTTGCCCGAACTCGAATTCGCGTTCGGCAGCCAGGGCAAGGGGTGGTTGCCGGTCGCCGGGGATTGGAATGGCGACGGCGTCGACGGCATCGGCTTGTTCGACCCCGCCACCGCTACCTTCTATTTGCGCGACAATTTGTCGGAGGGGCCGTTCCAGCATAAATTGCGGTTGGACCGGGTCGGCCCTGGCTGTCTGCCCATCGCCGGGGATTGGAACGGGGATGGCGTCGATGGTGTCGGATGCTATGACGGTTCCAATGGCAGTTTCCATCTCAGGAATGCCTTGAGCAACGGCGGACCGGAAGAGTCCTTCAAATTCGGTCCCCATGAAATCCCCGGAACGCCTTTTAGTGGCCGATGGATGTTGCCGGAAGGATCGCATAAATAGATGCTGGAAATTTGGTTGACGATGGCAATCCGGGCCGGGCGGGGCCGCGCGGGGTGGTGGCGATGAGCGGGTTACAGGAATATCTGGGCTTGGCCCGGTCCGCCCTGCAAGCCGGTCGTTGGGAAGAGGTGCCCCGGCTTTATGGCGAGGCCACCGAGGCCATCCGGCAGGACGCGCAGATGAAGGAAATGTTGGCCTACGCGCTGTTCGTGATGGGCCGGTATGCCGAATTACTCAACATCGAGGGTATCGACCGCGATAGCCGGATGTGGGTGCTCTCCCAGGACTTGGCGGGGAGCGACCTCGCCGGACAGCACCGCTTGGTATGGTACGGCCCGCCCCTGCCGCAAGTCGCCTATGTGTCGATGGTCAAGGACGAAGAAGATATAATTTTCATCAACTTGCTATGGCATTATAGTTTGGGGTTCCGCAGGTTCGTGTTGATCGATAATCTATCGACCGACAACACCCGGGGGGAAATCGGGTTTTTCGCCGCGACCTTCAAGGATGCCGTGGTCATCGTCATGGAGGATCCCATCGTCGGGCATTTGCAGTCCGAGTTCACCACGGCGGGATTCCGGGTCGCTTGCAGCCTGTGGCCCGAGGTGGCCTGGGTATTTCCCATCGACGCCGACGAATTCCTCTGTGCCGAAAAACCTTTGGCCGGAATACTGGCGGCCGTGCCGGAAACCGTGAATGCGCTATTATTGCCCAAGGCGCAGTACGCGCCCACCCGCGAGTTTTATGCACTGGAAAAACAGCAACCCATGTTCCGGCGGTTCCGTTACCGGGAGCGTCTTTCCCACAATTCCTCCAAGATTGTGGTTAGGAGCCATCCGTTTTTGGAAATAGGCCAGGGCAACCATGTGGCGACTTTTCGCGGCCAGGATATAAAATCCTATGCGGGGGGTTTACGGCTGGGCTTGCATTACCGCGAATATTTCCTACGCTCTCAGGAACATGCGAGGAAAAAGGTGATCAATGGCGGACGGGCCATCGAGGCCGCCGAGGCCATGGGCAAGAAGGACATAGGTGGGGATCACTGGAAGATATGGTATCGGATTTACCAGGAAGGGGGGGAATCGGCGATCACCTCGATATTCGAATCCCACCACCGTCACGCCAAGGATTTGATCGACGATCCCTTGCCCATGGGTCCGGTGATTAGTCGATGGTTATAATTCAACAAGGCATCTGAGGTCGGCAAGGTTTATCTATTAGCCTTGCCCATACCATCCCGCATGGATCGCCCTCGTTTTGATTCCCGCTTCGGTGCCTGGAAGGGCAGGGTGGGATGGCTTCCCCCGGAAAATTTTGATCAGGACTATACGGCTAGGATCGGCGCTGGCGAATGGGATATTCGCGCGTGTTCTTCCGGTTCGTCCTTGGGTTTTGAATATAGAGCGCACATTCGGGTAATGACATGACTGAGCAAGAAAAGGGATTGCGAGCTGAAATCCAATTGGCTTTGTTGGTGAAAGGAATACTGGTGATCGCGGGCACGATTGGCGATGCCGATGCGCCTGTGAAATCGATAAAGGTCACAGGGGTCCGCAAGAACCTCATCAAGAATATCTACCGCTTCAACCGCGATAGCTCGGGCTTCTATCCACAAACCGAGGCGGCCAGGGGAACCGACTTCCTGTTGCTGATGAAGGCGAAAAACCTCGACCAAGAGGGCATGATCGAATTCGAGTCGGATGCCGGGTCCGTGGCGTTGGCATATCGCCTCGAGGACCAGGCGAAAATATCCCGCAGTTTGGTCGATCACCTGCGCCATGCCGCCGATTACCTGGATATTGAAGAATTGCGGGAAAGCCTGGGGGTGGCGGTTCAATATATTTCATTTGATGGCATCCAGGGCGCTAAACAAGGGTATTTCGGTTGCCTCGATATCATCGATGGAAACGGTATCCAAGGCTGGGCTGTCAACCTTGCCAAACCATCCGACCCCCTGAAAATCAGGGTTTTGCTACGGAGCCGGATCATTGGTACGGCTTATACGGTATTCAGCCGTAACGATGTTTCGGCCAGCGCGGGCGTTCCCTTGCCCGCTTGCGGATTCCACCTCAAATGGAACCGTGTTAGCCTCCCTCCCGAACTGAAACAATTGGACCGCGATATCCCCTGCGAATTATTAGTGCAGATCGAGGGAACCAATCTCGTATTGGTCAATTTGAAGGGGAAATGGCCCAGCGTGGGAGATTTATTGGGGTGGTGCAATCCCCAACCGGTACCTATGTCGGGATCGGCCAAGAAAATAGCGGTGGAAACCTTTTTGGACAAGGACCCGGTCGAGAACGAGGTCGCGGCTAATGTGAAGGCAATCGCGTTCTTTTTGCCTCAATTCCATCCTATCCCTGAAAACGACGCTTGGTGGGGGCCTGGGTTTACCGAATGGACCAATGTTACCCAGGCCAAACCTTCTTTTCCGGGCCATGAACAACCCCATATACCGGGCGAATTGGGTTTTTATGATCTTCGCCTGCCGGAATTGCGTGAAGCCCAAGCCAAGCTCGCCAGGGAATACGGAATTTATGGTTTTTGCTACTATTATTATTGGTTCGCGGGACGCCGCATCCTGGAGCGTCCCCTGGATGATATGCTTAAATCCGGTAGCCCCGATTTTCCATTTTGTATCTGCTGGGCGAATGAAAGTTGGTCCAAACGGTGGGATGGTTCGGAAGACGAGGTCTTGTTGAAACAAGAACATACCCCGGAAACGGATGTTGCGTTCATCCGGGATGTTATTCCGATACTCAAAGACCCCCGCTATATTCAAATTAATGGTGCGCCACTGTTGGTTGTATATCGGGTAAATCTTTTTCCCGATCCAAAGCGCACGGCTGCGGTATGGCGCAAAATCTGTGCGGACGAGGGATTGCCTAATATCCATCTGGCGGCTGTCGAATTTACCGGGTTTAACGATCCCTATGGAAGTGGTTTCGATTCTTCGATTGAATTTCCGCCTTTGAATATCTCCCCGGCAGAGACTGTAACCAATGAAATAGAGGATTTGGATAAGGACTTCAGTGGTGGGATTTATGATTATCGCCAGTACGCTATCCAAGTGATGCTGAGGGAACCAGCCCCTTATAGACGCTATCGTGGAATTATTCCTGGTTGGGATAATACCCCGCGGCGTGGTAAACGGGCCAGCCTGTTTGTGGACTCGGAGCCGCAAACCTATGAGATGTGGTTGCGTGCGATAGTGGAGGAAACCCGTAACGCATTGCCTGCCGGCGAAAGGTTTATATTCATTAATGCTTGGAATGAATGGGCCGAAGGTGCCCACCTGGAGCCGGATATACGCCATGGACGAGCCTATCTTGAATCCACCCGACGTGGATTAACCGGACGTAGTGATTGGCGGATATTGGCCGATTATGCCCGTGCGAAGGGTTCATTGAGCGGTTCGGAGTTGGAAGACTGGATATCGGATATTGAATCGCAATTGCTGGCGCGCGACCGCTCGTTGCAATATTTAAGGCGGTTACATTCGATGAAAACCCCTTTGGAATTTAATCGGGTGATCTTTAGCCCAATTCCTTCTTCGATACTGGAATATAACCATAATGTCAAAGGAGGAGGCCATGGGGTATTGGATACAGTAAATAACCAAGCGCTGCATGAACATATCACGCTCGACCATCGACGCTGTGCTTTGTTCGCGGGTTGGTGCATTGCTCCCGAAGCCCATGTGGGTGCCCAAAGCGCCACGCTATTTTTCCTTGAGCATGTAAATAATCGGAAACGCTATTTCGCTTCGGTCATAGGAAGGGCAAAACGCGAAGATGTAGCGAATACATTTCCGGAAATGGGAGAATCCGTTACGCTCTATGCAGGCTACCATTTTTATGGGGAGTTATCCCAGCTGGATGCGGGGGAATACCGCATGGGAGTGTTTCAACGTGCTGAGCAAAAAAATATAGAAACCTTATTCGATGGAGTTTTGAGAGTTGTCTAACCCAACAGACCATGAATTAGTCAGTGTTGTTATTCCGGCCTATAAACATGCTAGCTATATCGTGGCGGCTTTGTCGTCGGTTGCGGAGCAGACCTACCCGAATTTGGAACTTGTGATTGTGGATGATTGTTCGCCCGATGCTACTCTGGAGGTGGCTGCGGAGTGGCTGTCATCTCCCGAAGTGGATTCCCGATTTGCGTCGGTACTCCTCTTGAAGAATGAAACGAATTCGGGAGCGCATGCTAGTATTAACCGTGGTATCCGGGAATCCAAAGGTACGGTTATCAGTTTAATGAACTCGGATGATTTATATCATCCAGAGCGAATTTCTAAACTGGTTGAGGCTATGGAACTTAATAGTACGGAGTTCGCCTTTTCCAAGGTCAGGGCCATTGATGATAATAATATGGCCATTCCTCCTTGGAGACTGCCCGACTCCCTGAGGAATGTGTTTGATTTCGCAGATCAGGTTTCTGCTAACTTTCCGGCTTTAAGTTTTGGATTTTTGGCCCAGAATATGGCGGTTTCAACTGGAAACTTTGTGTTTAAGCGAGAATTATACGAACGGATTGGTCAATTCAAGCCATTGCTCTATGTGCATGATTGGGAGTTCGTGTTGAGGGCGATATTCGAATGTGAGCCAGTTTATGTGGATGAGGATTTATATCTTTATCGCATACACAACACAAATTCGTTTAGCCAACTGAGTCATGTGGGGGAAATTGAAGGATTGATCGTGGCTGAGGTATTTTATCAGTTGTCCCGCAATAAAGTTGTCAGGAATATTTTGGCGCCTGTGCCAGATAATTGGCCGATAGTATGGGATATATACAAGGAGCGTCTTTTGATGTTGAATGTGGGGTCGATGGCAATAAAGCAAAAAACACAGCAAAATAAAAAATCCAAGCTCACATATAAGCGCTAAAATAGCAAAACAAAAGGATTATAAACCAAAAGTAGAAATGGCGATGTATGCCTAAAATCGAAATAAAGCATGATATTATATCATGTGATTTCGCAAGCCGTGCTATGGGAGCGGTTAACCTGAAATAGGCATGGGTGTGTTGTTTTTAAGCGTGGTTTTTTATAGATCGCTATCTTGGCTTTTTAATTATTTAGTTTGTAGGAGGACTGCTTGAGCGAGTTAAAGTTTGCTGCGAACAACCCCAAAAGCCGAAATAAAAAATATTCCGGAAATATTGACAAGATCAATGAAGAATATTTATCGGGTTGGGTTGTCAATAATAAATCTCCCGATGAGCAACTTCGATTGGAGTTGTTGATTAATGGACAAGTTATTGTGGGTTTCGATGTTGACCAGTTGCGCCCTGATATTGTGCAGCAAACTGGGGTGGACCAACCATATGGGTTTTCCTTGAATATTGCCGAAAGCCTGGATGCACACCTTGCTGAGTATCCGGAGCTTGTTCAAATTATTTCATCCGAAAAGGTTGAGGTGGCCGTACGTATCGCGGATACCGATACTTTTGTCGGCCCATCTACTTATAAGCTGGATTTTCGTAACATGGCCCAACGTGAAATATCTACGACATCCAAGCAAGATGCGCTTGAAAAAAACATGCCCAATATAATTAAATCAACTGATGATTTAGGCACCAACTTATCTGTTTCCACTGGAGTTGGCACAGATGCCACCGAATTGCCGAGTGCCACTAATTTGGAAAAGGCTGGCACTGACACCGATGAGTTATCTGGTATTGTTGATGCGGCTGGAGGTATTGAGGTGGCTGCCGCGTCGGATTTGACGATTCTGCTAGAATCGGAGTCCGCTGGATTCCAAGGTGTTTTGCCTGGTACCGAAACTATCGATCCGTCTATCCAGGCGCAAACTGCCATGCCACATGGCGGATTATCAAGTCCTCTTGCTAAGGAGGATTCGGTTCCTACCCCAGAGCCTCCATTGATTGAGGGGAATGTGGATATGGTCCGAGGTGGTATGGCATATGGATGGGTGTGGAATAAGAATGGGCCTGACCAGCACGTTCCAGTTGAACTATGGGTCGATGGGACTTTAATGGGGCTTGGGTCTGCTAATCAGGAAAGGCCGGATTTAGTCGAAGTTCAGGTCGGAAAAGGTGACCATGGATTTTCTTTCGAATTGCCACCGGAATGTAGGGATGGCAAGATTCATACTATTGTGATCAAGGAATCCCTTACAGGATCAGAGCTTAGCCCCGGCGCATTGGAATATGAATTGGATATGACGCTGCGTTCATGGATAGATGGTGTCCATGGAGCATCGCTCACGGGATGGCTTGCTAGGGAGTATCCATCGGTTTTTGGAGCAGATATTAGTGTTTGGGAGGGCAGGGATATAGTCGCTCAAGGCCGCGCTGACCAACCCATGGAGGATCCGGATGCGGCACGTTTCAATATTCCACTGCCTTCACGTCTTTTTGATAGTAGGGTCCATCATTTCATCGTTAAGGATGAAAACGATGACATTCTGGGCGAATGTGTCCAAGCATTACCTTATATATTAACCCCGGAGGACGCTTTACTTAAATACGGCGGTGGCCATTTGCGGGGACAGCTTATTGCTACGAACGCGGCAAAACGTTATGAATCTTTGCGCTATCAATTTTCCTTGCTTGGTCAGGATGAGTCCATTGAGCCGGCCCTGAGGAGACGTTTGGGCCAGATTTATGACGCCCATGAACATGTTTTGCATGCGGTTATGCAAACTCCTAAGGGAGCAAGATATCTTCCTTCCTTGGCATTCCCTAAGATAGATAACCCTGATGTATCCATTGTTATACCGGTTCATAATAAGTTTGAGGTAACTTATAACTGCCTTGCTTCGCTGATTCTTTCTCCTAATAAAGTCAGCTTTGAAGTGATTGTTGTCGATGACGGTTCTCAAGATGAGACTCTAACTATCAATAATTTGGTCTCTGGAATAACTTTATTACGTAATGAGTCGGCACAGGGGTTTGTTCGGAGTTCCAATCGCGGCGGATCGGTTGCGCGTGGGCATTATATTGTAATGTTGAATAATGATACCGAGGTAGGTGCCCGTTGGCTGGATGAGATGTTATCGATATTCCATGATCAGCAGCGGGTTGGTATGGTTGGCGCTAAGCTGGTATACCCGAATGGCACCTTGCAAGAGGCAGGTGGGATTGTTTGGAATACTGGCGATCCATGGAATTACGGAAGGGGGGCTAACCCATATGATCCCCGTTATAACTATGTACGCGATGTAGATTACCTCTCGGGTGCTTGTATTATGTTACCGAAGCCGTTATGGGATGAGTTAGGCGGCTTTGATATAATGTTTGCACCAGCTTACTTCGAGGACACGGACTTAGCATTCCGCGTGCGAGCCAAGGGATTGCGTACCGTTTATACGCCGTTTTGTGAAATCATTCACTATGAAGGGGTGAGTAGCGGGACCAGCACTAGTTCGGGAATGAAGCGATACCAAGAAATTAACCGCCCAAAGTTTAAGAAGCGTCATGTACCCGCTTGTTATTACAATGGTGTGGTGGGAGTTGATGTCGAACTGAACAAGGATAGGAATGTTCGGTATCGGGTTTTAGTGATTGATGCTACTACGCCGACCCCGGATAAAGATGCGGGTAGCTACGCAGCGATTCAGGAAATGCGTCTGCTGCAATCCTTTGGCTGCAAGCTCACGTTTATTCCTGAAAATATGGCTTATTTAGGGAGATATACCGAAGAGTTGCAACGGATGGGGGTAGAGTGTGTCTATGCGCCGTTTGCAACCTCGCCGCTAGAGCTTTTGAAGGCTAGGGGACGGGAGTTTGATTTGGTATATATTACGCGCTATACGGTTGCTGAAAAATATATTGAATCAATCAGGGAGTATGCCCCTGCGGCACGGATAGCATTTAATAACGCGGATTTGCACTTCTTACGTGAACTGCGCCTTGCTATCGCGAACCATGATCAGAATATCATGTCGCAGGCGCTCAGAACCCGGGATGCCGAGTTGGCCGTTATGAGGCAAGTGGACTTGACCCTCTCTTATAATGAAGTCGAACATGCAGTCATACTTTCACATAACTTGGATTCTTCTCAAGTCGCGAAATGCCCATGGGTAGTTGATGTGCCAGAGAATATCCCTGAGTTCGGTCATCGCAGCGATATTGCTTTCTTAGGCGGTTATGGTCACCCACCGAATGTAGAGGCGGTGGAGACTTTCGTGCATGAGGTTATGCCTTTGCTTCGTAAGCGCTTACCGGGCGTATGTTTTCGGATTTATGGAAGCAATCCCCCTAAAAGTTTTGACGTTTTGAAGGCGGATGATGTTATAGTCGAGGGGTGGGTAGAGGATGTTGCGGAGGTATATAATACTTGCCGTGTTTTTGTCGCCCCGCTCAAAACTGGAGCTGGATTAAAAGGTAAGGTAGTTGGAGCCTTGGCTTATGGAGTACCTAGCGTAATTTCCCCAGTCGCTGCCGAGGGGATTGGTTTGCGGGACGGTTTGGAAGCACGCATAGTGGCTAAATCCGAAGCGTGGGTAGATGCTATCGCTGAGTTGTACGAAGACGAAGCGAAATGGCATGCGTGCTCTGAAGCAGCTCGTAAGTTTGCTTCTTTTGAGTATAGTTTCGAACAGGCTAGGGTATTAATGGGGGAAGCTTTGGCGCAAGTAGGCATTTTTGCCGAGCAGTAATTGACTTGATGCTAGGGAATTTTAGCCATGGATGGCTTAAACTCATGTGAGTTTAAATCTTTGGTATCGCAAGTGATAATCTATTTTTGATCCTAGAAGGCTCCATGATAGATGGTTTTTGAGTTGATCGGGAATTGTTGAATAGGTTTTGTGGGTATGCTGATGCAGCCCTTGGTTTAGAGTTTTGGTTATGGACAGGTACGGATTGTCGTGGCTAAACGTAAAGTTATTCTTCATTATCATATTTTCAAAAATGCTGGTACTTCTGTAGACCGCATGTTAGAGCAGTCATATGGTAACTGTTGGCTGAACTACGACAAGTCTGAAAGTGGAGAAAAGATATCGGCTTTTGAGATGGAGGCGTTTATATTGGATCACCCTGATGTAGTTGCCTTCTCTTCTCATCAAGTGGTTCCTCCGCTGCCATCATCGAAATTTTTAAAAGTTTTTCCAATAATAGTTTTACGTCATCCTATTGATCGGGCTTATTCGGCTTATTTGTTTGAGTGGCAAAAGCAACAAGGAAATGGCATCCCAATTGGGAAGTTTTCTGATTATGTTGCGGAGAAGTTTCAGTTTTTTAGAAAAAATGCAATCGAAGATTTCCAAACTTTTCATCTTGCTAATCAAGATTATTGCAACACATCGGCCTTCCTATCTGAAGGACTGAGAAAAGATGAAGAAGCTTTAAAAAGTGCCCGCCAGTTTATTGCTCAAGTTGGGTATTTTGGTATTGTTGATTGTTATGCTGAATCTTTAAAGTTATTTAAAAAAGTGCTTTTTGCGGATTTTCCTGATCTTATTTTTAATGAATATCATGAAAACATGTTGCAAGATAAAGAGCTGACTATTTGTGATAAAGTCTCATATATTAGAGGGCTTTTGGATGAGACAAGTTACACATCTTTGGTAATGCGTAATCAGTTGGACTTGCGTTTATACGAATATTCTCTTGGGCTATTCTCTAAAATTTATTCTGCAAAGATTAAAGGAAAATAAATGAGTATTTTTATTCTGGGCATGCATCGTTCAGGAACGTCCATGGTGGCGCGTATATTGAGTGCACTAGGCTATTATTTAGGGGAAGCAAAGGATATGCTACCTCCAAAGCCTTCAAATCCAGAAGGTTTCTGTGAGCGTCTTGATGTGGTAGGTATTAACAACCAATTACTTAGCTTGGCACATGCAAGTTGGGATTGGCCCAGGCCGCTTAACGAGAAGTTTTGGAATAGGATTGATACCATTCCTTCATATCAAAAGCTAGTCGGCTCAACTCGTGAGTTACTAGATATGCTAGATAGCCATGCGCCTTGGGCTATTAAAGACCCTAGGTTATGTTTAACTTTACCGTTTTGGTGTGAGTTGGTTCCGTCGGGGAAGTATTTGGTATGTGTTAGAAACCCGTTTGAAGTTGCCCAATCTCTTAGCCATCGACATCAGCTCACGGAAAATTTTGGCATACAGCTTTGGCAGGTATACTATGAGAACTTGCTTAAGACGCTCGGTGATAATAATAAAAAATTCTATATTATAAATTATAAAGAAGTGCTAGATGATAAAGAGGGTCAACTTCGTAAGTTAGCATCATGGCTTGAAATATTTCCCAGTGAAGAAGAAATATCCAGAGCCGTCGATGTGGTTAATTTTGGGCTTTATAATAAGAAAGTAAATGACTATAAAAAAAGATTGGAACAGCCAAGGTATTCTAAAATAAAGGGTATTTATGAGTTTTTTTTGGAGGGTAGGATTGAAAAAGTTGATGACAATAAGAGTGCTGATGAGTTGAAAAAACAAAAAAATGAAAAAAGTTCTAATGATGCTCAAAGTAAAATTCAACCAGATTTAAGAGGTAATCGGAAAGTTATTGTGCATTATCATATATATAAAAATGCAGGGTCATCTGTTGATAGGATACTAGATAAAAATTTTGGACGGACAGCTTGGATTAAATGGGAGGGAAATGGTAGCAATGCCTCTCCTGAGGCGCTTTCTGCATTAATTAAATCTCGAACGGAAGTTATAGCGATATCTTCTCATGTGGCTGATATTAGCTCTCCGGAAATTGATGGTACAAATATATATCCGGTTTTATTTTTAAGACATCCTTTAGATCGTATTTCTTCGGTATATAATTTTGAACGGCGACAAGAAAAAGATGGTCCTGGACCTAACCAAGCTAAACAGCTTGGCTTGCGGGCCTATGTAGAATGGCGTTTAGATCATGATCGTTTATTTAAGAATTATCAAACAATGCGTTTAGCGGCATGGTTTAACAGTCCTGAAAAGCGGCTATTGCCTGAGTTGACTAGAGCGCTTAAAGCGCTTGCGGAACTTCCTTTCTTCGGGTTGGTAGAGCAATTTGATGAGTCTATATTGCGATTGGAATCTTGGCTTAAAACTGACTTCCCTGGCTTTAAATGCGAATCAGTGCGCGATAATGCTACAAGCAGCTCAGATGTTACTCTGGAACAGAAATTAATTATATTGCGTGAACAGTTAGGAGATGAGCTTTATTCACGAATAGAGCAGGAAAATGGTAACGATTTGATTTTATATGATGCTGCAACAGCAATTTGGAATGACCGTAAGTTAAATTGATTGATTTATCTTGATATGGTTTGTTCTGAATACTAATGGGGAAATAAAAATGCGGGAAATTATAATGCACATTGGTCGCCATAAAAGTGGCACTTCGTCATTGCAGCATTTTCTTGTGAGAAATGAAAATATTTTGGCTAATTTAGGGTATTTGTATCCTAAATCCATGCGAACACCGAAGGTTGCGCATCATTCGCTCGCAGAGTATTTTAAGAATAGTTATCAGCGGAAGTGTTCTGATGAAGAGTGGATGGTCTTAGATAAGGAATATAAGTTGCTATTGAAAGAAATTGATGGGGCATCAAAGATTTTATTGAGCAGTGAGGCTTTTCAGGGGATAAAGCCAAATATAGTTGAAAGTCTGTTTGGGCCTGCTGTGACTATTGTAGTATATATTCGTGAGCAATTCGAATATCTTATATCATCATATGCACAAGCCGTACAGAATCAAAAAATTACTTTAACTATTGATGAATATGAGAAACGTTTTTTTTATGATTATTTTAGTTTTTTAAAGTCATGGAAAAGCGCTTTTCCTAAAAGTCATATACTAGTTCGGATATATGATCGAAAAGAGCTTGTTGATGCTGATGTGAGGGCGGATTTTATCTCAGTACTAGGATTGGAAAAAAGCAGATTTGCTTTTGATGTTGAGGAGCGAAATCCTAGTATTGGTGGTATCTTATTGGAGTTTAAGCGACGACTTAATATGGTGGGCTTTGAGTCTATAATTAGTGGTCGAAAGCTTTATGAGGTGTTGGGTAAAGCTGCTGCAGTTAATCCCTCTCTGGTTTGCGGGATCTATTGGGATTTGGAGTTGATTGAAGCGGTTGATAAAAAATGCATGGAATCTAATAAGTTGGTTTGTGAAAGCTATTTTCCTGAGAGAACTTCTCTTTTTAAGCGGAAACAAGAGTTTTATGAGAAAAAAGCTATTATCGCTACATTTAATGATGTTGCATATACTATTGATGGAATAATACCAGGTATTGGGACAAGGCTCTTAAATCTGATTTCGGATTAGTCTGATTGCAATACTTTTTATGGGCATAAATAGCTTGGAAAAAACTGGGGGGGTTTAATAATGATTGCGCTTCCTTTGGTGAGTGGTGGGTCCAAAAATGGATTATTTTGTCTTTATATGGTAGTTTTTTGAACGCTACCTTGCTAGAAAATATTTATTTTTAAAATAGATGTATAGATATGCGTAAAATTAAGTTTTTAAAAATTTATGGAGAAAGAAATACTGGCACCAACTTGATTTCTGAAATTTTTAAGAATCAAGGTGTGATACAAGAATTACCATCTTCTTTTATAATGAGAGGATTTAAAAATGATAGCGAACCTTATCTTAAGCGTTTTGCTGATTTGAAATCTAAATATTTACCTAAAGCTGGGGCTGTTGATGAAAATATTAAAAAATTAATTCGGGAAAGGATTTATGATGATGCGGTTCATTATGATAGATATGAGTGCTTGGGTTGGAAGCATTGCAGGCCAAATAAAAGTATTCTCCTTCATGATAAGAATAGATTTAAAAAAACATTATTTATTGTAATTACTAAACACCCATATTTTTGGGTTAAATCATTTTATAAAAATTGTTATCATAATCTTACTGGTGTGAAAATAAAAAAAATAGGATTTGAGGATTTTTTGGAAATGCCTTGGGTCTCGTGTGCTAGGGATTGGGTTGATAAAACTATTTTTGATAGCGTATTGGAATTATATAGAGATAAAATTAATGGTTACGTTGAGTTGTCCGACTATGCGGAGCATTTTATTCATATCCAGTACGAGTCGCTTATTAATTCGCCTGATAAATATTTAGATAGAGTAAGGAGTATTATATCGGAAGATTTTCCACTTCTTCAGATGATAAATGAATCTGCTAAAAAGGATGGGAATACAATGAATGATTATCGAAAAAAGTATGATATAAAAAAAGTAGTATGCGAAGATTTTTTTATTGATGCTATCGAAAAATATTTCACTCAAGAAAGTATTTCTATGTTTGGTTATGATATTGACCCTCGTCTGACAAAACTTAGCGAGTCTCCTCATTTCTTTAAATAGTCGATAGGGTTTTGGGTGGATAAATTTTTTTATAATTCGAGGGGTGCTTTTAGGGTGTAATAAAGAATAAAATAAATGGTTTTATTTGGGTTGTATTTCCTATTCTAGTATAACTATGGTGAATTGTATGAAAATTGACGAATTGGTTGAAGCAATTAAAGTGGCGAACCCAGGGGCTGTTTCAGGTATTACGGATAAAAAGCTCGTGAAAGTTGTGCGGGAAGCGCTTTTTGAAATCGCCAAAAAAATAGATGATGCTGAAGAAGGGGTTGTTACAATAGGTGGTTTCGGTCGATTCCACATTAAGCAATTTCAGCGCGAGGTCGATGGTCAAACTACGGTTGGAAAAAGGGTTTCATTTAAGCCTCGCAAACTGGGTGCACCCGGCGAAGCCGATGCCATTCAAACAGAGTCCTAATCAGCGGCGGAATGGTTGGTTTTGACAGGGCTGGCGGGTTGAAAATATTTGTCGTGTTCCGTCCATATGCATGGTCAATATGACCGGAAATCCTGGCTCTTGGGGCCGGATTAAAGGGTGAGGCGCACCTGATCTAGAGGCTAAAGCCCATTTCATCTTTTGAAGTGGGCTTTCGTATTTTGTTAATCCCTTGTGTTTTCTGAACATGAAAGCCCGCATCAATTTTATGATGCCTGGATTTTCTCAAGCCTCTATAACGCTGCTCTTTTGAAGTGTTACTTAAAAATATCGATTGCCATCAACCATGGATAAGCCTTTACACTCGCTCCGCCGGTTGGGCCTCGGTTTTTCCCTGGCCGAGATGGATTCCGTGCGCCGTCAGGGTTTCGAAGCGTTCATCCATAACCAGTTGAATCCGGAAACCCTGCCCGAGCCACCTTCGCTCCAGGCCGGCTTATCTTCTTTGGGGACTTTGCGCCTGCAAACCACGGAGCTGTTCCGTGAATACGGTCCACCGATCAAACGTAAAGCCACGCTATTCCAGGGCGAGGAACAGCGCCGCCTACGCAGGCTCACCCGTCTACCCACGGTCGAAGCGGCTTCCGCGCGATTGCTCCGGGCGGTGCAGAGTCCCCGCCAGCTACAGGAAATCCTGGTGGATTTCTGGTTCAACCATTTCAATGTTTTCCTCGAGAAAGGGCCGGTCCGTGTTTGGGTGGGCGCCTATGAACGGGATGCCATCCGGCCTTTCGTGTTCGGGAAATTCCGCGACATGCTCTCCGCTACGGCGCGGCATCCCGCTATGTTGTTCTACCTGGATAATTGGCGGAATGTGGCTCCCAGGAACCCCACCGCGGCCGGCAAATCCAGGGGAATCAATGAAAACTATGCCCGCGAGCTTTTGGAATTGCACACCTTGGGCGTGGACGGCGGGTATGGGCAACAGGATGTGCGCGAATTGGCCCGGATTTTAACGGGTTGGGGGCTGAAGAATCTGGGCAGGGAGGATGGGCCGTCGGTGTTTTTCTTCGATCCGGAAAGGCATGATACCGGTGGGAAAGTATTGCTCGGTCGGCCCGTGGCCGGGAAGGACCGGCAGGAAATCGAGGAAACCCTGGCTTTCCTGGCCGGGCATCCATCCACCGCTCGGCATATTTCCTATAAACTCGCCCAGTTGTTCGTGGCGGATAATCCGCCCGCCGCCTTGGTGGAGAAATTGGCCCGGCGTTTCCAAGAAACCGATGGCGATATCCGGGCTATTTTGACGACCTTGTTCGCCAGCGAGGAATTCTGGGATGGGCGTTATTATGGCGTCAAATTCAAAACCCCGTTCCGATATTTGGTGTCTTGCCTGAGGCTGCTGGATATTACCGTGAGCGATCCCGAGACGCTGGCGGGCCTGTTGCAGCAATGGGGGATGCCTTTGTATGGCTGTCCGACGCCGGATGGTTATCATCTGACCCAAGAGGCTTGGCTGAATCCCGACGCCCTGATGCGTAGGATCGATTTTGCCGTCAACCTGACCCGCAGCATGAGTCCTAGGGAAATGAAGGCGGCACCGGACGTGGATAGGCTGCGGTCGGCCCTGGGCGGCTTTTTCGGGCCGCCAACCTTGGCGGCGCTCGATGCCGCGCCTCCTGCGGACCGCCTCGCCTTGGTGTTGGCGAGTCCCGAGTTCCTGAGATATTGAGGGTTGGCGATGCGACGGCGCGAATTCCTGGCGGGTTTGGTGGGTGGCGCGGCCGCGTTGGCCTTGCCGGTGGCTTGGGTCCGGGCCGCGGTGCCTCCCGGCACGGAACCCCGGCGGCTGGTGGTGATTTTCCTGCGCGGTGCCATCGATGGCTTGAACGTGGTTGTGCCCTACCGCGACCCGGCCTATTACCGGGGGCGGCCCACGCTTGCGATCCCGGCCCCTGGACGCGAGGGCGGGGCGTTCGATCTGGATGGGCGCTTCGGTTTGCATCCGGCGCTGGAGGCCGTGTTGCCGTTTTGGAAGGACAAGACCCTGGCTTTCGTCCACGCCTCGGGTTCGCCCGATCCGACCCGTTCCCATTTCGATGCCCAGGATTACATGGAGGGCGGCGAGCCCGGCAATAAAAAGACCCAGGATGGCTGGATGAACCGGCTCATCGGTGCCTTGCCGGACCGGATTTCCCCGGTCAAGGCGGTGAACGCGGATATCGCCCTGCCCAGGATACTGCGGGGAGGCCGGCCGGTGGCGACGGTGGCGCTGGGGTCGGCGACCCCCAAGGCGGCGGGCGGGGATTCCGGCCAGGATGTGTTCGAGCGATTGTACGCGGGCGATGTGGCCTTGGCCCAGGCCTATCGCGAGGGCGCGGCGGCGCGGCGGCGGATCCAGGAGGATTTCGCCAAGGAGATGGCCGCCGCCGATGGCGGGGCGGTACCGGCCCGGAATTTCGCGGGCAGCGCCCTGGAATTGGGGCGCTTGATCCACGCCGATCCCGAAATCCGCTTGGCCTTCCTGTCGGTGGGCGGCTGGGATACCCATGTCAACCAGGGCGGGGTCGCCGGGCCGATGGCGAAGAAGCTGGGTGCCTTGGGCGAGGGCCTGGCCCGCTTGGTCGAGGGCCTGGGGAATAGCTATCCGCAGACCGTGGTGGCGCTGATGTCCGAGTTCGGGCGCACGGTGCGCGAGAACGGCAGCCAGGGCACGGACCACGGCCACGGCAACGTGATGTGGTTGCTGGGCGGGCGGGTCGATGGCGGGAAGGTGTGGGGGCGCTGGCCGGGCCTGGACGACGAGGACCTGTACGAGGCGCGGGACCTGGCCGTGACCACCGATTTCCGCGCCGTGCTGGACGCGGTGCTGCGCCAACACCTCGGGCTGGCCCCGGCCCAGCTGGCCACGGTGTTTCCCGGCTTCGCGCCGCCCGCCGACGCCGGTTTGACCCTGTTGCGGACTTGATCGGCGCGGCCCCAACGGGCCTGGGCCGCGCTTCCCTCAGAACTTCAGGTTCAGGCTGACCGTGAACACCGAATAGGTGAAATTGTCCAGCGCCGTGCCCGGACCTTGCTGCATCCCCATCCCCTGTTCCCGCTTGTAGAAATCCACCGCCGCCGCCACCCGCAGCCGGTCGAGGAATTCCTTGTGCAATTGCGCCCCGCCGCCCACCGCGCCGAAATCGGCCATGCGGTAGTCGGTGGAGTAGTGCCCGTCGCTGCGCGCCGTCTGGAAATAGGGTTGGTAGAACTCCGCCGCCGATTGCGAGTAATAGCGCACATGCGGCACCAGGACCCAGCCCGCGTAGACCGGTTGGTGCCAGGCCGCCTCGAAGGTGTGGGCGGAAATATCCCAGGTGTCGGCGTAGAAGCGGTAATCGAAGTGCAGGGCGGCGGCGTTGAGTTCCGGGAAGTCGCGGACATAGCGCAGCAGCAGGTTGAATTGGTCGCGGTTCGAAGGGCGCGAATCCAGGGTATAGCAACTCAGGGTGTAGGCGTATTCCGGGTCGCAGACGACGGCGGGGCTGGGATCGACCACCAGGGCGTATTTGTAGGGGTCGGCCAGATAGCCCTCGCCGTGGGTATAGGTCAGGTTGGCCTGGAGCAGCGAATTCTTGTCGAGGACTTGGGTGATGCCCAGCAGGCTTTGGAAGGTGGATTTGTCGCCGCCCGAGCCCGGTATCCGTTGGTGCTGGCCCTTGCCGGCGTTGGTGACGGCCCAGACCTGGTCCGAGGCGAAACCGAAGCCCGCCGCCAGGGTGGTGAGTTTGTCGTTGATGTCCCAGCGGCCATCGAGGTTGAAGAAGTCGGAGGTGTAGTCGTTCTCGCTGGAACGGCCCACGTCCACGGACAGCGTGCCTTGGTCGAAGGCGTAGCTGGCCCCGAGGTCGACCTCGTCGCGCACGTCGCGGATCGAGGCGCGGGAGCGGATTTGCACCGGCTGGCCGCGGCTGAGCCCATAGGCGACCGGCGACGCCCCCGAAACCACATCCTTGACGCCGTTGGCCTTGATGTTCCAGCGGTCGCCCACCGGCGAGGCCGCCACCGCCTGGTAGACATCCACCCGCATCCGGCCATCGCTTTCCTCGTAGCGGGAAAAAGCCGTGTCGATCTCCGGGTCCAAGCCTTCGGCCTGGACCCTGGGCACCATCCCCGGCAGGGCCAGGGCGGCGGCGGTGAAGGCGGCGAGCCGCGCCGGGCCGGTTTTAGTTGCAGCCACAGCCACCCCCTCCGACGCCGTAGCCGCCCGAGGCGGCTTCCTTGGAGGCGGCGGTATGCCGTTTCAGGGCCGCGTCCAGGCCGTCCGGGTCCAGGGCCATTTGCGGTTTGGCGAGGGTGCCGCGCTCCCAGGGCGCGACCTTGGGCAGGGCGCAGCCCGAGCAGAGCAGGGCGGGGAGCAGGGCGAGGGCCGGTAGTGTGGAGTTCATCGGGATTCCGCCTAGCGCTCGTTCAAGAGCGCTTGCACTTGCTGTTTGATCGCGGCCTTGTCGCCGTCGCGGAAGCCCATATGCACATGGCGGATCTTGCCCTGCCTATCCACCAGGAAACTGGTGGGCATGGCCTTCACGTCGAATTTCTGCGGGCATTTGCCCTGGGGGTCGGAGGCGATGGGGAAGCTGGCCGGATACTTCTTAAGGAAGTCCTGGGCGTCCTGGGCCTCCTCGTCCAGGTTCAGGGCGATGATTTCCAAGCCCTGGGCCTGGAATTCCCGGTGCAGTTCGTTCATGAACGGGAAGGACTGGGCGCAGGGTCCGCACCACGAGGCCCAGAAATCGATATAGCCGACCTTGCCCTTGAGTTGGGCCGGGTCCAGGGTGTGGGATTGGCCCAGGGCCGTGGCCGGGCAACTCGGCACCGGGCCTTCGGTGGCGGCCTGGGCGGTCGCGCCGAGGGCGGCGGCGAAAATCGATGCAATCAAACGGCGTGTAGTTATCATGGCTGGCTCGGAAGGGTGGGAGATCGGCATGGAAAAGGGCGACAGCACATTCCGAGCCATCCGGGCGGGACGTTTGCGAATCAAATGGGTAGGGCGGGGGCGGCGTTCCGGGTGGGTTATATCGCGCAATATATGTTTGAAATGACGCAAATATGGGGTGCCAAGACTGGCGGATCAGGAGGCGGCCCGCAGCCGCTCCCGGTTCAAGGCCAGCCATTGCAGGCCGATGATGGGCACCGCCGAGTCGATGCGGCCTTGTTCGACCCAGGCCAGGGCTTCCGCGAAATCCACCACGCTGGCCAGGATGTCCTCGTGTTCCTCCGCCAGCCCGTGCAGTCCGCCCAAACCCGCGCTGTCGACGAGGCCGCAGAACAGGGTGATGCGCTCGGAACAGCCGCCCGGCGTCGGGAAGAATTCGCCGATACGGATCAATTCGCGCACGGCGCAGCCCGCTTCCTCGGCGCATTCGCGGTGGGCGACTTGCTCCGGGCTTTCGCCCGCCTCGATGGCCCCGGCCACGATTTCCAACAGCCAGGGGTTTTCCTTGACGCCCAGGGCGCCGACCCGGAATTGCTCGACCAGGACCACCCGGTCGGCCACCGGATCGTAGGGGATCACCGCCACGGCGCGGCCCCGGTGGAACAATTCCCGCTCCAAAACCCCGGTCCAGCCGCCCTGGTAGAGGGTGTGGCGGAGCTTGAGCCGGGTCAGCTGGAAGAAGCCCCGGTAGACCGGGGTTTCCTCGACGATCTCGAACGCCGGTTCGGTCTGGGCCATGGCGCGGACTCCTATTGCAAACGGGCTTGTGGGGCGGCGCTGTCGAGGGCGTTCCACAGGAACGAGCCCACGGCGGTGCCGAAACGGTGGCCGATGCGGTCCAGGAAGTTCTGGTCGGGGGTGAAATTGACGGTCTTCTTCGCGCCGATGACATCCTCGGCCACATGGCGGAGGTCGCCGACCTCGTCCGCCAAGCCGAGCTTGATGCCGTCCGCCCCGGTCCAGACCAGTCCCGAGAACATGTCCGGGGTTTCCTTGAGCCGGTCGCCCCGGCCTTGCTTCACGGCGTCGATGAATTGGCGGTGGACGGTGTCCAGCACCGATTGCATATGGGTCTTGGCGATTTCATCGACCGGCGAGAACGGATCGAGGATGGCCTTGTGCGCCCCGGCGGTCATCACCCGGCGCTCCACGCCCAGCCTGCCCATGGCGTCGACGAAGCCGAAACCGCCCATGATGACACCGATGGAACCCACCACGCTGGCGTTGTTGACGAAAATCTTGTCGGCGGCGGAGGCGATGTAATAGCCGCCCGAGGCGCACATATCGGCCACCACGGCGTAGATCGGGATACCGGGTTTCAGGCGTTTCAGGCGGCGGATTTCGTCGTAGACATAGGCCGATTGCACGGGGCTGCCGCCCGGCGTGTTCATGCGCAGCACGATGCCTTGGGTGTTGGCGTCCTCGGCGGCGGCCCGGAGGCCCTGGATGATGGTGTCGGCGCTGGCGGGTTGGCCCGGCGCGATGGTGCCGACCACGTCGACCACCGCCGTATGGCCCTTGCCGTCGCCACCGCCGCGCAGGTCCATCAGGGGTTGGGCGCCCAGCCACAGGATCACGGCCAGATAGACCATCAGCAGCGATTTGAAGAAGATGCCCCACAGCCGCGCCCGGCGTTGCTCGGCGATGGAGGCCATCAGGACTTTTTCCAGGGTTTCCCGCTCCCAGGGCGTCGGGGTGGCGGGCGGGGGGGTGGGTTCGTGGGTTTCGCTCATGGGGAGACCTCGCCGGAAGCATCCGGGGTTGGGGGTGGACTCAGGTCAAAAGGGGCAGGAGTTCGCGTGTGGTTTCGAGGCAGAGCAGCGGCTTGAGTTCCGCCAGTTCGTCCAGGGTGTTGGCCCCGCAGCCCACGGCGATGGCGGCGATGCCGGCGTTGTCCGCCATGCGCAGGTCGTGCAGGGAATCGCCGATCATCAGGGTGCGTCCGGGCGGGATGGCGAGTTCGTCCATCAGCTGGAACAGCATCTTGGGATGGGGTTTGGAAGCGGTTTCGTCGGCGCAGCGGGTGGCGTGGAACAAGCCGCCCATGCCGGTCGCGGCCAGGGCGTGGTTCAGCCCATTGCGGTTCTTGCCGGTGGCGACGGCCAACCGATAGCCCCGCGCCCGCAGCGCGTCCAGCAGCTCGGGCACGCCCTGGAACAGCCCGTCCACCGTGGTCGGGCGGGTGTGGTAATACTCGCGGTAATGCCGGACCAGGGCGTCGACCTGGGCCTGGGTGGAACCCGGACAGAGGGCGTCCATGGCCGCCTGGATGCTGAGTCCGATCACCGATTTGGCCAAGGGCTCGGAAGGGACCGGCAGGTCCGCGGCCTTGGTCGCGTACTGTAGGCATTCGACGATCCAGCCTATGGAATCGAACAGGGTGCCATCCCAATCGAAAACCAGCAAATCGAAACGTTGTTTCATCGGGCTAGGGTGTTGAGGAAGTCGGCGAGTTCCGGGGGCAGGGGGGCTTCGAACTGCAAGACCGCGCCGGTGCGGGGATGGCGCAGGGTGGTCGCGGCGGAGTGCAGGAACAACCGCTTGAGGCCCAGTTGCTTGAGTTCGCGGTTGGCGTTCCCGTCGCCGTAGCGCTCGTCGCCCGCCACCGGATGGCCCATCGATTGGGCATGGACGCGGATTTGGTGGGTGCGTCCGGTGATGGGCCGGGCTTCGACCAAGGTGGCTTGGGCGTAGCGCTCCTTGCGGCGGAATTCGGTCACGGAGGGCTTGCCGTCGCGGGCGACCTTCACCAGCCGCTCGCCGCTTTGCAGCACGTTCTTCTGCAAGGGCGCATCGACGATCCAGCGCGTCCGTGCCCAGGCACCGGCCAATAGCGCCAGATAGACTTTTTTCACCGTGTCGTCGCGGAATTGCTCGTGCAGTATGCGCAGGGCGCTGCGTTTCTTGGCGATCAGGAGGCAGCCGGAAGTCTCGCGGTCCAGGCGGTGGACCAGCTCCAGGAACCGCGCCTCGGGCCGGATTTCCCTAAGGCCCTCGATCACGCCGAAGCTCAGCCCGCTACCGCCATGCACCGCCAGCCCGGAAGGCTTGTTGATGACCAGCAGGTCCTCGTCTTCGTGGAGGATATTGCCTTCGATGCGGTTGCGGAGGGCGCGGCCCGGGATTTCCGGGGTTTCGCGTTCGGCCAGCCGGATCGGCGGCACGCGGATTTTGTCGCCGGCCTCCAAGCGGTCCTTGGGCTGGACCCGCCCGCCGTTGCGGCGCACTTCGCCGCTGCGGAGGATGCGGTAGACGTGGCTTTTGGGGACGCCCTTGAGGCGGGTGAACAGGAAGTTGTCGATACGTTGGCCCGCGGTTTCCGCGTCCACGTCGAGCCATAGCACGGCGCTGCCGGTGGGTGGTGCGTTCATGGCCGGCATAATAGCAGTTTCGCCGCTTAAATTGATGCTTTCGCCGGGGATTGCTATAGTTGCCAATGGTTGTTATTCGATCCCGGCCCAGTCCGCCCGATACCCAAAGTGGGGGACGGGGATCGGCCAGGGAATAACCATCATCGCGGAACGGCGCTATCCCCGCCGCCCTACAGCCCGATCCATCCCAGTCCATGCGGATCCGCCCGCGGTTATGGGAGGCAGACATCCCATTCACGCCACGGCACGCATCCAACGCCGTTTCCATACCCGCCCCCTTCGGTGGCCGACCGGACACCACACGGCCCGGTGCCGCGTGCGGGCGCTTACGAATTCCCGCGTGAACGGTTTTCCTGGGCTGGTTTCCCCCGGCGCGCAGGTGCCGGCCGGGGCGGGTGGGGTGTTCCGCCGCCGCGGTGTTTGCCCATGGACCTGGCCAGGTACGACGTAAAGGGTTTTTTCGCTCGACCCACGATGAGCGAACATCACGCGGCCCGGAAGGCCGGCAAGTGACGCCCCCCGCATCCAGCGGGATGCGGCCCCGCCCGGCGGGGGTGAGACTCCCCCCAGGGCGCATCGAAGGTCAAGCCTTGACCCAAAATAACAATGGCTGCGAGACCACTTGCCCGGCTTTCACGGGAAGACGCCAAAGGAACAGCCGAATGAGAAGAATGCTAATCAATGCCACGCAGCCCGAGGAACTCCGGGTCGCGTTGGTGGATGGACAGAAACTCTACGATTTCGATATCGAAGTCCCTTCCAAGGAGCAGAAAAAAGCCAATATCTACAAGGGCATCATCACCCGCGTGGAACCCAGCCTGGAGGCCGCTTTCGTCAACTTCGGGTCGGAGCGCCACGGTTTCCTGCCCTTCAAGGAAATCACCCCCAATTATCTCGGGGGCTCCCTGGACGAGGACTATACCCGCCGCGAAATCAAGAACCTGCTCCGCGAAGGCCAGGAGGTCATCGTCCAGGTCGAGAAGGAAGAACGCGGGACCAAGGGCGCGGCCCTCACCGCCTATATCAGCCTCGCGGGCAGCTATCTGGTGCTGATGCCCAACAACCCCAGGGCGGGCGGCATTTCCCGCCGCATCGAGGGCGATATCCGCTCCGATATGCGCGAGGTGATGAGCCAGCTCGAAATCCCCGAGGGCATGGGCCTGATCGTGCGCACGGCGGGCGGCGGCAAATCCGCCGAGGAATTGCAGTGGGATTTGAACTACCTGCTGCAACTGTGGGAGGCCATCGAGCGCTCGTCCAAGGAGAAGACCGCGCCCTTCCTGGTGTTCCAGGAAAGCAATGTCATCATCCGCGCCCTCCGGGACCATCTGCGCGGCGATATCGATGAAATCCTCATCGACAGCGAACCCACCTTCAAGCTGGTCAAGAGCTTCTTGCAGCAGGTGATGCCGCAGTTCATCCAGAAGGCCCGGCTCTACCGCGACAATGTGCCGCTGTTCAGCCGCTACCAGATCGAAAGCCAGATCGAACTGGCCTACGCCCGCGAAGTGCCCTTGCCGTCCGGCGGTGCCATCGTGATCGACCACGCCGAAGCCCTGACCGCCATCGATATCAACTCGGCCCGCGCCACCAAGGGCGGCGATATCGAGGAAACCGCGCTCAACACCAATCTCGAAGCCGCCGACGAGATCGCCCGCCAATTGCGCCTCCGCGACCTGGGCGGGCTGTTCGTGATCGACTTCATCGACATGATGGCGTCGCGCAACCAGCGGGCGGTCGAGAACCGCCTGCGCGACGCCATCAAGGCCGACCGCGCCCGCATCCAACTGGGGCGGATTTCCCGCTTCGGCCTGTTGGAGATGTCGCGCCAGCGCCTGCGGCCTTCCTTGGGCGAATCCAGCCTCTTGACCTGCCCGCGCTGCCATGGCCAGGGTTCGGTGCGCAGCGTGGAATCCTTGGCGCTCGCCGTGCTGCGCCTGATCGAAGAAGAGGCGATGAAGAAGAACACCGCCAAGGTGATCGCCTATCTGCCGGTGGATTCCGCCACCTACCTGCTCAACGAGAAGCGGCCCAGCGTGCAGGATGTGGAGAAGCGCCATAGCGTCTCCATCATCATCGTGCCCAGCAAGCAGCTGGAAACCCCGGCCTACGAGGTTCAGCGCGTCCGCACCTCCGGCCCGGAAGAGGAGGTCGAGAAGCGGCCCAGCTACCAAATCGCCAAGCCCGCCGAACCCGAAACCGCCAAGTATGGCCGGGAACCCCAGGGCGGCAATGGTGGCACCGAACCCGCCGTCAAGGAATTCATGCCGACCCAGCCCGCGCCCACCGTCGACACGGTGGCGCGCGCCAGCGGCGGTGGCTTGATCAAGCGCTTCTGGACCATCCTCACCGGCAACAAGCCCGAGGAGGAACCGGAAGTCCGCGCCGCCGCCGAACCCAGTCCCGCGCCCGCGCCACAAATTCCACCCACGGTCCAACCCCCCGCGCCGATGCCGCCGCAACCCCGTGGACCCAGGCCGCCACGGGGCGAATACCGGCAGCAGCGCTACCCGGAACCCAAGCCGCCGCGTCCGGCCCCGCCCGCGCCCGCCTTTGCCGAGCCGCCCGAGCCCGAGGAAGAAATCCGGGAAGGCGTGCCTCCGTTCGACGAGGCCCAGAACGGCGAGCGCAAATCCCGCGAAGGCGGTCGCCGCGGCAATTCGCGCCGCCGCCGCCAGCGCCGGGATGGCTATGCGCCGCGCGGTCCCGAGCCGTTCCAGGACGCCGCCGGGGAAGGCGTCGAGGAGTCCGTCGCGCCCCTCGCCGAAACCGCGGCGGAGGTGCCGGACTTCGAGCCAGCTCCCGCCGCCGGACCGGACGAGGCTCCCGAGGCCGCGCCCCGCGAGCGCGGTTCCCGTCCCCAACGGACGCCCAGGGTGACGTTCACCTTCGCCCCGGCACCGGGTTCGGAAGACGATCCCGAATGGGCGATCCCGCCCCAGGCGGAAGGCGAAGCGCCGGTCGCCGAGGAGGTGGAACCGGAGTCCGCCGACAGCGGGGAGGGCGAGGCCGAGTCGCGGCCGGTGCGCCGCAATCCTTTGCGCCGGGCATCCAGCCGCCGTCGTGGGCGGGGAGGGCGGCGCGACAAGCCCGCGGCTGACGGAACCGGCGAGCCGGGTTTCGCCGACACCGAGGGTGAAGGCGAAGATTTGGCGGAGGATGTGGAAGAAGCCCTGGCCGATGTCGGCGCGGAGACGGTCGTGGCGGAGCCAACCCCGGAGGCACCGGAAGCCGCGGCTTCCCTGTTCCAAGGCGCGGAAGCGGTCGTTCCCGAGCCGGTCGCGGTGCCCGAAGCGCCGGAAGCCGGAACGCCGGTGGTCGAGGGCGTTGTCGAGGCGGAAGTGCCGACGATGTTGGAAGCCGCTTCCAAGGTGGAGGAGGCCGCGGTTCCCGATGAGGCCGAGCCCGCCGGGCCTGGGGCTGTCGATGCGCCCGCGGTCGCTATGGTCGCCGAAGTGGCGGATGAGCCCGGACCCGCGCCGGCCGAAGCCGTCGAGGCGTCCGAGGTGGCCGGGCTTGAAACGCCCACGGTGGCCGAAGATTCCAATGAATCCACCGCGTCCGGGATGGTCGAAAGCGAAACCACCGTGCCCGAAGTGCCCGAGGTTCCCGCAGCCACGGAATCCGCCGTTTCCGAAGCCGCCGTTCCCGTGCCTGTGACGCCCGAGTCCGCCGAGGTCGCCGAACCGCCCGCCCCCGAACCCGAGGTGGTCGCCGCGGTCGCAGCGCCCGAACCCGCGCCGGTCGCGGAAACCACCGACCCCGGCGTTGAGGAGGCCAAGCCCGCGCCGGTCGCGGCAGCCGCCACCCCCGGCGTGGAGGAGGCCGAACCCGCTCCGGCCCCGGCCACCGCCGACCCCGGCGCTGAGGAGGCCAAGCCCGCTCCCGCCGCGGAATAAGCCTGGAAATCCCGGACGGGGATGGTGTCGCCCGCTGCGATGCCATCCCCGTTTGCGTTGGCGCGGGTCTGGGGGATGGGCAAGCGTTCGGGCCGCGTCCATAATCATGCCCGGTTCCGGGCCGGATCGGTCCTAGATTCGAGGCCGGTGACAGGATGGCAAGGGAGTCCCACGGTATGGCGGAGCAAGGCGGGGGCGGCGGATTCGCCCGTTTGGTGTTGGGCCGGTTCGGCTATGGTCCCGGTCCCGCCGATCTGGAGGCGTTCGCGGCGCGGGGTTTCGGGCCTTGGCTGGAAACGCAATTGGCCCCGCCGCCGGGCGACGATCCCGAAGTCCTCAAGCGCCTCGCCCAGGTCCGGCTCAATATCAAATATCCCGCCGACGCGCATTGGCCCGCCGTCAATGAACAGCGGCCCCTCGCCAGCCTGGACCGGCCCATCGGGGCGCTCTGGCCCTTGCTGGACGCCCAGCCCCTCCATCCCGCCGAACGGGCCTGGCCCCGCAACGAGGTGGTCGCCGCCACCTTGATCCGTGCCATCTATAGCCGCTATCCCCTGCGCGAGGTGCTGGTCCAGTTCTGGCACGACCATTTCAATGTCAACGCCTACGGTCCCCTATAAATCGCGGTGGCTTTGCCGGTCTATGACCGCGAAGTGATTCGCAAGCACGCCCTGGGCAATTTCCGCGTCTCGCTGGAGGCCGTGGCCGGTGCCACGGCGATGCTGTATTACCTGTCGAACCGTTCTTCCCGCGCCGGGGCCGCCAACGAGAATTACGCCCGCGAGCTGTTCGAGCTGCATACCCTGGGCCGCGACGCCTATCTGAACGACAAGTACAACCGTTGGCGCGATGTGCCGGGTGCCGTGGAAGGCCGGCCCGAGGGCTATATCGACCAGGATGTCTACGAAGCGGCCCGCGCCTTCACCGGCTGGGCGGTCGAGGATGGCACGGCCTTGGACGGCCAGCGCAAACTGCCCGCCACCGGGCGTTTCGCCTATGTCGAGACCTGGCACGATGGCTATCAAAAGCGGGTGCTGGGCCAGGAATTCACCCCCTTCGCCGCCGCCCTGGACGGTGGCCGCAAGGTGTTGGACTTGGTCGCCCACCATCCCGCCACCGCCCGCCATCTGGCCGGGAAGCTGTGCCGCCGCTTCGTCGGGCCGAACGCGCCGCCGGAACTGGCCGGGCGGATC
This sequence comes from Methylomagnum ishizawai, assembly GCF_019670005.1. Taxonomy (NCBI): domain Bacteria; kingdom Pseudomonadati; phylum Pseudomonadota; class Gammaproteobacteria; order Methylococcales; family Methylococcaceae; genus Methylomagnum; species Methylomagnum ishizawai. Next base: position 3,344,532 of record NZ_AP019783.1, on the reverse strand, counting down.
GCGAAGGTCTGGACCCGCACCGCCAAGGCCCCCGACCAAATCGCCCAGGTGGTCGCCAACAACAAGAGCCAGGGCACCGACCATGGCCGGGGGGGCTTGATGGCGGTGTTGGGCGGCAAGGTGGCGGGCGGGCGGTGTTATGGACCCTGGCCGGGTTTGCGGACCGGGCAATTGGAAGAGGGCGTCGATCTCGCCGTCATCACCGATTACCGGCGGGTGCTGGCCGAGGTCTTGGGCTGGCAGACCGGCGCGAAGGGCAATCCCTGGTTTCCAGGCTACGACTATCCGGGCGGCTTGGGTTTGTTCGCGGGAGGGCGGGGGTAATCCTCCGGGACGGGTGGTTCGCGGCGGAGGCTTGCCGGGACCCGGATATGTTGCAAACCCCTTCACCAGGCGGGTGCTTGTTCCCCCGCCCGCGCCGTCCGGTACCACCGTTCCAGCAAGTCCGCCGCCGCCGCGCCCTCGGCGGGTGCCCAGGCCGCGCAATCCTGTTCCGCGACGGCGCGATAAGGGCCGGGTTTCACCTCGAACATCACCGTATCCGGGACCATGACCACGGCGGCGTGCCAAGTCTGGGCCGGGATTTCCAGGGCGAGCGCGCCTTGCGTCGCGGAAAGCTCGATGCGTTCCCCCACCCGTCCCGCATCGTCGAAAATCAAGATCGAAAACGCCCCGCGCACCGCCAGCATTAGTTCCCACGCGGCGTGGCGGTGGGGCCGGACATAGGTACCGGGGGCCAGGGCGTTGAAGAGGCGCTGCACCGGGTCTTCCAAGGTCGGATGCAGGTTGAGGTTCTTGCGCAGCCGGGGCAGGGCGGCGGCGGTGGCGCTGAGTGCGCGGAGGTCGGCGGCGGCGATGGTTTTGGGTTCGGACATGGGCGGGCCTTCAGGGTTTGGCGTTGCGCGAAGCCAGCGGTCCATCCTGGCGATAAAGCCCCGCCAGCGCCCGGTGGGGGATCACCGCCCGGAAATGGCCCTCGGCATAGCTCGCCACCGCATACGGCGAAAAATGGAAGGCCAACCCGGCCGGCAGGATACTGAAGCTCAGCTCATCCTTGTCGAGTTCCTTGGTGAAATCCTTGATGCCGCCGTCCACCACCGAGGAGGCTTTCTGGCGCTTGAGTTCGGCGACGATGAGGCTGGAGAGCTTGTTGATATGGGCCGGGGATTTTTGCAGCACATCCCACAGCTTGAGCGGGCGGACCGCGCCGTCGGCACCGATGGCGTAGTCGCGGGCGTCCAGCCCGGTATTGCCGTGCGCCCCGCCCGAATATTCATAGGCGGTACACAACAGGCTGACCGTGTTCGGCAGCACGCTTTCGACATCGCAGGAGGTGGTGGCGGACAGCCGGTCCTCGGCGGCGGATCCGCCCGGAGCGCCTTGGAGTTCGGTCCGCACGTCCTGTACCGATTTGAGGTTCTGGGCCAGGTTCTGTTTGGCCTCGCCCGCCAGGAGTCCGTTGAGCTTGGCGTAGCGCGGATCGTCGAATTTGGGGAAATCGACCCAGACATTGCTATCCGGGCTGGGCAGGGTTTCGATGTGGGCCAGGCGGGTCAGGGCCAGGGTCAGGGATTTTTTGCCGTCGGCGCTGTTCCAGGTGCCGGTGCCGGTCTTGCCATCGGCGGACAGTTTGCCGGAGAGGGTGCCGGTGGGTTTGCTGTCGTTGTCGGCGCGGGTCCACAGGCTTTCTTTCCACTCGAAGCCGTCCTTGCCCGCCGTCCCGGCCAGTTCCAGGCCGTCCGCGCCGCTGGCGTCGTAATAAATCCGGCCATGGTACCGGCCTTCGTTCAGGCGCAGGCTGGCGATGGCCTGGATGTGGCCGTCGATCACCACGCGGTAAACCTCGCCCCCGGCCTGGGCCAGGGCGGGGAGGCAGAGCGCGGATAGGAGCGCTAGGGATTTTCTCATGGCGGCGTCCGGTGTTTTGGGGGGCGTGCGAAGATAACGCCGCCTCAGGGGGCTGGCAATACGGGTTCCGCGCCGGGGCGGGGATAGGGCGGTAGCCGCGCCGCCGGGTCTTGCCGGTAGAAACGGGCGAGTTGCTGGTAGACCTCCGGGTATTCCAGCATGACCAGTTCCGGCCACTCGAAGAAATATTCGCTGAGGACGGCGAAGAACTCGCCCGGTTCCTGCGCCGCGTAGGGATCGAGGGCGGTGTCCTCGCCCGCGTCCAGCCGGGCGTTGAAATCCTGGTAGGCTTGGGAAAATACCGCCGACCATTCCCGCCGTTTCATATCGCGGTGCAGGGGCGGGAAGCCATCGGGTGGGCCGTTGAGCAGGTCCAGCTTGTGGGCCATTTCGTGGATCGCCACGTTGTAGCCCTCGCACAGCCCGGAGGCTTCGACATCGGCCCAGGACAGCACCAAGGGGCCCTGTTCCCAGGCTTCGCCGCCGAGGATATCCTCCCATTCATGCATCACGCCGATAGCGTCGAACTGCGAGCGGGGCCGCACGAACGCGCCGGGATAGACGATCACGGTGCGCCAGCCCGCATACCAACCATGATCCAGCCCCAGGAGCGGCAGGCAGCAGAGTACCGCGATGCGGGCGCGGATGCCGTCGTCCAGCGCCATGCCGCCGGCGGGTTCGATGATTTTGTCGGCGAGGAAGCGGGCGGCGAGTTGGCGGAGCTTCGAGGTTTCGGCGGCGTCCAGGCCAACGAGGATCGGCAGTTCGGCCAAAGGCGCCCAGAGCGGGTCGGCCAGCGGTGGCGGTCCGGCGGCGGGGCGGGCGAACAGGCGGCGGAAGAACGGGAGCATGGGCGGGTCCGGGGCATCGGCGGGGGCATGGAATTTAGCCGATGGCTTCCGGGTCTACAACGCCCGTGATCGAGATCAATCTGCATGGGGAGTTCGAGGCATGGTGAATTATTTGCTGATGATCGTGGCGTCGGTGGCGGGGATCGTGGTCCTGGACGAAGACCCGAGCAGCGTGTCGCCCCAGGAATGGATTTTGTTCGCGGTGATGGCGTATTCCACGGTGGGACTCCTGCGTAAATTGCAGGAATTCATCCGGGACAACACCTGAGGACCGGGCCGGGGATTTTGGCCTACACTCAGGGGCATCGCGGCGGGGGGCGGCTTTCCCGCCGGATCGTTCCAACACTAACAATCACGAGGAGTCCGCCATGTCCAAGCGCTTCATCCCGGTATTCATGGCCTTGGCGCTGGCCTTGCTGCCGCCGGTCCAGGCCGGTGCGGCGGGTGCCAAGAACGATGTGGCGGGCACATGGGGCTTGGTGTATACGCCCAGGCCCAAGCCGAAGGTCTCCGCGTTCGGCCAGCCGGTGCAGGGCCGGTTCCAACTGCCGCAGTTGCCGAAGACCGATACCCTGAACTTCACCCCGGACCCGGCCTTCCCCGGCACCGGCCAGTTCGCCACGCAACTGTTCTCCGGGGTGTGGAAGCAGAGCGGGGCCAAGATCAAGGGCACGCCCACCCAGACCGTGATCGAATCGATGCTCGCCGGATATCTGCAACAAGGGAGCTTGTATGGGGTGAGTTTCTCGGGGGGCACGCTCGTCAGCGCCAAGAACCAGATGACCGCCGTGGTACAGAAGAACGGCAGGCTCACGGGCACCTTCCTGCATGTCAGTACCTGGACCATCGCCGTCACCCAGCCCCAGGCGATGACGGTGCCGTTACGGATCAAGCTCTTGGCCCATTTCAAGGGGAAGCGTTGAACCTGGGCGGGTGGCGGTTCGCTGTGGCGTCCCGGAGTTTCCGCACCGCCCGATGGACCAGAAAGATCAGCGCCGCCGGGAGTATGATGGAAGCCGCCAGGAAGCCGTATTCGTCGAACATGTTCCACCTCCGCCAGAATCAGGGATTGATGATGACGGTACCTACCCTAACACCCCGATGTGGACAAGGGCATGACACCGGAGATGGAATGCTCCGGGCGGGGGACGCGGATTCCGGGAGGAAGCGGGGCGGCGGGTGGGCCGGATGTAAAGGCTGGAAACTTGATGCGGGCCGGACAGCCCAGCCCCCATGACTTTTCGTGATTAGCTGCCATAATTCAAGCGTCGGCCCCGGAAGCCAAGGCCCGGCGGGACTGGCGCATTCCAGGGCGGCGCGGACCTGGGCGCATCGACAACCGTCCGGGCCAGGAACTCCGGGAACCACCGTTCCCGCCATCAAGGAAGCCCCATGTCCACCCCAGACCCCCACACCTTCCTCAAGGCCATCCTCGCCAAGGATTTCGGGACCCAGGACGCCCGCCATGTCAACGGCCAGCCGCACGATCCCTTGCTCATCACCGTGTCGCGGGACTACGGGGCGCGGGGCGAGGCCATCGCCGAGCAACTGGCCTCCTGCCTCGCGATCCCGCTCTACGACCAGGAAATCCTGGAGCGGGTGGCGAAGCAGGCCAAGATCGACGCCTTCAAGTTCAAGCCCCAGGACGAAACCGTGTCCGCCGGGGTTTCGACCTTCCTCTACAGCCTCCTGACCGGTACGGCGGGCGAGATGCGGACCTACCGCCGCCAGCTCTACGCCACCGTGTTGGAACTCGCCAAGCAGGATTGCCTCCTGGTCGGGCGCGGCGCCCACCTGATCCTGTCCGGGCGCAAGGTGTTCCGGGTGCGGATCGTCGGTTCCAAGCTGGTCTGCGCCAAGCGCGTGGCCGAGGAGCAGGGCATTCCGCAGTTGGAAGCCGAGCGCAAGGTCTACGAGGTCAACACCAAGCGCCATAAATCGATCCTGAGCCTCTACGGCGACAGTTTCGAACATTGCTCGCTGGAACACGCCCAGAACTTCGACCTGGTCATCAACACCGACCATATTTCCGCCGGGGGGGCCGTGTCCTTGGTGTTGCTCGCCCTGCGGCAAGCGGGTTTCGACCTGCGCCAGCGCGTCCTTCCGGCCTGAAACCATGCCAGCCCCCCACACCCACCTGCAAGTCGAAATCGCCGACGTGGCCCGCTTGATCTACTCCGGTCCTTGCGACCGGCTGGTGGCCCCCGCCGCCCTCGGCGAAGTCTGCATCCTGCCGCGCCACGCGCCATTCCTGGCCCAGCTCCGGCCCGGCGTGGTCCAAATCCAAACCCCGGACGGGGCGCGGCAAAGCTTCTTCCTTTCCGGCGGCTTCATGGAGGTGAAGGACAGCACCGTGCATGTGCTGGCCGACCACCTGTTGCGCTCGGAGGAAATCGACCGCGACGCCGCCCTCGCCGCCCGGCGCGAGGCGGAACGCATCCTCAAGCACAGCCACCTCTTCAGCGAACGCGACCGGGCCAAGCTGGAACTGACCAAGGCCCTGGCGCAACTCCGGGTGCTCGAACATGCCGAGGTCCACAGGCTGAAACAACAACGCGGCAACCTATAGGCGCGATCCCAGGAATTCCGCGCCGGACCGCCGTGTCCGGCCCGATTCCCCTACAAACCACAAGGAGACAAGCCCATGAGCAAAAAATACGTCTATGCCTTCGCGGAAGGCGACGGTCACAACAAACCATTGTTGGGCGGCAAGGGTGCCAATCTATGCGAGATGACCCAGATCGGCTTGAATGTGCCGCCGGGATTCGTCATCACCACCGAAGCCTGCCTCGAATACCTGGACCAAAAAGCCCTGCCGATGGGGCTGTTGGAAGAGGTCGGCGAACATATCCGCAATCTGGAACAACAGACCGGCAAAAGCTTCGGCGGGGCGGACAACCCGTTGCTGGTGTCGGTGCGCTCCGGTTCCGCCATGTCCATGCCCGGCATGATGGACACCATTTTGAACCTGGGGCTGAACCAGGAAACCCTGCGCGGCCTGATCCAACAGACCGGCAACCAGCGTTTTGGCTATGATGCCTACCGCCGCTTCATCCAGTTGTTCGGCAAGATCGCGCTGGGCGTGGACGACCATCTGTTCGACCACGAATTCGACGAGGTGAAACGCGCCGCCGGGGTCAAGGCCGATATCGGCCTCAGCGCCGAACATTTGCAGGACATCAGCGAACGCTTCCTGCGGGTGGTCCACGACGCCACCGGCAAGCCCTTCCCCGAGAACGTGTTCGAGCAGTTGGAAATCGCGGTCAAGGCCGTGTTCAATTCCTGGATGGGCAAACGCGCCATCGACTACCGCCGCGAATTCCACATCACCCCGGCCATGGCCAACGGCACGGCGGTCAACGTCGTCACCATGGTGTTCGGCAACATGGGCAACGACAGCGCCACCGGCGTGGGCTTCACCCGCAACCCCGGCACCGGCGAGAACGAGATGTATGGCGAATATCTGGTCAACGCCCAGGGCGAGGACGTGGTGGCCGGCATCCGCACGCCCAAGCCCGTGGCCGAGATGGCCAAGGAAATGCCCGAGTTGTACCGGCAACTGGTGGAACTCCGCAACAAGCTGGAGGCCCATTACAAAGAAGTCCAGGACTACGAATACACCATCGAAAAGGGCGTCCTCTATTGCCTGCAAACCCGCAACGGCAAGATGAACGCCACCGGCATGGTGCGGAGTTCGGTGGAGATGTTCGGGGAGGGCTTGATCACCAAGGAACAAGCCCTGCTGCGGGTCAATCCCAGCCACCTCGAACAATTGCTGCATCCGCGCCTCAATCCCAGCCACAAGGAAAAGCCCTTGGCGACCGGCCTGCCCGCCTCGCCCGGCGCGGCCAGCGGCAAATGCGTGTTCGACGCCGACCAGGCCGAACTCCTGGGCCGGGGTGGTGAAAAGGTCATCCTGGTGCGCGAGGAAACCAAGCCGGAGGACATCCATGGCTTCTTCGCCTCGCAAGGCATCCTGACCAGCCGTGGCGGCAAGACTTCGCACGCGGCGGTGGTGGCCCGCGGCATGGGCAAAGCCTGCGTGGCCGGGGCCGAGGGCATCCAGGTCGATAGCCGTTCCCGCCTGGCCCGCGTCGGCGACCTCACTTTGCGGGAAGGCGATATCATCACCATCGACGGCAGCAACGGCAATGTCTACCTGGGCGAAATCCCCACCATCCCGCCCAAGTTCTCCGAGGAACTGAAAACCCTGTTGGGCTGGGCCGACGAAGAAGCCAAGCTCAAGGTGTTCGCCAATGGCGATACCCCGGACATGGCCGCCGTGGCGATGGAGTACGGCGCGATGGGCATCGGCCTGTGCCGTACCGAGCGCATGTTCAATGCCAGCGAGCGCCTGCCGGTCGTGGTCGAGATGATTATGGCCCGCAACACCGAGGAGCGGCAGGCGTCGCTGGACAAACTCCTGCCCATGCAGCGCCAGGACTTCATCGACATGTTCAAGATTTGCGCCCCGCGTCCGGTGACGGTGCGCCTCTTGGACCCGCCCATGCATGAGTTCTTGCCCAGCGAACAGCAATTGCTGGACGAGATCGAGGGGCTGAAGGAATACCGCCTCGCGGTGAAAGGCCGCGCCGCCGCCCTGGCCGCGCTCAACGCCTTGCAGCACACCCATACCGTGAACACCGACCTGAGCGAGGATTTGGTGAACAGCGTCATCTCCAAGAAGGAACAGATGCTGCGCAAGGTGCGGGAACTGCACGAAGTCAACCCGATGCTGGGCCATCGCGGCGTGCGCCTGGGGATCACCTATCCCGAAATCTACGAGATGCAGATCCGCGGCATTTTGGAAGCCGCCGCCGAATGCGTGAAGGATGGCGTGGACGTGAGCCCCGAAATCATGGTGCCCCAGGTCATCACCGCCCAGGAACTCAAGTGGGTGAAAGTCGGCGTGGACAAAATCCGCGCCGAGATCGAGCAGCGCTACGGCCTGACCCTGAAGTTTAAGTTCGGCAGCATGGTGGAGACCGTCCGTGCCTGCTGCCGGGCCGGGGATTTGGCGGGTATCGCCGAGTTCTTCTCCTTCGGCACCAACGACCTGACCCAGGCGGCGTTCTCGTTCTCGCGCGAGGATGCCGAGAACAAGTTCCTGCCGCTCTACACCGATAGCGGCATCTTGCAGGACAACCCGTTCGAGGTGCTGGACGTGAAGGGCGTGGGCGTCCTGATGCAAATGACGGTGGAACTCGGGCGTAGGACCAATCCCGACCTCAAGGTCGGCATCTGTGGCGAACAGGGCGGGCATCCGACCTCGATCCGCTATTGCCATGAGTTCGGGCTGAATTATGTGTCCTGCTCGCCGCACCGGGTGCCGATTGCCCGGCTGGCGGCGGCCCATGCCAAGTTGTTGGCGGAGCGATAATAGCGTTCGGCTGGATTGTTGGAGCGGAATGGGGCGGCGTTGGCCGCCCCATTTTTGCCCGTGGCGCGGCGGATCGGAACGAAAAAGGGCTGGCGTATGAGGCCAGCCCTTTTTGCTTCATTATTGGAGCGGGTGATGGGAATCGAACCCACGCTATCGGCTTGGGAAGCCGAAGTTCTACCATTGAACTACACCCGCAGGGTGTCGAGGGCGGTGATTGTATGCTTTGGACGGCGCGGGAATCAAGCATTCCCGCGCCGCCATCTTTCAGCGCGGGGACGGCGGCTCGAAGCGCGCCAAGGGTTTGCCCAGTTTGTCGAATAATTCCAGGCTGCCGCCCCGGATTTCCCAACGGGCGGTCTCGTCCAGTGCCTTGAGGAAACCCATCTCCCGGCGCGATACCTCGGGATCGGCGCAGGCCATGCGGGTGGCGGCGACCTGGCCGAAACCGAGCCGGTCGCCGCGCAGGGTATAGCCGCCCATCATGCGGTTGCAGCCGGTGTCGCCCTGGACGCGGCTATCCGCGGCGAGCAGGGTGAAGCCGATGGGCCGGGCATCGGGCATGGGCCGGAGGGTTTCGCCGCCGAGTTGGACCAAGGTCCATGGCGTGCCGACGGGGGTGGCCTGGGCCGTGGCGGGTTTGCCGCCGCCGCTTTGGCAAGCCGCGCAGGCCGATAGGAGGATCGCGGCCAAGGAAGTGGATTTGATGGGAAGGCGCATGGGTTCTCCCGCTGTGTGGAATCGGATCATAGCCGGGGCAGGACGTAGCGCCCCGCCCAGCCGCCCAGCACCAGGACCACCCCGGCCACGAGCATCACGAAAGGATGGTGGACGAACGCCGCCCCCGCCCTGAGGCCGATCACGAAATAAGCGGCCAGCATCGCCAGCCCCAGACCTAACAAACCGTTCGCCGCGTGTTTCATCGTCATGGTGGACCTACCCGGTGGTGTGGAGGAAACAGTCGTTGAGACCTTGGTCGGGCGGTAGGGTTCGCTGGCGCGGCGCTGGTTTCCACGGGGACCACCCATTCCTGGCGGTCGCGATACACCGGCGGGTGGAAGGAAGGTATTGTCCCGGCCCTGGCCGGTGGTAGCTAAAAAAAACCGCCCCGGATGGAATGGCCGGGACGGCTCGAAATCAGCAACTACGAAAGTCCGCTGAGGTAAAAAACAGTGAGGCACGTCGTCTGCGGAGGGGGCCGATTGCGTCCGCCGCTGCCAGCGGTGGGCGCGGACCCATCGAAATCCTGGGAAATAGCATAAGCCTTCCGCCGAAGGCCGGACCTGAGCCGGGTCATGGGAAAACCGCCCCGAATCTGACCCCGGTCAATTCTGGCCGGATTCCCTGCCGCTCATTGGCCGCAGAAGGATAGCAAGCCCGGCATGTCCAGGATGCGGATCAGTTTGCTCTGCACCTCGACCAGGCCCGCCGCCTCGAATTGACCCAGCAAACGGCTGATGGTTTCCGGGGCCAGTCCCAGATAATTGCCGATTTCCTGCCGGGTCATGCTGAACCTGAATTCCAGGGGCGAGAATCCGCGCTGCCGGTAGCGTTCGGAGAGGTGGGCCAGGAAGCTCGCCAGCCGTTCCTCGGCGGAGCGGCGGCTCAAAATCAGGCGCTGCACCCCGAGTTCGAACTGGTTGCCCGAGTGTTGCAGCAACACTTGCAGCAAACCGGGTATTTCGCGGGTGAGGATATCGATTTGATGGGCGGGTATTTCGCAATAACTCACGGTTTCCAGGGCGATGGCGGAACAGGTATGGCGCTGGGTCGAGAAACCATCGAAGCCGAGTATATCGCCGGGCAGTAGGAAATCCACCACATACTCGTTGCCCTGGCGGTCCAGGCTGACCAGTTTCACGGTCCCGGTTTTGAGGGCCAGGATGCCGTGGTGCCATTCGCCATGTTGATAAAGCACCGTGCCCTTGCCCAGGGTGCGGTTGCGCCGGACGATCCGGCTCAGGGAATTGACCTCCTCCTGGGTCAGCCCCTTGGGGATGCAGAGTTTGCTGAGGCGGCATTCGTCGCAGGTGATTTTGGGCGTGGTGCCGGGGCGGAAGGGCGGCTTGGCGGACATCAGGTCAACGGGGTGGAAAAGGACAGGGAAAGTATCCCCTGGGCTGCGCCGAGTCAAGCCCGCCAGGCCGGGGAGGGGGTTTCATGAGGGGGGTGGAAAAGGTATTGGGTCGATCATGGCCGGGCCGGGGAGATAACCGTATTATTATCGCCCGGCGGCGGTTCCGGCCTTCTACGCCGCCTGTTCCCGGTAGTGGCGGCCCGCCAGCGCGAACAAACACGCCGTCCCCAGCATCAGCCCGGCGAAGAACCAGAAATAGGCCGCCCCGGCCAGTTTCGAGCTGCCATCCGGGTTCTGGATGAAGAAATTCACCGCCCCGGTGAACAGATTGCCCAGCGCCACCGACATCATGAAGAAGGCCATGACCAGGGATTTCATCGCCTTGGGCGCTTGGGTGTAGGAAAACTCCAGGCAGGTGATGGAGACCATCACTTCCGCCGAGGTGAGGATCAGATAATCCAGCAATTGCCAGGCGATGGAAGGCTTGCCGCCCGCGTCGATCCCTTGTTGCAGCCACGCCGCCAGCACGAAGGCCAGACCGGCCAGGAACATCCCCGCCCCGATCTTGCGCAGCGGCGTCACCCGGACGCGGGTTTCCAGCCAGGGGTAAAGCCCGTAATAGAAGCTGGGCGTCAGCACCATGATGAGCAAGGGATTGGCCGCTTGTATCTGCGAGGGCAGCACTTCGATCCCCCAGATCTCCCGCTCCATGTTCCGCGCCTGCAAAACCCAGGACGACCCCGTCTGGTCGAACAGCGCCCAAAACACCGCCACGAAGGCATAGACGATGCTCAAACGGCCCAGGGCGCGGAGTCCGGCTCTGTCCAAACTGGCTTTGAGGCGCCGCGCCCCGCCCGCCGGGATGTGGGCGAAGCGATGGCGTCCGGCCCAGAAGATCAGCGTCGCCGCCAGCATCAACAGGCCCGGCACCGCGAAGGCCACCTGGGGACCGTGGTGTTGCAACAGCCAGGGCGTCGCCAGCATGGAGGCGAACGCGCCCAGGTTGATGGCGAAATAGAACCAGCTATAGATGCGGCTCATCCGGTGGCGGTTGGTGTCGGCGAACTGGTCGCCGAGATGGGCCGAGACGCAGGGCTTGATACCGCCCGCCCCCAGCGCGATCAGGCTTTGCCCGAGCAGCAGCCCCGAGCGGGTGTCGTCCAGCGCCAAGGCCAGATGGCCCAGGCAGTACACCAGGGACAGGGCGATGATGGTGCGGTATTTGCCGAGCCAGCCATCCGCCAGCAAGGCCCCCAACAAGGGCGTGAAATAGGCCGCCGACACGAACAAGTGGAACCAGCCTTTGGCCTCGTCCTCGCCCATGGGGGCGGGCTGGCCGTCCGTGCCCATCAGGTATTGGGTCATGAACACCACCAGCACCGCCCTCATGCCGTAATAGCTGAAGCGCTCCGCCGCCTCGTTGCCGACGATGTAGGGGATGCCGGGTGGCGGGCCGGGGATGGGCAGGGGTTCGGTGCGGTAGGGTCGGGACATGGGGCGGGTTATCCAAATAGGGGTTGGAAGGGGCGGGAAATCGGCCCGGATACGGCGGACCGCCGGGTCCGCCGCTGGATTATGCCGAAAAACTGACCGGGATCAAGAAACGCCTTTTCCGAGTTCTGTAATGTTTGCACGCGGTCGATGGGACCGTCGGTTAATAACTATTCAAGATCGAGGTAGAGACAATGGAACAGAACCAAGAGAAAGATAATTTCTGGTTATACATTGGCGGCGTGATTATCGCTGTGATGACCGTTTTGATGATGGTCAAAGGTAGCGAGCATGATAAGTATGTCACCGCGCAAAAAGCTATCGCCGAAGATTCCGCCAATTCCGCCTACCGCGCCGTTAACGTGCCTTCCGGGCGCGAATAATCCCAAGGCTTAATGCCTTGGCGACCCTGCCAATACTTGGCCTGGGCTTGGCTGCATAAGCCAAATCTAGCACCCGGAGCCAACCGGATATTCCAGCCCGCCGGGGTTCGACCTGGGGCGGTGGATACTCCGAACGGGGCGGGGGAGGGGCCGGATTCCGGCCACCCCCGCCATTCGTGTTTTTCCAGATTCATTTCCCCGCCAGCCAAGCGGCGGCCCCCGCGCCTGCGGCCTTGCCGGTCGCGAAGCTGGCCGTCAGTAGATAGCCCCCGGTGGGCGCTTCCCAATCCAGCATTTCCCCCGCGCAGAAAAGACCGGGGCTGGCCTTGAGCATCAGCCGGTGGTCGAGTTCGCCGAAATCCACGCCGCCCGCGCTGCTGATGGCTTCGTCCAAAGGCCGTGGGGCCGTGGGCCGCAGCGGCAGCGCCTTGATGGCGGCGGCGAGCCGGTCGGGGTCGGCGAAGGTTTCCGGCGGCAGGATTTCCCGCAGCAGCCCGGCTTTGACGCCGCCCAGCCCGGTCCGCTGTTTCAGCCAGTTCGCCGTGCTGAGCGAACCGCGTGGGCGGGAGAGTTCCGCCGCCAGCCGTTCCAGGCTCCGGCCCGGCGCGAGGTCCAGCCACAAGGTCGCCGGGAATCCCGCCGCGAGCGTGTCCCGGATCGCCGCCGACAGGGCATAGATCAAGCCACCTTCGATGCCGGTGGCGGTGACGATGAATTCGCCCTGGCGGCGCTGTTCCACGCCGTCCGGTCCGGTGTGGGCGACGACCACCGGCTTGACCGCCGCGCCCTGGTGGCGTCCGCTGAAATATCCGCTCCAAGCCACATCGAAACCGCAATTGGCCGGGCGCAAGGGCGCGACCCGGAAACCGCGTTGCGCCAACAGCGGCACCCAAGCCCCATCCGAACCCAGCCGCGCCCAACTGCCGCCGCCCAAGGCCAAGATCGTGGCTTCGGCCCGCACGGTGCGCGGCCCTTCCGGTGTCGCGAACCGCAAGCCGCCATCCGGCTCGAAACCTTGCCAGCGGTGGCGCATGTGGAACGCCACGCCGCCCTCGCGCAAGCGGTGCAGCCAAGCCCGCAGCAGCGGCGCGGCCTTCATCCCGACCGGGAACACCCGCCCGGAACTGCCGACGAAGGTTGCGACGCCCAAACCCAGCGCCCAGCGCCGTAAATCCTCCGGGCCGAAGGCGGCGAGCAGGGGTTCGAGCTCGGCCCGGCGCGCGCCGTAGCGGCCTAGGAAGGCGTCCCAGGGTTCGGCGTGGGTGAGGTTCAGGCCGCCTTTGCCGGCCAATAGGAATTTGCGGCCCACCGAGGGCATGGCGTCGTAGAGTTCGGCGGACACCCCGAGGCCCGCGGCGGTTTCCGCCGCCATGAGCCCGGCGGGACCGCCGCCGACGATGGCGAGACGGGTTTCTGGGAGGAATTTCATCATGTACCGGATGGGTGGGGGCGGCGGCTCGCCGGCCATGGGCGGGGTGCTTGGGACCGGAGGGGCTTGGACGCGGGCGGGTTTAACGCCCCGATCTGTAATATCATGGGCGTAGATTCAGCCCCGGATGCCAAGGAATTACCATGTTGCGGATTATCGCCCTATTGTTGTTGTGGATCGCGCTGCCCGTCCATGCCGACGACGCGCCGGAACTCCTGCCCGATCCCCCCGACCTCCCGCCCCCGGTCCAGAGCGGCCAGCCGATGGAGCCGGATGTCACCGTCATCAGGAAGGAAGGCGGCGAGGTGGTCGAGGAACACCGGATCAACAACCGGCTGTATATGATCAAGGTCAAGCCAATCATCGGGCCGGCCTATTATCTGCTGGACAAGGACGGCGACGGCAATATGGATGTGCGGCGCAATTTCGAATCCGGCGAGCAGAACCCCAACGTCAACCAATGGGTGTTGTTCAGCTGGTGAAGATTCCGCCCGCCGCGCCAACCCCCTCCAACCCAAGGATCAACGCCCCGTGAATTCAGGCCACGAAACCCGGCTGGACCGACTCGGCCAGGCCGGACAACATCATCTATTGCGTAGCGGCCTCAAGGGGCTGGAGAAGGAAAGCCTCCGCATGTCCCCCGACGGCACCCTGGCCCAGACCCCGCACCCCCGGGCGCTCGGCTCGGCCCTGACCCATCCCTCGATCACCACCGATTATTCCGAAGCCCTGATCGAGTTGATCACCCCGCCCAGCCCCGACGCCGCCACGGCCCTCGGCCAGTTGGAAGACCTCCATACCTTCGTCTACCGCCATCTGGGCGACGAGTTCCTGCTGGCGAATTCCATGCCCTGTGGCATCGCGGGCGACGACAGCATCCCCATCGCCCGCTATGGCACCTCCAACATCGGCCAAATGAAGCATGTCTACCGGCGCGGGCTGGCCTATCGCTATGGGCGGGCCATGCAGGTCATCGCCGGGCTGCATTTCAATTATTCGGTGGACGAGGATTTGTGGCCCGCGCTGCAAAAGCTGGAAGGGAATACCGATCCTTTAGCCAAGTTCATCGCCGATGGTTATTTCGGCGCGGTGCGCAATGTCCACCGCACCGTGTGGCTGCCGATCTATCTGTTCGGCAGCTCGCCCGCCGTGTCCAAGTCGTTCTTCATCGGGCGGGAACAGATCGCCGCCGCCTTCCCCGAATTCGATTCGGGGACGCTGTTCCGGCCCTATGCGACCTCGCTCAGGATGAGCGATATCGGCTACCGCAACGACAGCCAGGCCAGCCTGGATATCTCTTTCGACAAGCTCGACGATTATGTCGCCAGCCTCACCGCCGCCATCGGCCAGCCCTATCCCGAGTATGAGCGCATCGGCGTCAAGGTCGATGGCGAATACCGCCAGCTCAACGCCAATATCCTGCAAATCGAGAACGAATATTACAGTTCGGTCCGGCCCAAGCAGGTGGCGCGTTCGGGCGAAAAACCCACCCTGGCCTTGAAGCGGCGCGGGGTGCGCTATCTGGAACTCCGCTGCATGGACCTGGGTTGGCGTAGCCCGGTCGGTGTCGGCCTGGATGAACTGCGCTTCCTGGAAATCTTCATGCTCTACTGCGTGCTGGCCGACAGCCCGTTCCTGAGCGCGGCGGAAAAGGCCGAGGCGTCCCGCAACAGCCTCGCCGTCGCCTGCTGCGGGCGCACCCCAGGCTTCCGGTTGTTCCGGGCCGGGAGCGAGGTGCCGCTGAAGGATTGGGCCTACGAAATTCTCGGCGGGATGCGGGCGGTGGCGAAGGCGCTGGACGGCCACGATCCCGAGCGGCCCTATGCCCGCTGCCTGGACGCCAAGGAAGCCCTCATCGCCGATCCCGACAAAACCCCGTCGGCCCTGTTGCTGGAGGAAATGAGCGGCAACCGCGAGTCCTACGAGGAATACACGCTTAGGTTATCGCGCCGCCACGCCGCCACTCTGCGCGACCGGCCTTTGAGCGCCGAAACCCTCCGGCGCTTCGCCCGCCAAGCGGAGGAATCCTGGGAAGAGCAGCGCCGGGTCGAAGCCGCCGACCGGGTGTCGTTCGACGAGTACATCCAAGCTTATTTCGCCCAAGCGGGCGGCTGAGGAGGATAATACCCGCCGAGGCCAGCGCCTTCTGGCGGGACGGAATCGCCCTGGGGCGGTGGCCGCGTTTCCCGGCTATCTTCCAGGAGGTTTCCCCATGGCTTACCAGCATATCCGCCTGCCCGAGTCCGGCGAGAAGATCGGCGTCCACGCGGGCCGGCTGCACGTCCCCGACCGTCCCATCGTCGGCTATGTCGAGGGCGACGGCATCGGTCCCGACATCACCCGCGCCTCCCTCGAAATTTGGAACGCCGCCGTCGCCAAAGCCTACGGCGGCCGACGCGCCATCCAATGGTGCGAGGTGTTCCTGGGCGACAAGGCCGCCGCGCTCTACGGCGAGCCTTTCCCCGACGAGGCCATCCAGGCTTTCTCCGACCTCACCGTCTCCATCAAGGGGCCGCTGACCACGCCCGTGGGCGGCGGGATGCGCTCCATCAACGTCGCCCTGCGCCAAACCCTGGACCTCTACGCCTGCGTCAGGCCGGTGCGGCATTTCCCCGGCGTGCCTTCGCCCTTGCGGCATCCCGAGCAGGTGGACGTGGTGATCTTCCGCGAGAACACCGAGGACGTTTACGCCGGGATCGAATATCCGGCGGGTTCGCCCCAGGCGCTCAAGCTGGAAAACTTCCTCCGGCAGGAACTCGGGGCCAATATTCGGGAAGGCAGCGCCCTCGGGGTCAAGCCCATGAGCGAATTCGGCTGCAAGCGCCTGATCCGCAAGGCCATCCGCCACGCCATCGAACGGGGCCGCAACAGCGTGACCCTGGTCCACAAGGGCAACATCATGAAATACACCGAGGGCGCGTTCCGCAAGTGGGGCTACGAACTGGCCCGCGAAGAATTCGGGGAATTCACGGTGACGGAGGAAGAGGTTGGCAACGGCGCGTCGGCGGAGGGCAGGATCGTCATCAAGGACCGCATCGCCGACATCATGTTCCAGCAAATGCTGCTCCGGCCCGCCGAGTTCGACGTGATCGCCACGCCCAACCTCAACGGCGATTACCTCTCCGACGCGGTGGCGGCGGAAGTGGGCGGGGTGGGCATCGCGCCCGGCGGCAATATCGGCGATTTCGTCGCGGTGTTCGAGGCGACCCATGGCTCGGCCCCCAAATACGCGGGCAAGGATGTCGCCAATCCCGGATCGCTCCTGTTCAGCGGGGTGATGTTGTTGGACTACCTGGGTTGGGACGAGGCGGCGCGGTTGGTGGAAACGGCCTATGCCCGGACCGTGGCCGACAAGATCGTGACCTACGATTTCGCCCGCCAGATGCAGGGGGCCGACGAGGTGAAGACCAGCGCATTCGCCGCCGCGGTGGTGGCGCGGATGGACTGAGGCGCGAAGAAAAAAGGCCGCGCCCACCGGGGTGGGCGCGGCCTTGGCGCGGTTGGGCCGCTGGTGCCGCTTACTTCAGTTCGGAACGCAGCTTGGCCAGGGTCGCGGCGACTTCGGCCAGGATGGGGGCGGCCTCGGCGACCTTGCCTTCGCTGCACAGGTCCTTGCCTTGGCTCAGCTTGGTGATGGTGTCCTGCATCGCCTTGCCGGTGGCGGCGCCGGTCAGCTGCTTGTAGTCCTGCTTGGCGGCCTTGGCGCCGTTCAGGCAGCCGTCCTTGTCACCAGCCTTGGCGCTGTCGGCGGCGGCGGTGGCGTTCTTGACCAGGTCGTCGAAAGCCGCGGCTACGCCGCCGGCGCTTTCGGCGGCGAAGACGCTGCCCGACATGATGCCCGTCAACACGAAAGCGCCCAGTACCTTGGTGAGGTTCTTAATTTTCATCTTCTCGATTCTCCTCTGGTTATCGCCTTGGATAACCAAGTCGTTGTTTGTTGGTGGCGAAGTTGATGCGCGGAGGGCCGTTGTGGTGGTTGCGTGGGAAATCCCGCGGTACCGCTGTGTGGCTTGGCGTCAACCCACGCCAATATAAAAGACTTCCCGGCGCTTGTCATGCGTTTATAAGTGGAATTTGCGGGATTTAGCGTGTATCGGCGTGGGATTTGGCGCGAGCAGGGCGGCGGGGCAGGGTTTCGGCGGGCGCGGGCGGTTTCCCGCCTGGATCGGCCAGACGGGTACGCCAATCAAATATTGGCGGCGGCGGAGCGCGGGGGTTCCTGGCGATGCATCGGCCAGGCTCCATGGGGGATGGACTCTACGCCCGGCGCAGGGGGATCGGGGACGTGGCACGGATGGGCGGTCCTGCCCCGCCGCCGGGTACGGATTCACGGACGGCGCTTGGGGAATCCGCGAAACGCCGGGGTCAGCGGATGTTCAATACGGTCATGCCCAAACCGCGGGCTGCGTCGGCCAGCTTGCCATCGAGCAGGGCGAGCCGGTAATCCATCTCCGGCAAGGCCCGGCCCACCGCCTCGGCGGCGGCGAGGTGGATGCTGTCGTGGCCGCGCAGGCCGAAGCCCTGGGCCAGATCGCCCGCCCGGCGGATCAGGGCTTCGGAAGCCTGCACGATCCGCATCCGCGCCCAGTCCTCCTCGAAGGTGGAGACCAGGCCGGGCAGCGCGGTGGCGGTGATGTATTTTTCGCGTACCGCCTTGGCGAGGCCCGCCCGTATTTCGGCGTAGGCCAGCGAATGGGTGTACATGGCCTGGGCCGAGGCGCTCGCCACATGCATGGCCGGGCTTTCCTGCGCGGCGATATAGAGCTTGAGGAAGGCCGTGGTATCCAGATAGAGGATCATGGCCGGTCCTCGAGCACGAGGTCGGACAGGGTTTTTTCACCCGGATTCCAGGGGATGGGTGGCTCGCCCCCGTTGACCTTGCCGTCTTTGACCGGGGGCCTGATCCAGGACTGGGCGTCCAGGCGGGCGATGGCTTCCCGTTCGAGTTGCTCCAGGGTTTTGGGCAAGGGCATCAACCGCGCCACCGGCAGGCCGTTGTCGGTGATGGTCAGTTCCTCGCCGGCCTTGGCGCGGGCGACATATTCGGCCAGGTGGGCTTGGACTTCGCGGAGGGGGGCTTCCATGGGCTTGGGCCTTGTATGGTGGAGTACGTTGGATTGTAGGCGGTGAAGCGGTGCCCAGGAAAGGGGCAAAGAAAAGCCCGCGCAGGCTATCCACCCCGCGGGCTATGATTCCGGTTGGAACCCAGGTTTACTGCTTCTTCAACAAATACTCCAACCACAACCCCGACAACTTCTCCTGCACGGAGTTTTGCCGCAAACGGGCGTTCAGGTTCGGGAAATCCACCCGGTCGAGTTCCTGGTCCTGGTTGTAGCAGGAATACACGAAGTATTCCTTGCCGGACTCGGGATCGACATGCTTGCACAGGCATTGGGCGCAGACGCCTTTCATCATGCACTGCATGGGCGAGTTGATGGAGCCGATGGCGCTGTGGTGCGGTTTCAGATAGGGCTTGAGGACGCCGAAGCGGGCCGCTTTCACCGCCGCCATCATCCGGTCTGAGCCGATGACGATGAGATGGTCCACATCGTCCAGATGCACCGGGGTCGGGCCGAGCTGGCCTTCGGCGTAGGCCACCATGGCCTCGACGATATTGCCGACGAAGGTTTTATCCTGCGGGCGCAAGGGCTGGATCGGCTCGGCACCGGGGAGCTTGTCCACCGACCACACCACCACGTCCGAAGCCGCCTCGATCTCCTGGATTTTGAACACGTCCTCGCGCTTGCGGTAGCCCGCGAAATACACCACCTGGCTGCCCGCCGCCCGTAGCGCCTTGCCGATGGAGAACAACACCGCGTTGCCCAAGCCACCGCCCAGCAGGGCGACGGTTTGCCCGGCGTGGATTTCGGTCGGAGCGCCGGTCACGCCCATGACGATGACGGGGTCGCCCGGTTTCCACTGCGCCAGCAGGCGCGAGGACGAACCCATTTCCAGGGCGATCAGCGAGACCAGGCCTTGTTCCTTGTCCACCCAAGCCCCGGTCAGGGCCAGACCTTCGGCCAGGAGCGTGGTGCCTTCGACCACCGGAGCGTAAGCCTCGAAGTTCTGCACCCGGTAGAACTGGCCGGGGCAGAAATGCTTGGCGGCCAAGGGCGCCCGCACGATGACTTCGATAATGGTTGGCGTGATCCGGTTGATTTCGACGATGTGGGCCAGGAGCTTGTCGTCCAGGGTGTGCTGGAAGGCTTTGAGCTCCTGGTCGCGGTCGGCTTGGCGGGCCGGGTCCAGCGCCGCCAATTCCTTGTCATACAGCTTGGCGATATAGGGATAGCCGTCCTTGGCGCTGGCCATCGCCTTCACCACGTTGCCGGCGTAGACCGGATGGTTGTCGCCGTAGAAGGTGATGAAGCGGCCTTGGCGGCGATAGGAGGTGAACGGCGCGGGCTTGCCCAGCTTGGGCATCGTCTGGTCGTGCATCGGTTCCCACTCGAAATCACCGTCCTTCGCGCCCAGGGATTCCCAATTCGGCTCGTAGCGCTGATAGAACTTCTTATCCATCTCGAAGCTGTCCGGGTGTTCGGATTCGTAGATGGTGTTGGGCGAGGTCCCGGCGGCGACGAACAGGCTCCTGAGCGGCACTTCCAATTCCTGGGCCTTGCGCCACTTGCCGTCTTGCAATTCCAGCCGCTCGAACTTCACGGCGCGGAGGTGGCCGTATGGGTCTTCGAGGGCTTCCAGCGGGTTCATGCCGGGGGCGAGGCGGATGCCTTCGTCCAAGGCTTCCTTGATTTCCTCGGCGTTCTGGCGGTAGGCCGGGGCATCCTCGATGCCCTTGCGGTAGAACATCGTCACCCCGCCCCAAGCCTCCAGGAACGGCAGGAAGTGGGGTTTTTCCCCGGCGGCCTCGGCGCGTTGGCGCTCGGCCTGGATGATGCGGCCATGGCTCAGGAACTCGTCGAGGATGGCGGTTTCCTCGGCGTCGTAGCGGGCGCGGACGGCGGCTTCGCCGTGGATGGCGCACAGCTTTTCATAGCGGTGCAGCACCTTTTCCACCTGCACCGGGTAATAGGCCAGGGCTTCGGTGCAGGTGTCGATGGCGGTCAGGCCGCCGCCGATAACCCCGGCGGGCAGGCGCACCTGCATATTGGCGAGCGAGGATTCCTTGGCCGCGCCGGTCAATTGCAGGCCCATCAGGAAATCCGACGCCTTGCGGATGCCGCGGATCAGGTTGTTCTTGAGGTCGATGACGGTGGGCTTGCCCGCGCCGGAGGCGATGGCGATGTGGTCGAAGCCCAAATCCCAGGCTTCGTTGATGGTCAGCGTGCCGCCGAAGCGCACGCCGCCATAGATGCGGAAATTGTGGCGGCGTAGCAGGTTGAGATAGATCACCTTGAGGAAATTCTTGTCCCAGCGCACGGTGATGCCATATTCGGCCACGCCGCCGAAGCCCAGCATGATGCGCTGGTCCAGGGCTTCGTAGAGGTCGCGGAAATCGCGGATCGGCTGCGGCGGGGTGCTGGCGTCGCCGGTCAGTGCTTTCGGCAGCGGTTCGATCTTGAGGCCATCGATGCCGACCACGCCGAAACCTTCGTTCAGGAGGTAATGCGACAGGGTATAGCCCGCCGGACCCATGCCCGCGACCAGGACGTTCTTACTGTTGTAGCCCAAAGCGTGCGGACGCTTGAGGTTCAAAGGATTCCAGCGCGTCAGCAGGGAATAAATCTCGAAACCCCAAGGCATGAACAACACGTCGGTCAGCACGTTGGTTTCGATCTGCGGGATGTTGACCGGCTCGGTCTTCTGGTAGATGCAGCCCTTCATGCAGTCGTTGCAAATCCGGTGGCCGGTGCCGGGGCAGAGCGGATTGTCGATGGTGATGAGGGCCAGGGAGCCGATGTTGTCGCCCCCGCGCTTGACCGTGTGCATCTCGGAGATTTTTTCTTCCAAGGGACAGCCGGTGATGGTGACGCCCAGGGGATTGGTCTTGTAGCTGCCGTCCTTCTTGTTGCGCATGCCCTTGGCGCAGGAATCGGTGTCGCGGTCGTGGCAGTAGATGCAATGGTCCACCTCGTACAATACCCGGCGCTGGCCGAAGCGCGGATCGGTCAGGCCGAAGCCGTCGCGGCGGCGGTGGTGTTCCTCGGGGCCGGACCAGAGGGCATAGCCGTCGATCTCGCGGGTGGCGTGGTGGACCAAGTGGGCGAAATCGGTCTTGGCCGGAACTTTGAAGCTGACCCAGCCGGAAACCTCGGCCTGGAATTCGGGGAGCTTGGTGGCGGCGAAGGTCCAGCGGCACACGAGGTCGTAAAGGCCCGCCGCGAGTCCGGCGTCGTCCTGGCTTAACAGGCTCTCGAACAGGGCCGGGGCGCTGTCGTGGGCCAGCAAGCGCCCGCGCAGGGTGGCGGCGAGTCCGGTGTCCGCGCCTTCGCTGGCGGCTTGTTTCAGGGCCACGGCCAGGCCGGAGACGGCGGCTTCGCGGTCGGCCTTGAGCTGGCTGTCCTCGACCGCGACGGCCAGCAGGGTGGCGAACCGCTGGCGCAGTTCCGCCGCGTCCCAGGTCGCGGGGTCCACGCCTTTGTAGCGGCTGCCGACCTTGCCGACGATGTCGTTCTTATAGGCGAACACGCCGTCGAAATCGGCGCGGATGGCGGCGATCTGCGCGGCCCGCTCGGCCTCGACGCCGAACAGGCGGGCCACGAAGCCGCCGACTTCCGGGGCCATGCGGACCAACAAATCGGAGATTTGCTCCGGCTTCATGCCTGCGCCGTGGGTGGCGCGGTATTGCTCGAATTCGGCGAACAGTTCCGGTTTATCGGCTTGGACTTGGGCATCGAAGTCCGCCGCCAGGGCCGCCAAACGGGCGGGATCGTACAAATCGGCGTAGGTGTAGCCGGGCAGGCCCAGGGTCAGGTGTGTGCTAGGGGAATCGGTCATGGCTTATTCGGATGATGGTGGGAATGGGTTTACCCGTGCGGGCGGCAGGACCGTCCGCGACGCCGCGTCTTGGTCGCGTGGGCGTGGGGGGAAGGGCGGGAATTCTAAGGCAAACGGCGGGATGAAGTCGATTTCACGGACGTGGCGGGGGGGGCCGGGGCACCCACCCGCCGGGGCTTACTGGGCGTTCTTGCTCAACAGGTTGTTCTTCTGCAAGTCCTCTTTGATGGCGGTGATGATGCCATCCGCGATGATGTTGTCCTTGCCGGACAGTTGGCGGCGCAGGTTGATGATCCCGAGGCCCAGTTTCATGAGGCCGCGGTCCAGGCAGCTATCGACGTTGGTTTCGATCAAGCGCCCGGTCAGGGCTTGGGCTCGGGCCTTGACCAGCTTATGCAGTTCGGTGAAATCGGTCAGGGCGTCCTTGGGCCAGGCGGGTTCCGGCACGGGCTGGGCGCATTCGCCGTAGAGCGGGATGATGGGCAGGAAGGTGGCGGTGCCGCCCTCGAATTCCCGCTCCGTGCCGAACTGGGCGATGGCCGCGCCCGGCCACTGGCCCGCGAACACCGGGTTGTCGCGGTGCAGCAGGAAGGTGGTCTGGAGGAAGCGTTGGCAGTTGCGGCGGCCCAGTTGGTAGTCGTGGTCGCGGAACCGCCAGTGCAGGAAACCGCCGAACGCCCCCAGGGTGGCCGAGGCGATGGCGGGATTCCCAGGGCCCATCCCCGAGCGCTTGGGCGAGATGATCCAGCGGCTATGCACATCGCCGCGCTTGGCCAGTTCCAAATCCTCGGTCTTGAAGCGCAGTTGGGAGAGCATGGCCCCGACCAGGCTTTTGAGGACCGGAATCAGGCCGG
Source organism: Methylomagnum ishizawai (assembly GCF_019670005.1). NCBI lineage: Bacteria > Pseudomonadati > Pseudomonadota > Gammaproteobacteria > Methylococcales > Methylococcaceae > Methylomagnum > Methylomagnum ishizawai. Next base: position 3,321,264 of record NZ_AP019783.1, on the reverse strand, counting down.
TGTCGGGGGCGTAGCCGCAATCGTAGGTCAGGTCGTTGGGGAAGGGATCGACCATCAGCACGCTGGCGCTGGCCTCGATGGCGCTGCGCGGCAGGTGCTTGTCGGTGGCGGTGCCGCCGGGGGCGCAGGCCAGGGCGTCCATGTCGTTGGCGAGGAAGCGCCGCGCCAGTTCGAACGGCTCGTTGTTGGCGACCCCGCCGTCCACGTTGACGAACTCGTAGACATAGGATTCCCTCGGCCCGACGCACTGGGGCCAGGATGGCTCGATGGATTCCAGGGTCTTGCAGACACAGGGTTCGCCGGGCCGGGGCGAGTTCGGGATGGCCCAGCAGCGTTCGTCGTAGGCGGCGGTGCCGGTGCGTTCCAACACCCGCGCCGCGAGGCCGACCGGGAACGCGCCGCTGGCGAGGGCCGAGCGCTTGAGCATGTCCCAATTGCCGCCGAGGCCGTCGTGTTCGCCGATGCGGCCCAGGGGCAGGTAGGTTCTGGGGTGTCCCTGTCCGTCGCTATTGGCGAGGAAGCTCATGTAATCGGCGTGCTGGGACATGCCGAACACGCTGCCCTCCTCCCCGGTGAAGTTGATGGAATAGGGCACGCCGCGCAGGTTGGTGACGGTGAAGTACAGGGCCAGGGGGGCGCGTAGATAGCCCGGCCAGTCGGCGCGGGTCCAGGCCACGTTGATGACCTGGTTGGCGATGGCGTCGAGGGCGTCGGAATTCAGGATCGAGGCCACCGCGCCGGGCCGGGGCGGCGGGGTGTCGCCGCACCGGCCGAACAGGCAGCAAGCCGTGCGCCGGAACCAATTGCGGGGGTCTTGGACGGCGGTCTTCTCCAGGTCGTCCAGGCCGAGCATGGGGCGGATATCGACTTTTTGCACCCAGGCTTGGTAGAGCCGGGTCGGTTGGCGCTGGCCTTCCGGGCGGAGGTCGGGATAGTTCTGGTCGCGGATGGCGGAGGCGAACACGGCCCCGGCGATGGAACCCGCGGAAGCGCCGGTCACGACATCGATGCGGGCGGTGTGGTTGGGAACTTCGAACTCGTCCGGGTTTGCGGGGTTATTCGGATTTTTGCGCTTCTCGCGTTCCCAGGTTTCCAGGGCTTCCATGAGGAAATCCACGACGCCGGCGGTGTAGGCCCCGGCGGAGACCGCCCCGGCCATGACCAGCCCGATTCTGAAAGTGGATGGGGATTCTTTTGCCATTGATCCATACCTCGTCGATGATTTGAGTAGGGTGAAAGGCGACTGTGATGTACCGCGCTGGATGGCGCATCCGTTCCGTGGCGAGTGGGATGATTCCGTCGCGGGCGATTGTCCCTTGCCTGAGCGATTTGGGCAACCAATACGGGGCGGGTGTCTCTGGAAAAAAGCCGGAGGAGGGCGGCGCGATAACCCGGTTCATGGATATCGATGATCTGTCGGCGGCGGCGAAGGACTGATCCCGGTCCGCTTCCAGGTGCCCATGAGCCAGTCGCACCCCGGCCAGGTGGTACAGAAATTGGCCTCGGGATTGGTGCCCAGGTGGTGTTCCCAGTGCCAGGGCAGATACCGCCTGGCCCATTCGGGATCGCGATGCGCCCGCCGGTGCCGGAGGTAATAGGCGACCAGCGCGCAATACACCCCCGCGACATAGCCGGGAGCGACCGCCAGCAGGGGCAGGTGCGGCAGGGCTATCGCGAGTAGCAGCAAAACTTCCTTGCCGTGGGTGTTCCAGTGCAGCGGCGATGTTTGGTAGCCGGGGTCCAGCATGGCATGGCGGCGCGAGAGGCGGTGATGGTCGCACCAGTGATAATGCCAAATGCTATCCGGTGCCCGGCCCAATCCGTGCAGGATGAATTTATGCAGCGCCCATTCCCCGGCGTTTTCCGCCAGTAGGCCGGCCACGAAGCCAATCATATCCAGGGATAGGTCTTCCATGATTTTTTCCGCTGGGTTCAGAAGTCAATGAGGCGGGAACGAGGCCGATTTTAGTTAGACCTTGTTGTCCGGGGTTTTCTATACGTGGGGGGCCGCATCTGGCGGAATACGCGGCGCTATTCCGTTCCGCGAGTTTCTTGATCGCACTCTACGGGCTATTTGTGCTTTGGGTCTGGCGGTGGAATCGGTGCCGGATTGTTTTCTTGCCGGCGGGCCAAGCGGGTAGTTGCCGCACGATATGAAAATAGGAGTGGACGGAGGCGCATCGGGGCGCGATGGATGCACTATTCCGTCCTATGAGAGCAGTTATGCAAGCAGTAAATATGGCATTCGATATCGTGCGATTTTCTCGTCCACCGTTACCAAGTGGATGCCATTATTATGGGCTTGGGCGATCAGTAAGCGGTCAAAAGGATCGCGGTGGATCGAGGGTAATTGGCTGGCAAGCATGGTATCTGCCGAGCGGATCGGTAATTCTTGCAGGTTCGACCGCAAAGCGCCTTGGTGAACCGCTTCGATCCGTTGAATTCCATATTCGGGCCAGATCGATGATTTAATGCCGATTTCCCAGAGGTTGGCCGGGCTGAAAAACACCTGACCCGCTTGTTCAATGGCTGCTTTGGCAGCCGTCGGTAAAAGTTTGGGTTTCGCCAACAGCCACAGCAGGATATGCGTATCTAACAGCAGGTTCATAGCTTGTCCGCATAGAATTCATTGGTGATCTCATCGGGTAAATCGTCGTCGAAGTTATCCGGCACGTCGAGCGCGCCTTCCATGATGCCGAAAATAACGCGGTTACGCTTTTCAGGTTGTGGCGGACTCGCAGCGGTCAATGCCTTGATTTCGGCGTTTCTTTTTTGAATCAATTCCTCAAGGAAATATTTTTGAACTTCTTCGGGCAGGCTTTCGTAAAGCCTATATAGGCTGTGCGCAGTGTGGGTTTGTTGGGGGTTCATGGGGTTTGTGTCCTCGCTGGTGTGGGGCGGAATAGTTTATAGGATATGCCGAACGGAGGGGGCGCATCGGGTCGCGATTGGTGCGCTATTTGATGTAAGGCGGAATAGCCGGTACTCCGGCGTATTCCACCGCACGGGCTTAACCGCCTTTAGAGACAATATACGAAGGAATCCCGTCAATACTCGTTTGGTTTTTTTCTTCCCAGTACCGCTTCAAACCTGCTTCATCTTTCTTTGTGGCCCAGTCGGAAAGCAATTCTCGATCATCCATATATGAAAAATAGGGAACAGCCATCCCGCAAGAGGTTTGCACGAGATCAATTGCGATGTCGAAAATCTGCCGAGCGCCGGGCAAGGGTTTGAATAAAGGAAAAAGATCGTTCCATTCGTGATCGCCCTTGTGGACGACCTTTGCCGAACCATAAAGCCGAAGAATTAAAGGTTCACCCTCGAAGGCACAGAACATGATAGTCATTCGTGGGTCTTGCTGTACATGGGCGGATGTTTCATTGCCGCTGCCGGTAACATTTAGCCAAGCAACACGGGAGTTGCTAATCACCCTGAATGAATCCATACCCTTTGGAGAAATATTCACACGGCTATTTGCGGTAGCTGTTCCGACAAAAAATATTTTCTGTTCATTGATGAACTGGATATGTTTTTCGAATAGTTCGTTAAATCTCTGACCCATGGTGATCTCGATGTTATTAACGGATAGCCAGGAATCATGCGCCCCCGCATAATCCTCCAAGCCAGCATGTTATGCCAACCACCCACCCCAAACAATCCCACCCACGGAACCATTCCCCCCAATCCCCACCCCAACCCAAGTCCCGGCCCAACCCGGTTGAAGCCATGGACAACGAAGTGCTAGGTTAGCTGCCACTAATAAAACGAGGTTCCCGCCCCCATGAAAGAAATCGTGAACGCCCTGTATCCCACCCTGCTGCAATCCGACGCCGTCGAACCCCCACCGATCCGCCGCCCGCCACCGGCCAAGGCCAACCAAAATGTCATCGACCCCGCCAGCTTCCAATCCATGGAGGTCGATAAGCTGTTCGACAGCGTCAACCACGCCAGCACCGTCGCGGGCCAAGCCACCCTCTACCGCTCGCTCACCCGCCCGCTGGCCGACGCCAACCTGATCCGCGCCAAGCAAGACGCCGTGCGCGAGATCGAAACCAACGGCGAAATCCGCCAACGCCTGGAAAACCTCATCAAGCAAGCCAGGGACACCGAAAAAGACTTCTACGACCTCCTGTTCGGCACCTTCGTCGGGATGCTGTCCTCGCCCGCCCATAAGCTGGAAATCGAAGGCTACGGCTACGCCAGTTATATCCGGGGCACCCGCTTCATGCTGAACCTGGTGGACGCCGCCCACCGCCTGCCCACCCCGCAAAGCGAATACCTCGCCACCCTGGTCGACGACCTCAAGGGATTTTCCAAATCCCGCGCCTACGCCCTCGCTTATGGCCCGGCCTACCGCACCGAAAAAGGTATGGTGACGAAGGCCGAAAAAGGCTGGTTCGTGCCGGGGATAAAATTCAAGCCCAGCCTGTTCAAGCCCGCTTTGCTCGGCCTCATCGCCGTGATGTTCCTGGTGTTGATGGAACTCATCCCCATCGTGTTCGAGATGTTCGATTCCATCGGCCCCACCATTTGGCTGTTCATCGCCCCGCTGTCCCTGTTGTATATCCCCGTGGTCGGTGGCTTCGACCGCGACGGCTGCATCTATCCCTTGCGCCTGATTTTCAAGAAATCCGTCGATGTCCAGAACCTCCTGGATTCCCTGGGCAAGCTCGACGAACTCCTGAGTTTCGTCCGCCTCAAGGAAAGCTTTCCGCATCCCATGACCCTGCCCACCATCCTCGACACCGACCGCCACACCCTGGTGGTGAAGAATGTGCGGAATCCCATCCTCGGCAAGGACAACCGCGATTATGTGGGCAACGACCTCACCCTGCGCGAAGAACGCCTGACCCTCGTCACCGGACCCAATAGCGGCGGCAAGACCGCGTTCTGCAAAACCCTGACCCAAACCCAATTGCTGGCCCAGATCGGGAGCTACGTCCCCGCCGAACAGGCCGAACTCTCGCCCGCCGACCGCATTTATTACCAGATGCCGGAAATCAGCCACCTCGCCGACGGCGAAGGCCGCTTCGGCACCGAATTGCGCCGCACCAAGGACATCTTCCTCAGCAGCAGTCCGCAAAGCCTGATCGTGATGGACGAGCTCTCGGAGGGCACCACCCACGAGGAAAAGATCGAAATCTCCATGAACATCCTCGACGGCTTCCGCCAGAAGGGCAACAGCACCCTCCTTATCACCCACAACCACGAACTGGTGGACCGCTTCCAGGAGAAGAAGGTCGGGCTGGCCCGGCAGGTGGAATTCAAGAACGAGCAGCCGACCTATCGCTTGATCGAGGGCATTTCCAGGGTCAGCCACGCCGACCGGGTGGCGAAGAAGATCGGTTTTTCCAAGGAAGATATCGCGCGTTATTTGACCGGGAGGTAAACCATGCTCGACATCCATCAAGTCCTGGTGATGCAGGACAACTATGTCTACCTGCTGCGCGATCCGGCCACCGGGGCCACGGCGGTGGTCGATCCGGCGGAAGCGGAGCCGGTGCTGGCGGCTTTGGCACGAACCGGCTGGAAGCTCAGCCACATCCTCAATACCCACCACCATTGGGACCATGTGGATGGCAACCTGGCGTTGAAACAAGCGACCGGTTGCCAGGTCTATGGCGCGGCCCGCGACCGGGGCGATATTCCCGGCCTGGACGTGGCGCTAGGGGAGGGCGATACGGTGGAACTGGGCGCGATCACCGCCCAGGTGATGGCGGTGCCGGGCCACACGCAGGGCCATCTGGCCTATTGGTTCGAGGCCGACCGGGCCTTGTTCTGCGGGGATACCCTGTTCGCGATGGGCTGCGGGCGCTTGCTGGGCGGCACGGCGGAACAGATGTGGAACTCTTTGAGCCGCATCCGCGACTTGCCGGACGAGACCCGCGTCTATTGCGCCCACGAATATACCGAGGCCAATGGCCGTTTCGCCCTGACGCTGGAGCCGGATAATCCAGCCCTGGTCGAGCGCATGGCCCGCGTGCGGGAACTTAGGCGCGACGGCAGGCCGACCGTGCCTTCGTTGTTGCGGGAGGAGCGGGCGACCAATCCCTTCCTCCGCCCGGAAAGCCCGGAAATCCAGGCCACGCTGGGCGTGCGCGGCGCGGAGCCGGTGCGGGTGTTCGCCGAAACGCGGCGGCGCAAGGACGCTTTCCGCTGAGGTGGCCCGGATGCGGCGCGGCGGAATCCGGGCTTCCGGTCGAAGGGCCGCCCCCGGATTCCGCTATCGCTCCGGGCCACCGGCTCAGGTCCACAAACCCCAGCGTCCTTGCGCCAACACCGCCAGGGCGATCAAGCCGTTGGTGGTCATATGCGCCACCACGGCATCCCCGATCTGCCCGCGCCGGTACAACGCCAGCGCGTACCCCATCCCGGCCAAGCTCCCGGCCAGCCAGCGTTCGTGCAGCAGCCCGAACAGCACCGAACTCGCCAGGAACGACACCCAGGCGAACCGCCCCGGCGGGACGGTTTCGATATCGCGGGCGATCAACTTGCGGATCAAATAGCCGCGGAAGGCCAATTCCTCCGCCAAGGGCACGGCGACCACCGAACCCAACACCCGGAATAGCAACCACAAAGCCGCCGCCCCATCCGATAACCCGGCCAAACCCTGGGCCAGCCCTGCCCCGTCCGCGCCGGTGGCGGGTTCCAAGGCCATCCAGACCGCGAATACCGCGCCACCGATCAGCGCAGCCCGCCAATCCCAATGCCAGCCGAGCCGGGTGTAGGCACTCCGGCAATGCCACAGAACCGCCAGCGTGACCAGCACTTTCAGCGGGTATAGGCTATCGAAGCCGCCGCTGGAAAAGGCCGAAGTTATCATCGTGGCCGCCAGCAAAGCCAGCAAGGGCAGTAATAATCCGGTTTCCAACCGCACCGCCGCGCCCTCCGTCCGGGTATATTCCACGGCGGATAAATAGCGATGTGAAATCCACAAGATACCCAGGATGATAAGGATCAATACGATCCAGCCGGCTTGGGCATGGAAACCCTCGCTGGCCAGTTCCGGCGAAATCTCGCTGCCCAGGATAATCAGGGCGGCGATACGCAGGGCGTTCCCCAGCCAGATCGCGCCGATACCCAAGGGGAATAGCCAGAGCGATTGCGGAAACCTCAATTCCTTGCGGAATAAGCCGAGATACAGCGCGACGAATACGACGATCAGGCTGATGCCTTCGATCCCCGAACAGGCATAGGTGATTTCCACCGCGAAATAAGGCGTGCCGACCACGGCGGATTCCGGCATATAGATCCTATCCGGGTACATCCAACCCAATAGGGTATGGACCAGCGTCAGGGTATAACCGGATAGGGCAGCCCATAATTCCTTTTGGGCCAGCGGGGCTTCTTGCCATACCAGTTGCTCTAGGACGCGGGAAGCGCAATAACCCAAAACCATGCCCGCCAGCAAAGCCGGGGTTTCATGGCGCACCAGCCAAACCCAGAACCGGCCCGGTGCCAACGCGAGCAGCCAGAGCCACAGGGTCGCGCCCAGCAGCGCGGTCCACGCCACGGCCCCGGCCAGGCCCAGGCGCTCGGTTTGGGTGGGCTCGGCGAATAAATAGGCGGTGGTCGCCGCCAAGGCCGCGAAAGCTAGGCACTGGCCGCATAGCCAGCCTTGCCAACGATGGCACCGGGATTGCCGCCGGAATTCCCCGAGCAGGCGGGCGTGGCGCGGGACCAGGAGCAACAGGCCGCCGCCGCCCAGCCATAGCCCGAGTTTCCAAATTTCCCTGGTATGGTGGAATAGCGCCACCGAGCCATAGGTATCTTCCGCGAACCGCGGCATCGGGGAAAACAGGCTGGGTACCGTGTAATTCGATTTCATGCCGATAAATTCGGCGATGAGGAGGACGGATAAAAATAGCCAGTGGATACCCCTATCCCATGGCCAGGGTGGACGGATAATTGCTGACATGGTGCGCGGGAGATATTGGCGGGTGCGATACCCTGGCTTAGGGCCGTTCACACGGGGTCGTGGCGGGTGGGTGGGTGCTTGGAGGCGTCCGGGGAACGGGATGGCGGCCATGGTTCCGGGCCGCTATCCCAGGGTCCGGGATCAATGGGGATCGGAGGAGCGCCGGGTTTTCGAGCGCTCGCTCCTGAGCAGAAGTATCCCGGTGATCAGCGCCACCGCGCCGGGTCCCGAGGCGGCGCTGATTTCCGGTGCCCTGGGCCAGGGTTTGCCCCCGCCTATCGGCGTCGGGCCGAAGGGCTTGGCCGTGGCCGTACCCATGGACAAAGCCAGGACGGCCAGTCCCACCGCCAAGCGATGTTGGATTTTCATAGGCGTATCTCCTTGTTATCTGCGATGTTTATGGCATGTCGAATGGCATGGTTGGTTTGGGTTCGGAAAATATACGACCAAACCTAACCATGCGGAGAATTTATACTAAAACGCCAACCCCGCCGCCATAGTGGCGATTACGTATGGAGGAAGGGGATAAGATGGGGCGGTCCTGGGTATTGGGGGCCAAATCCATATCCGGGGGCGGTTGGCGCGGCATGGTGCCGGTTCATCGGGGCGGCCCGGCGCTGCGCCGGGCCGGGTTTTGTAGTCCGCTCCCTTGCCCCGCTTATACTCATAAAACCCAGGCCCGCCCTGGGATAAAAAAACCACAACAAGAGGCTTCAAGCTATGCATCAGATCACACCGGCCCGACTCCGACCCTTCGCCCTCCTGGCCCTGGCCTTCGCCACCGCTGGCCGGGCCGGGGAAAACCATGTCTACGAATACCAAGGCCAGCGCTATCCCTATACGGTCGAGCAGACCGGCGAGAACCATACCTTCGAGTTCGAGCGGAACCCCGGTCCCGAGAGTGGCCGCCGCCGGGCGGCGATGCATGTGTTCCAAGCGGTCTATGGCGATTATTCGATCAAGCCCGGCTATGTCGATGCCTTCATGAAGGAGGGCGCGATGTGCTTCGTGTTCGACGGCGACCTTTACAGCTACCGGGCCTGTTTCCTGCCCAACGATTTTTCCGCGGCCCGCCACCAATTCTGGGGTTTCGTGTCGCGGGTGCCGAATGTGAAATGGTTCCTGACCCGGCAGATCGGGCCGGGGCTGTTGGGCCTCGGTTTGTTGTTCTGGGGGGTGGGGCGGTTGGGGCGGCGGACGGGGTGAAACCGGGCCGGGCCGTTTATAATCCGGCCCTGGTCGAATTGACGGGGAGCCCGGCGTGATTACCTACGATCCCAAATCCTGGTGGGGACTGATTTTCAAATTCCACAAGAGCGACACCTTCAGGCGCTTGCTGCCGGCCATGGCGACGGTCGGGGTGTTCTCGGGGGGGATCGCCTTCGTGGACCGGGAACTCTGGCCGGAACATCTGAGTTCCACCACGGCGGTGCATTCGCTGCTGGGTTTCGTGATTTCGCTGCTCCTGGTGTTCCGCACCAACACCGCCTACGAGCGCTGGTGGGAAGGGCGCAAGCTCTGGGGTTCCCTGGTCAATACCTCGCGCAATCTGGCCTTGAAGCTCAACGCCTATCTGCGCAAGGGCCATCCCGTCCGCCCCGCGCTCGCCACCCAACTGGGCGCCTACGCCGCGACCCTGAAGGACCATTTGCGCGACGCCAACCCACCCCACAAAGGCCCGATCCGCCATGCCCCCAACGCCGTCGCCGCCTATTTGTTCGCGGAGATCGACGGCCTTTACCGGCGCGGCGACCTGACCGCCGAACACGTCCTGATGTTGAACCCCGACCTGAGCCAGCTCACCGAGATTTGCGGGGCCTGCGAGCGGATCAAGAAAACCCCGATCCCTTATTCGTATAGCCTCTTCATCAAGAAGTTCGTGTTCGCCTACATCGTGTCCATGCCCTTCGTGTTCGTGGATTCCTTCGGCTATTGGACGGCGCTGTTCACCACCTTTATCTTCTACGTCCTGGGCAGTTTGGAAATCATCGCCGAGGAGGTGGAAAATCCCTTCGGCACCGACGCCAACGATTTGCCCACCGACGACCTCGCCCAGACCATCGCCGCCAATGTCCGGGATATCCTGGTCGGCAACGGTGCCGCGCCCAGGGCGTGACCCCGCCCGCGCCGCCATCCCGCCCAGGACCCGGTTCCCGGCCCAGGCCGAGGGCAGCTTGGACGACGCTCCTGGATCCCACCCCGGACGCGACCGCCGGCACGCTGGGCACCCACCAATGAACCTGTGCGCGAACCCGATATGAACACCGTGGAAATACTGATCTTCCTGGCCGTGGCCGGATGCGGCTGGCTGTGGTACGAAAACACCCAGGCGCGGGAAACCGCCCTCGCCGCCGTGCGTGAGGCCTGCCGGGCCGAGGGCTTGCAATTCCTGGACGAGACCGTGGTCCTGGCCCGCTTGCGGCCCACCCGCACCGCCGAGGGCTGGATCGCTTGGTGGCGCGTCTACGAATTCGAGTACAGCGATACCGGCGACAACCGCCGCCGGGGTGGCGTGCATCTCTTGGGGGGGCGGGTGACTTTGTTGAATGTGGGACCCAGGCTGGTCGCGTCGCGCTGAACGCTGGAAATCCCGATTAGGATTAGGCGTTTTCCCAGAAACAGCGTATGCTGTCCTTAGTTTGTCGGCGACGCGGGTATGGCCTGCGTCCCGAGGATTCGGAACTTCCCGTCAGTCACTGCCTCCCGGCACCTCTCTGCTAGCCCCGCCTCCTCCCGCAAACCGCACGCGATGCCTCCCCCGGAAGCGATCCTGTGGTCACCTTTATCGCCCGCCCGCGCCAGGATTGGCGTCGTGCCGCCAGGCACCGGGCCACAACCCGAGGAATCTTATGCTGAGAATATACGCGGGCAATCTGCCGCCCGACCTCACCGAGCAGGAATTCACCGCGCTGTTCGCCGAACACGGACGGGTCCGGTCGATGAACCTGGCGCGCGACATATTCACAGGCCGTTGCCGCGGCTTCGGCTTTATCGAAATGGAGGGCCACGAGGCCCGGGCCGCGATCAGCGCCCTGAACGGATTCAACCTACGCGGCAACAGTCTGCGTGTTAACGAAGAACGCCCCGGTGGGCGCGGCGGCAGGAAGCGCCGCTGACACCCGCCGGATCCCACCCCAACCCTTTACGTTATTCGTCTTTTTGTCCCTTGGAGTTTTTATGAGCAAGAAACTGTATGTCGGCAACCTGAGCTACCGGATCGGCAACAGCGATCTCGAAGCGATGTTCGCCCCGCATGGCGTGGTGCAATCCGCCAACGTCATCATGGACCGCGAAACGGGCCGTTCCAAAGGCTTCGGCTTTGTCGAGATGGGCAGCGACCAGGAGGCCCAGGCCGCCATCGCCGCGTTGCACGGCAAGGATGTCGAAGGCCGCAACCTGACCGTCAACGAAGCCCGTCCGCGCGAGGATCGTCCCGCCGGCGGCGGCTTCGGCGGTGGCCGGGGTGGCTTTGGTGCCGGACGCCGTTTCTAAGCGCGGATAGCGCCGGGACGGGATCGGCGATTCCCGTCCCCGGCGGGCGAGGCTGGAACAGGAAAAAGCCGCCATGCCTGGGCATGGCGGCTTTTTTGCGGGCCGGGGATGGCGGGCCTTGCGCTTGGAATCCGCCGGACCGGGTGGCGGAGGGGCTATCGAGGGGCTATCGCCCCGGCCCGGTGTCGGGCGTGCCGTCCGGCTCTTCCAAAGGGCCGCGCCGGTTGAATTCGTCCACGGTCCGGCTCAGGCGCAACAGGGCTTCCCGCAGGTCTTCGTGCGGGGTGGCGGCGGCGTTTTCCCGCAACAGTTCGGCGACGCTCGCGGGCGGGGGCTGGAACACCCGTGGCTTGGCATAGGGGGCTTGTTCCGCGCCGCTGGGGGTCAGGTTGCGGACCCGCACCTCGGGCGGTGTTTCGAGGCCGGCGGCTTCGGCGACCTGGGCGGCGACGGCGGGACCGTAGAACCTGAGCTGGTAGGCGAAGGCGGCGGATTCGGTGTAGAGCAGGAGCTTGCCGCCGGCTTCCAGCAGGCAATGGCGGCAATGTTCGCGCAGGGGGGCCGGCAGGGATTGGCGCACGATCTGGAGCAGGCGGGCTTGCTTGTCCAATTCGGTGCGGAGCGCCGCGAGACCCTCGCTACGCAGGTGTTGACGGACGGGTTCGGGGTGGTCGGCCATGGTGGGAACCGGGGGGAAGAGGGGATATCGGCGCGGGGCGGGCTCTCCGTGAGAGCTCCGCGGAAACTCGAATCATTATAAACGCCACGCTTTTACGGTATCATCCCCGGATTCTGTAGTTCGGATTGGGAACCACCCGCAATGCTAGGCAAGCTGGTCAAAAGTATCGTTGGTAGCCGCAACGATCGCATCGTCAGGAAAAAAACCAAAATAGTCAAACGGATCAACGCCCTGGAGCCGGAGTTCCAGCAGCTGTCCGATGCCGCCCTCAGCGCCAAGACCCAGGAATTCCGCGAACGGCTGGCGCGGGGCGAAACCCTCGATTCCCTGTTGCCCGAAGCCTTCGCCACCGTCAGGGAAGCCTCCTGGCGCGTCCTCGATATGCGTCATTTCGATGTGCAGTTGATCGGCGGCATGGTGTTGAACGACGGCAAGATCGCCGAGATGAAGACCGGCGAAGGCAAGACCCTGGTCGCGACCTTGGCCGCCTATCTCAACGCCCTTCCTGGCAAAGGCGTGCATGTGGTGACGGTGAACGACTACCTCGCCCGCCGCGACTCGGATTGGATGGGCCGCATCTATCGGTTCCTGGGGCTCACGGTCGGCACCATCGTCACCAACCTGTCCAACGAGGAACGCCGCGAAGCCTACGCCGCCGATATCACCTACGGCACCAACAACGAATTCGGCTTCGACTACCTGCGCGACAACATGGCCTTCAGCCAGGAACAGCGGGTGCAGCGCGACAAATTCTTCGCCATCGTGGACGAGGTGGACTCCATCCTCATCGACGAGGCGCGGACGCCCCTGATCATCTCCGGCACTTCCGAGGACCGCAGCGACCTTTACCAAAAGGTCAATGTCCTCATGCCGCACCTGACCAAGCAGGAAAAGGAACACGGTCCCGGCGACTACTCGGTGGACGAGAAATCGCGCCAAGTCTACCTGACCGAGGCCGGCCACGAACACATCGAGAAGCTCCTGGTCCAGCATGGCTTGATCCAGCCCAACGAGAGCCTGTACGACGCCGTCAACATCCGCTTGATGCACTACATCAACGCCTCGCTCAAGGCCCACGCCATTTTCCAGCGCGACGTGGACTACATCGTGCGCGAGGGCCAGGTCATCATCGTCGATGAATTCACGGGCCGCGCCATGCCGGGCCGCCGCTGGTCCGAAGGTCTGCACCAAGCCGTCGAGGCCAAGGAAAACGTCCAGGTCCAGAACGAAAGCCAAACCTTGGCCTCGATCACCTTCCAGAACTATTTCCGCCTATATGGCAAGCTGTCCGGCATGACCGGCACCGCCGACACCGAAGCCACCGAATTCCATCAAATCTACGGCCTGGAAGTGGTGTGCATCCCGGCCAACCGGCCGGTATCGCGCAAGGATTTGGGCGATTTGGTCTATCTCACGGTGGAGGAAAAACACAACGCCATCGTCGAGGATATCCGCGATTGCGTGCAGCGCCGCCAGCCGGTCCTGGTCGGCACCACCTCCATCGAGAATTCCGAGGTCATTTCCCAGTTGCTGCGCCGCGAGGGCATTGCCCATCAGGTCTTGAACGCCAAGCACCACGAGCAGGAAGCCCATATCGTGGCCCAGGCCGGCAAGCCCGGCACCATCACCATCGCCACCAATATGGCCGGGCGCGGTACCGACATCGTGCTGGGCGGTAGCGTGGAGGAGGACATGCGCGGGATCGATCCCGCCGACGAGGTCGCCGTCGCCCGCATCAAGGCCGAATGGAAACAGCGCCACGAAGACGTGGTGGCTTCCGGCGGCTTGCATGTCATCGGTTCCGAACGTCACGAATCGCGCCGCATCGACAACCAGTTGCGTGGACGTTCGGGCCGTCAGGGCGACCCCGGTTCCTCGCGCTTCTATCTGTCGCTGCAAGACCCCTTGATGCGGATTTTCGCCTCCGAACGGGTGGCGGCCTTGATGCAGAAGCTCGGGATGCAACAGGGCGAGGCCATCGAACACCCCTGGGTCACCCGCGCCATCGAGAACGCCCAGCGCAAGGTCGAGGCCCGCAACTTCGATATCCGCAAGCAATTGCTGGAATACGACAACGTCGCCAACGACCAGCGCAAAGTGATCTACCACATGCGCGACGAACTGATGCAGGTCGAGGATATTTCCGCCGCCATCACCGAAGCCCGCGAAGCCGTGGGCGCGCAGTTGTTCGAGCAATTCATCCCGCCCCACACCTTGGAAGAGCAATGGGATGTCAAGGGCTTGGAGGAAGCCCTGGAGCGCGACCTGGGTTCCAAGGTGCCGGTCCAGGCTTGGTTGGACGCGGATACCCATTTGTACGAAGACCGCCTCAAGCAAAAGCTCATCGAGGAATTGCACGCGCTCTACGAGGCCAAGGTCGAGTCCGTCGGCGTGCAGATCATGCGGCATTTCGAGAAGACCGTGATGTTGCAGGTCTTGGATAGCGCCTGGAAGGACCATCTCGCCGCCATGGACCATCTGCGCCAGGGCATCCACCTGCGCGGCTACGCCCAGAAAGACCCCAAGCAGGAATACAAGCGCGAAGCCTTCGAGATGTTCACCTCCATGCTGGACGGCATCAAGCACGAGGTGATCGGCATCGTCTCCAAGGTGCATGTGCGCAGCGAGGAGGAGGTCAAGGTCATGGAGGAGCAACAGCGCAGCGCCCCCGTGGAGATGCAGTTCCAGCACGCCGAGGCGGGCAGCGCCCTGGAAATTGGTGCCGAGGCCGAGCCTGGAATGGCTCCTCCCGCCGAGCCACGGCAGCGTCCGGCGGTGCCTTCGACCAGTCCGTTCGCCAAGGTGGGCCGCAACGATCCTTGTCCTTGCGGCTCGGGCATGAAATTCAAGCAATGCCACGGCAAGCTGGCCTGAAGCGGAGGGTAGGGAGTTGAGCCGAATCGTCAAATCCATGGAAGCCCTGCCGGTTCCCGGTATCCGCCTGGGCGCGGCGGGGGCCGCCATCAAGCGGGCGGGCCGGGACGATGTGCTGGTGATCGAAGCGGCGGAGGGTTCGAGCGCCGCCGCCGTGTTCACCCGCAACGCCTTTTGCGCCGCGCCGGTCATCGTGGCCCGCGAGCATCTGGCCCGGCAGCCGCGCTGGTTGCTCATCAATTCCGGCAATGCCAACGCCGGCACCGGCCTGCGGGGCCTGGAGGATGCCCGCGCCACGTGCGGCTTGTTGGCCGATCTGGCCGGTGGTGCCGCCGAGCGGGTGATGCCGTTCTCGACCGGCGTCATCGGCGAATACCTGCCGGTGGACAAGATCGGAGCGGCCCTGCCCGAAGCCCTGGCCGCGCTGACCGAAAACGGCTGGGAACGCGCCGCCCGCGCCATCATGACCACCGACACCCGGCCCAAGCTGGCCAGCCGGACCTTGGAACTCGACGGCCATACGGTGACGATCACCGGCATCTCCAAGGGCGCGGGGATGATCCAGCCCAATATGGCGACCATGCTGGCCTTCGTCGCCACCGATGCCAAGGTCGAAGCGGCCAGCCTGCAAGCGGCCTTGGGCAAGGCGGTCGATGTCACTTTCAACTGCATCACCGTGGACGGCGACACTTCCACCAACGATGCCTGCGTGCTGCTGGCTTCGGGCGCGGCGGGCAACCCGGAATTGCGCCTCGACAGCGCCGGGTTCCCCCTGTTCGCCGAGGCGGTGCGGGAAGTCTGCGCCGATTTGGCCGAGGCCATCGTCCGCGATGGGGAAGGAGCCACCAAGTTCATCCGCGTCCAGGTTGACGCGGCCCAGGACGAGGCCGAGGCCCACGCCGTCGCCAAGACCATCGCCCATTCGCCCTTGGTCAAGACCGCCTTCTTCGCCAGCGATCCCAATTGGGGCCGCATCCTCGCCGCCGTGGGGCGGGCCGGTTGCGTGGGGCTGGACATCGACGGCGTGTCGATCTGGCTGGGCGATGTCTTGATCGTCGAACACGGTGGCCGCGCCCCCGGCTACACCGAGGAAGCCGGTGCCGCCGTCATGGCCCGGCCCGATATCCTGGTCCGCGTGGCCCTGGGCCGGGGCGAAGCCAGCCAGACCGTTTTGACCTGCGATTTTTCCTACGATTACGTCAGGATCAACGCCGAATATCGGACTTGATCCAAGATGTCCCCCGTTCCCAAGCGCCGGTCTTGCCACAGCAAGCCGGGCTTGGGAATCCGGCGGAACCCGCCCTATTTCTTCTTCCCCTTTCCAGGCTTCCGCTGTTTATAAGCCTCCAGCATCCGTTGGATTTCCTCCTCCCGCTCGCGCCGCTGCCGTTCCGTGTCGGCCTGCATCCGCGCCCGCGCCGCCGCTTCCGCCTCGCGGTCGTGCTGCAAACGCCGCTCCCGCCGCTCGCAGGCCACCGGCACGCCCTCCGGCGGCTCGATCCCACCGCTCTTCAGCAGGTTGTCGATATAGGTCCACAGCGGCGGCTGGGCGAATTCCTTCACCAGCTTGAGGTTCAGCGCCTCGTACACCGGAACCCAGGTTTCGCCCTCGGGGGTCTTGCGCCGCACCGATAGCTCGGGGTTGAACAGATACCAGCCCTGGCGCATCCGCTTGAACAAGCGCCGGTTATAGGCGTAATCCCGGTCCATCTCGTTGCGCGACAGCACATTGGAAAGATGCTGGCGCTTGTTGCGTTCGGGTTTCAGCACGTTCTTGGGCAGGTGTTGCCAAGCCTCCAGAATCGTGCCGGTATCGAACGAGGGGAAATCGCCCCATTCGTGCTTCAGGAACCGGCTCCTGAATTGCGCCCACAGGGTTTGGAACAGGAAATACTCGGTCAGATGGCGGTCGATGCGCACCAGCCGCCCGCCGACCCGCAGGTCGATGCTGGCCGGGGCGATGCGTTCGTAGATGGCCGCGAACGGTCCCTGGGCGAACTTGGGTTCGCGGAATGCTTCGACCATGGCCCAATGCAGGGCGTTGCGGCCCAGGTGGTCGGTGAGTTCCGGGTTGGCACCGCGTTCCAGTAGGGCTTCGACCAGGGCCACGTTGCCCGCCACCGCCGCCGCCATCAGGGGCGTCAGGTTCATCGCCGTGCGGTGGTCGACGCCGTGGCGCTCGCATTGCTGCAAGACCTCCTTGGACACCTTGCCGTAATACGGCATCAGGTATTTGTAACCCAGGGTGGCGCGTTGCTTGTGGAAATTGCGGGCGGCTTCGTACCCGGCTTCCTGGCCGAGCAAAACGGCCAGGACCATCTCGTCGTAGCAGGTGGCGTATTCGTAGAGTTGCTGCTTGAGTTTGGAGCCGGGCACTTGCTCGCGGAACACCTTGACCAGGGTATCGCGCAGCCGGGCTTCGTCGAACACCGGCCAGGGCACCGGCGTTTGCTTGAGGATATTGGCGCGGATGGCGTCGGCCTGTTCCTGCTTGCCCTGCAATTCCAGCTTGCGGGCTTCGCGCTGCCAATCGTCCAGGGTGGAGTTCTTGGCCGCGACGTCCACCTTGTCGCTGCCGGCGCGGGTGTCGAGCAGGCCCAGCAAGGGATGGCGGCTGTCGGATTCGATCAGGTAGACGTTCTGGATGGCGCGGGTCAGGGCCACGTACAGGGCGTTGACATAGAACTTGTAGACTTCCAGCGATTTGTCGGCCTTGTCCTTGGCGCGGCGGTATTCGAGGTCGTCGCTTTTTAAATCCTCCGGGGTCACACCCTCGGCGATATCGGCGAATTCGGCCCGATGGTCGGAGACGAAGCGGTAGAGGATGATGTTGGCGTATTCCAGCCCCTTGGCCTCGTGGATGGAGAAGATCAGGGGCGTTTGGAAGAACCGGCGGGCCTCGGCCTTGTCCTCGTCGCGCATGACCAGCACGGCGAACTGGGTCGAGGCTTTGGTCTTCTGGTTGAGTTCCTTCTTCACCGCGTCCTTGTCGTTGAGGACGGTCACGGCCCCGGTTTCGCCCGCCACCGCGTCCACCAGGAAATTGCTCTCGCGGTCGATGGAGCCGAAGCGGCGGTGCTTGATCTTGAGCAGGGTGTTGGCGACGCGGGTGGCCTCGTGGCTGTTGCGGAAATTGGCCCGTAGCACCCGGAGTTCCTGCCGCGCCGCCAACTCGGGATCGCGCCAGAACAGGCTTTTCACCTTGCTCCAGGAGAAGAAATTGGGATGGACGATCTGGTTGGAATCGCCGCACAAGAGGAAATGGCCCGGCTTCTTGAGGGTTTTGAGGACCAGGGCCAACTGGGCGTTGGTGAGGTCCTGCACCTCGTCCACCACCACGAAATCGTAGCGGGGCGCGGCGGCTGGGGTCCATTCGTGGGCCACGAGGTTGAGGTCGTAGAGCTTGGCCTCGGCCAGCCAAGCCCGGTATTTCTCGAACAAATCGTACAGCGGGTCGCGCTGTTCCCGAGGGAAGATCGATTGCCGCACGCCCAAGTCCCGGTAGGCTTCCCGCGCCAAGACCCCGCCCGCGTCGGCGGCGATCACGCCCCGGATTTCCTCGAACGCCTGGTGGGCTTCGATGCCCTTGAACTGCTGGCGCATCCGTCCGAACCATGCCGAGAAATCGCGCCAACCGGCTTCCCGGCCTTCCGGGACGCGCAGGCTTTCCAGGAATTCGCGATAGGAGAAGAAGGTGGTGTCCTGGCCTTCCTTGTCGAAGCCATGGCCGTAGTAGAGGTCGCGGGCGCTCTGGGCCAGATAGGCGGAATGGGTGACGTATAGCACCTCGCCCTCGGTGTGCTTGAGCTTTTCCAGGGTCAGGGCGGTTTTGCCGCTGCCCGCCGAACCCACCACGATCAAGGGCGGCGGCAGGCGGTAGACGGCTTCCTGGGCGTCGTCGAAGGAGATGACCTTGTCCAGCAAGTGGATTTCGCGCCGTTCGGGGTGGATGTAGCGCACCGGGTCGGCGTCCTGGGCGGCGGTGTGGGAATCGACGGCGGGCAGTTTGTCCTCGTCCACCTCGGCCCCGCGCAGGAAGCGGGATTTGTCGTAGGCGTGGTTCTCGATCACTTCCAACATCAGGGCGTAGACCGTGTCGCCATGCCGCACCAGCGAGAACAGCAGGCGGGTGGCGGCGTCCAGCTTGGCCCGGTAGAACTTGCCGTGGGCGATATTGGCGAGCTTCTTGATATCGGCTTGGCGGAAATCGTCGCGGGCGATGGCGTCCAGGACTTTCTGGTATTGGGCCTTGTGCTTGCCGATATCGAGCCCGGTGTATTCGAGGATTTTCATGGGTCGGGTGGAAAAGGTGTTATGCCATTCGTGAAAGCGCAGCCGTGGACTCAGGCCCACAATTCGGCCAGGGCGAAGCTTATCGCGTCGAAGGGGGGCAGGGACACGGGGTCGTCGTCCTTGAGGGTCGCCAGCAGGGTCCAGAAGCCTTGCCGCAGTTCGTAGGCTTCGAGGGTCCGTTCCACGGGATCGACCAGCCAGCAATGCGGGATGCCGTGGCGGGCGTACAGGGGGAGCTTGATGCCGCGGTCCTTCTTGGCGGTGCCGGGGGAGAGGATTTCGCAGACCCAATCGGGCACCACCTCGAAGCGGTGGCCGTCGGGGATGTCCGGCATCCGTTCGCGCCGCCAGCCCGCGAGGTCGGGCACGGCGATTTCGATATCGCGGACGAAGTGGACCTCGGGTTCGGCGATGATCCACCAGCCGCCGGGACCACCCCGGCCCAGGTCGTAGGGACCGGCCAGGTTGACGCTCAGGCCGCGCCCGGCCAGGCCATGGCGTCCGGTCGGGCGCGGCTGGGTGTGGAGCGTGTGGCCGAGGATTTCGCCGACGAGGTTGTCCGGCAGGGCGCAAAGCTGCTCGTAGAGGCTGGGTGCGGGGAGTTGCTGGGCGAGATTCATGGGTGAGGACTCCGGGGGCGTGGCGGTCGATTTTATCGCCCCTCGTCCATCGTTCCCATGGTTGATGCGGGAATACCGTCCGCCGCGGAAGTTTCCGCTCCCGCGGGCCGTCGACCCAGCCTACGCCGACAGCGGACGGCGGACCGGCTTGCGCTGGCCGAAGGTCCAGCCCACCAGCCCCGCGCCCAGGAGGTAAACGGTAGCCGGCACCGGAACATTGAACAAAGCCGCGACCGTGGTGCCGGATGGCACGGCGGCGAAGCCTTGATAGGCATAATGGCCACCGCTGGCGTTGAGGGGATTGATCCAGATCACCGAATTCACCGGAGCGGTGTTGTTGCCCAGGGCGCTGACATATTGGTTGTAATAGCCCACCGCCGCCGCGCTATTACTGATCTGGTCGAAGATGGCGTTGTTGCCGTTTTCGAGGTGCCATATCAAGCCTTGCAGGGCTTGGTATTGGGGTTGGGTGGTCGCGGTCGGCGCGATATTGAGCAACAGCCAAGCCACTTGCCCGGCATTGGGGACCGCGTTCCCGTTGATCAGGCCGTCGGTGTTGAAGCTGGCGTTGTAGGTGGCGTTCAAGGACGCGCCGGTGAACATGTCCACGCAATAAAACTGCGACAGCCCGACGTTATAGCTGCCGATCACGGCGGAGGAGCCGCCGATATTGCCGCCGCCTTCCCCTTGCGAAGTGGTATTGCCGTTCACGCGCATCTGGATGGTCCCGGAGTAGGTGCCTCCCAGAGTGACCGTGCCCGCCAGCGAGCTGGCGGAAGCTTGCGGTTGGGCCAGGGCTAGGGCCAGGCCCAGCAGGGTCATCGATGAATACGGTTTCATAATTGCCTCTAGTTTGCGATGCATTGGTTTGCAAAATCCCATAGGCAAATTTTAATCTATTTCTCAAAATGAGAACTGGTTCAAAGACATGAAATCGAAAAAAAGTGAACGCTCCTCGCCGGGCTGTTAGGGGTGTCATTTTTTATGACGACGCACGATACACAGACCACCCGTGTTTCGCCTATGTGGCCGGGGCGGCGCTCCGCCCCGGCCTGCTTTATAATCCGCCGCTTTCTTTGAAGCACGCGGGTTCTCGGTCCTGAGCAAGCATCTCCTCAAATCCACCGCCGTGGTCGGCGGCATGACCCTAGGTTCCCGCATCCTGGGCTTCGTCCGCGATGTGGTCATCGCCCGCTACTTCGGCGCGGACGCCGGGACCGACGCCTTCTTCGTGGCGTTCAAGGTGCCCAACCTGTTCCGGCGCTTGTTCGCCGAGGGGGCGTTCGCGCAAGCCTTCGTGCCGGTGCTGGCCGATTACCGCGAAAACCAGGGACTCGATGCCACCCGCGCCTTCCTCGACCGCACCGCCGGAACCCTGGCCCTGGTCCTGGCCCTGGCGGTCGGGGTCGGCACCCTGGCCGCGCCGGTGGTGATCCTCCTGTTCGCGCCCGGTTTCTATCAAAACCCCGAGCAATACGGGCTAAGCGTGGAGATGCTACGGATCGTCTTCCCCTATCTGTTTTTCATCTGCCTCGCCGCGTTCTCGGGCGGCATCCTCAATACCTATGGGCACTTCGCGGTGCCGGCCTTCACCCCGGTGCTGTTGAACCTGTCGATGATCTCGGCGGTGCTTTGGTGGTCGCCGCGGTTGCCGCAGCCCATCGTGGCCCTGGCGTTCGGCGTATTGTTGGCGGGCGTGTTGCAACTGGGGTTCCAGTTGCCCGCCTTGTGGCGCTTGGGTTTGTTGCCGCGTCCACGCCTGGGGTTGGACGATGCGGGCGTGCGCCGCATCGCCCGGCTGATGGCCCCCGCCGTGTTCGGGACTTCGGTGGGGCAGCTCAACCTGCTGCTGAATACCTTGATCGCCTCGTTCCTGGTGTCGGGCAGCGTGTCCTGGCTTTATTATTCCGACCGGCTGGTGGAATTCCCCTTGGGGATTTTCGGGGTCGCCATCGGTACGGTGATCCTGCCGCATTTGTCGAAACGGCACGCCAACCTCGACCCCGAAGCCTTTTCCCGCGCCCTGGATTGGGCCTTGCGCTGGATGGTCTTGATCGGCCTGCCCGCGACCTTGGGGCTGGCGCTGCTGGCCAAGCCCTTGGTCTATACCTTGTTCCAATACGAGCGCTTTTCCGCCCACGACGCCGAGATGGCGGCCTTGAGCCTGATGGGCTATGCGGTGGGCTTGTTGGGCTTCATCGGGGTCAAGGTGCTGGTGCCGGGGTTCAGCGCCCGCCAGGACTTGGCGACCCCGGCCCGTTTCGGGGTCTATACCGTCGGCGTCAATCTCGCGGCGGGCTTGCTGTTGGTGTGGCTGGCCGCGCCTTGGGGGCTGGGACATGCCGGGCTGGCCTTGGCCACGGCGCTGGCGGCTTGGTGCAATGCCGGGCTGTTGCTGGCGCGGCTGGCGCGGGAGCGGGTCTACCGGCCCGAGCCGGGTTGGCCCGCGTTCCTGCTCCGGGTGGGTTGGGCCTCCGCGCTCATGGCCGGGCTGTTGATCCACGCCGCCGGAGCTTATGCTTGGCCGGATTGGACCTTGAAGGCGCGGGCACTGCACCTGGGGCTGTGGATCGGGCTGGGATTCGCCGCCTATCTGGTTTGCCTCGCCGTTCTGGGGCTGCGGCCCCGCCATGTCCTCCTGGCCGAAACCGCCTGAATACCACGGGTTTTCCATCTATGCATTTGATCCTGGGTTCCGCTTCCGCGCCGCTGTCCGAACGGGGCTGCGTCGCCACCATCGGCAATTTCGACGGCGTCCATGTCGGCCACCGCGCCGTGGTCGAGGGTTTGGCGGCGGCGGGAAGACGTTTGGGCTTGCCGACCTGCGTGGTGTTGTTCGAGCCGCAGCCGCGGGAATATTTCAGCCCGGACGACGCGCCGCCGCGCTTGATGCGCCTCCGCGAGAAACTGGACCGGCTGGCCGAGTTGCCGGTCGATTGCGTCCTGCTGTTGCGTTTCAACCGCGCCCTGGCCGATCTGCCGCCCGAAGCCTTCATCGAGGATATCCTCATCGGCAAGCTGGGCGTGAAATATCTGGTGGTGGGCGACGATTTCCGTTTCGGCCAGCGCCGCCGGGGCGATTTCGCCATGCTGCGGGAGTTCGGCCTGCGCCGGGGGTTCGAGGTGGTGGACACGGCCTCGGTCTTGGTCGAGGGCGAACGGGTGAGCAGCACCTTGATCCGCGAGGCTTTGGCCGCGGGCGATTTGGAGCGGGCGGCGCGGCTGTTGGGGCGGCCTTATCTGGTCTGTGGGCGGGTGGTGCATGGGGCCAAGCTGGGCCGCACCCTGGGTTTTCCCACCGCCAACCTATTGATGCGGCGGAAAAATACTCCTGTGCAGGGGGTGTTTGCCGTTACAATGGCCGGTCTTGGCGCGGCACCCCGGCCCGGTATCGCCAACGTCGGGCTCCGGCCCACGGTGGGCGGTGGGCAGCGGGTGCTGCTGGAAACCTTTTTGTTCGATTTTTCCGAGGATATCTACGGGCGTTTGGTGGAGGTGATCTTCCACCGCAAAATCCGGGACGAGCGCAGGTTCGCCGGGATCGAGGAACTCCGCGTCCAGATCGGGAAAGATGTTACGGCGGCCAGGGAATATTTCCAGGGCCGATGAGTTTGGCCCGCTTCCGGGCGGAGCGGGCGTTCAGTATCCATTCCCTGTTTCGAGCCATGACCACCGACTACAAAGCCACCCTCAACCTCCCCGCCACCGATTTCCCCATGAAGGCCAATCTGCCGCAGCGCGAGCCGGAGCAGCTCGAACGCTGGCGGAGCCTGGGGTTGTACGAGCGCATCCGCGAGACCTTCCAAGGCCGCCCCAAGTTCGTGCTGCACGATGGCCCGCCCTATGCCAATGGCGAAATCCACATCGGCCACGCCGTCAACAAGGTGTTGAAGGACATCATCGTCAAGAGCAAGGGTTTCGCCGGGTTCGACGCGCCCTATGTGCCGGGCTGGGATTGCCATGGCCTGCCCATCGAATTGATGGTGGAGAAGAAGATCGGCAAGGCCGGGGTCAAGGTCGAGGCCGCCGAGTTCCGCAAGGCGTGCCGGGCCTATGCCGCCGAGCAGGTGGATATCCAGCGCGAGGCGTTCATCCGGCTGGGGGTGTTCGGCGATTGGTTCAGGCCCTATCTGACCATGGATTTCCGGTTCGAGGCGGATATCGTACGGGCTCTGGGCCGCATCTGCGCCAACGGCCATTTGGCCAAGGGCGCGAAGCCGGTGCATTGGTGTACCGATTGCGGCTCGGCCCTGGCCGAGGCCGAGGTCGAATACGAGAACAAACATTCCCCGGCCATCGATGTGAAGTTCCGGGTGCTGGACGAGATGGATTTGATCCGGCGCTGCCATAGTGTGCCGGGGGCCACGGGGTCGGGGCCGTTGTCGGTGGTGATCTGGACCACCACGCCCTGGACCCTGCCCGCCAACCAAGGCGTGGCCTTGGGGCCGGAGGTGGAATACGTGGTGGTCGATTGTCGCGACCGCGACGAGCGGTTCCTGGTCGCCGATGCCCTGATGAAGGATGTGATGCTCCGCGCGGGAATCGAGAACTACCGGGTCGTGGCCTATTGCAAAGGCTCGGTGCTGGAAGGCTTGAAGCTCAAACATCCGTTCTACGACCGGCTGGTGCCGATCATCCTGGGCGACCATGTCACCTTGGACGCCGGTACGGGTGCCGTCCACACCGCGCCGGGACATGGCCAGGAAGACTACGTGGTGGGCCAAGCCTATGGCCTGCCGGTCGATAATCCCGTGGGCGACGATGGTAAATTCCTGCCCAATACGCCCTTGTTCGCGGGCCAGCATGTGATGAGCGCCAATCCGCGGGTGATCGAGGTGTTGAAGGAACACGGCACCCTGCTGCACGAGGCCCGCATCGAACACAGCTATCCCCACTGCTGGCGGCATAAAACCCCGGTGATTTTCCGCGCCACCCCGCAATGGTTCATCGCCATGGAGAAGAACCATCTGCGCCGGGCGGCCTTGGAGGCAATCCAGAAGGTGCGGTGGATTCCCGGTTGGGGCCAGGCCCGGATCGAGGCCATGGTCGGCAACCGCCCGGATTGGTGCGTGTCCCGCCAGCGCAATTGGGGTGTGCCCATCGCCTTGTTCATCCACAAGGAAACCGGCGAACTCCATCCCGAGACCCTGGCCTTGAACGAGCAAGTCGCCCAGCGCATCGAACAGCGCGGCATCGAGGCGTGGTTCGATCTCGATCCGGCGGAACTCTTGGGCGCGGAA
The DNA here is from genome assembly GCF_019670005.1 of Methylomagnum ishizawai. Classification (NCBI taxonomy): domain Bacteria; kingdom Pseudomonadati; phylum Pseudomonadota; class Gammaproteobacteria; order Methylococcales; family Methylococcaceae; genus Methylomagnum; species Methylomagnum ishizawai. Next base: position 3,296,148 of record NZ_AP019783.1, on the reverse strand, counting down.
GCGGCGCACTACCGCAAGACCACCGACACCCTGGACGTGTGGTTCGATTCCGGCGTCACCCATTACTGCGTGTTGAACCGCGACGACACGCTCGGCTATCCCGCCGATTTGTACCTGGAAGGCTCCGATCAGCACCGCGGTTGGTTCCAGTCCTCGCTGTTGGCGGCGGTGGCGGTCAATGGCGACGCGCCCTACCGGCAGGTCTTGACCCATGGTTTCACGGTGGACGCGCAGGGCAAGAAGATGTCCAAGTCCAAGGGCAACGTGGTCGCGCCCCAGCAGGTGATGAAGAACCTGGGCGCGGATGTGCTGCGGCTGTGGGTGTCGTCCACCGACTACGAAGCGGAGATGAGCGTTTCCGACGAAATCTTGAAACGCACCGCCGATGTCTACCGCCGCCTCCGCAATACCGCCCGCTATCTCCTCGCGAACCTGAATGGCTTCGATCCCGCCAAGCACGTGGTCGCGCCCGAGAACCTGCTGGCCCTGGACCGCTGGGCCGTGGACCGCGCCTACCAGTTGCAGCGGGAAGTCGCCGAGGCTTACGAAAGCTACCAATTCCACAAGGTCTATCAGCGGGTGCATCACTTCTGCTCGGTGGACCTCGGGAGCTTCTATCTCGACGTGCTGAAGGACCGCCAGTACACCTGCGCCGAGGACGGCCTGCCGCGCCGCTCGGGGCAAACCGCAATGTACCACATCGCCGAGGCGCTGGTGCGCTGGCTGGCCCCGATCCTCAGCTACACCGCCGATGAAATCTGGCGCTACCTGCCAGGGGAGCGCGGCGAATCGGTGTTCCTGGAAACCTGGTATACCGGCTTGTTCCCGCTGGACGAAGGCGCGGCCCTGGATCGTGGATTCTGGGATTTCGCGCTGAAGGTGCGGGAAGCCGTGGGCAAGGAATTGGAGGTCCTGCGGGTCCGCAACGAGATCGGCTCCTCGCTGGGCGCGGAGGTCGAGCTTTACGCCAGCGAAGCCGTGATGGAAAAGCTGGCCCCGGTCGCCGATGAGCTGCGTTTCGTGTTCATCACTTCTGAGGTGCGGCTGTTGCCCCTGGCCGGTGCCCAGAACACCCTGCCCACCGAAATCGAAGGGCTGGAACTGCGGGCCGTGGCGTCCCCGCACGCCAAATGCGTGCGCTGCTGGCACCACCGCGCCGATATCGGTGGCCATCCCGACCACCCGGAACTCTGCGGGCGCTGCGTCGAGAACGTGGTTGGCGGCGGCGAAACCCGCCGCTTCGCGTGAGCGCCATGCTGCGTTGGCTGTGGCTGTCCGCCGGGGTGATCGCGCTCGACCAGGCCACCAAGCTGATGGTCGATGCCTCGATGCGGCTGTATCAATCCATCGAACTGGTGCCGTTCTTCCAACTGACCTATCTCCGCAACCAGGGCGCGGCGTTCAGCTTCCTGGCGCAGGCGGGGGGCTGGCAGCGCTGGTTCTTCATCGTCCTCGCCGTCGCCGCCAGCGGTTTAATTTGCCGCTGGCTGGCGCGGCTGGATCGATCGAAGGTTTGGGAGGCCGCCGCCTGGGCCTTGGTGTTGGGAGGGGCCTTGGGCAACCTGATCGACCGCGTCCTCTATGGCTATGTGATCGATTTCCTGGACGCCTATTACGGGGAATGGCATTTCCCGGCCTTCAACGTGGCCGATTCGGCCATCACCGTGGGCGTCGCCCTGCTGTTGCTCGATTCGTTCAGGCCGCGCCCGGCGGCTTGACGCGGCGGGCGATGAAAAGCCGCCCCCGCCCATGCCGGGCGGGGGCGGCTTTGTCGTTTCCGGGCAGGCCCGCCGCCGGGAGGGGCGGCGGGCCGGTCCCGCTCAGGCGCTCTTGGGGGCGGGGGAAGTGCGTAGCTTGCTCATCAGGGCGCCGAAGGCGCGGTCCATCAGCGGCGCGGCGGCGTCCTCGATCACCCTGGCCTGGTGGGCGCCCATCCGCCGCGCCAGTTCGCCCAGGGGGATTTCCAGCACCTTCGTGCCCTTGCGGTTGACGAAGACATAGGTGGACGTGACCTGGCTCTTCCAGGAGAGCTTGCCGCGCAGCTTCTTGTGCCCGCCCTCCTCGTCGAATTCCACCCATTCGCCCACCTGGAGTTCGCGGGCCTTGAACAGGTATTCGTCCTCGATCACGAAGTCGGACAGGACGTATTCCTCCACGCCGATATCGTCCGTCGGGCGGCTCAGGTCCTGGAGGGTGAGGTTTTCGATATCCGGCAGGTTGGAGCGGATCTGGATGATGGCCTCGGCCAGTTCGGGGTCGCGGATTTCCACCTGGGGTTCTTCCGGGGGCGCGGCCTCGGCCTTGGCGGCTTCGCCCTCGGCGGCGGCTGCGCCCGCCGGGCTGGACAGGCAGGTGACGTGGCTGGCTTCGAGTTCCTTGATCGCGTTCGCCACCGACTGCGGGTCGAGGGAGATCGATTCCAGCCCGGCCCGGATCGCCTTGATGAGTTTGGGGATGGTCTGGATGATGGCTTTGCGGGCCTGGGCGTCCTGGGGCGGGATCACGCTCCAGATCAGCTTGTCCATGACCTCCAGCGCGACTTCCCAATCCCCCGGCTGCTTGTCGCGGCGCAGGTAGGACAGCACCATCACGTCCTTCCAGGTGTTGTAGAGGAAGGAGCGCACCGCCGCCGGGGTGGATTTGCCTTCGAGGCGGGAGGCGATTTCGTAGGCGATCTTGCGCTTGGCGAGCTGGACCTGTTCCTTGCTCTGGGTGACCTGGCGGGTGCGTTCCTCGGCGATGCGGCTGCGCTGGCCGTCCTTTTCCAGGAAGGCCATGAATTCGTCGAGGAGGTCGGAGAACAGTCCGACGTTCTGGTCGAATTCGTCGAGGATGCGGTTCACCACCGATTCGATCTTCTTGTAGACCGGGGTGTCGATCACGCTCTCGCTGGAATCCAGGCCGATGCCGCCCTGGGCCAGGGCGTTCAGCAGCAGCCGCACCGGATGGTTCTTGCGCCCGAAGAAGGATTTTTCCAGCATCGCGACCTTGACCACCGGGATTTGCAGGCGGGCGATCAAGCCCTTGACCGGGTCGGGCAGGTTGCGGTCCTCCAGGATGAAATCGAAGATCAGGGCCACCATGTCGATGATGTCCTCGTCCGAGCGGGCCAGGGGCCGGGCCTCGCCGGCCTGGGCTTGGCGCTGGAGCAGGAAGGACTTCAGGTCCTCGGCGCTGGCCCCGCCGGTTTGGCCTTCGGCCAGGGCCGGGGCTTGCATCATGCTGAGGACGCTGACCACCTCGCCGGTGTCCAGCGCCGGTCCCTGCGGATAGCCCTCGCCGAAATCGCCGCCGGGCATCCCCATTTGGCCGCGCCAGCCGTTGAGCAGGGCTTGCATGCTCTGGAATACTTCCAGGTAGGCCTGGGGATTGTCGCTCACGCCCTCGTCGGCGAGGCCGCGGGCCGGGCCGCCGCCGGGCGCGGACCGGCCCGCGTAGGGCGAGCCGGGCATCATGGGGCGTTTGATATTGCGGGTCAGGTTGGGCAGCACGCCCTCGTTGACCAGGTGGTTGTTCAATTCCAGGTAGAGCTTGCCCAGCCCGCCGATCACGGCTTGGTCGAACAGCTTGTAGATCAGGAGCTTGACCACGACGTCCAGGGTCAGCGGCTTCAGCGCCTCGGCGAAGGTATGGCAGAGGGCGCGGGGGGCGAGGGGGTTGTCCTGGTTGTCGAGCTCCTCGCGTTCGATCAGGGCGGCGAAGCGTTTGTTGAGGCTGAACAAATGGGTTTGGAACAGGTTGTTGCCCTTTTCGGTCATGGCGGTGAGGGCGATTTCCTCTTCCAGCACCTCGTTTTCCACCAGCGAGAAGCCGAGATCGCCGAGGGCGGGCGCGGCGCTGCCGGCGTCGCTGGCGGGCGCGGGTTTTTTCCTGAAGAATTCGTCGATCTGGCGGGCCACCCGCTCGTGGAAGTTGGCCTGGAGGGTGGCGGATTCCACCCGGACCCGGCGCATGGTTTCGAAGTAGAGGGTTTGCTGGTGGACCGATTCCGAACCCGAGCGTTTGAACAGCTCGTCGTCGATGACGGTGAAGAAATATTGGAGCAGTTCGGTCAGGACTTTGGCTTGTAGGTTACGGATTTCCGCCGCGATGCGCTGGGTGGGGAATTTGGGCGCTTCTTTTTGTTTGGCTTGTACGGTTTCGAAGCTGATGATCTTGGGGTCTTGTGTCAACATTGATACACCTCGACGCTGCGATCCGACGCGCTGTGGACGTGGGTGGCTGCGTTTACTCTAATATTGTTATGCCTTTATCATCCGGTGACAGGTGTCACGGAACTATAGACCAAGCACGGGGGCTTGTCAGTAGCTTTTCAATCCGCGGGCCGGAAACGCCGGAGCGCTCGCGTTTCATCCACGCCCACCGCATTATTCCCGATATGCAAGATCAAATCCCGCACTTTATCCCCGAATATACCCCGGCCTTCGTCTACGACGAGTCCCGCATCGCCCGCCAACTCGCCCTGCTGGCCGAGGTCCGGCGGCGCTCGGGGGCGCGGCTGTTGTATTCGGTCAAGGCCCTGCCCTGGGAGGCTATCCTGGATGCCGTGCTGCCGGGGGTGGATGGATTCTCGGCGAGTTCGCTGTTCGAGGCCCGCTGGGCCGCCGAGTTCGCGCATTCCGCACCGCGAAGGGTCGGATTGCACATCACCACGCCCGGTTTCCGCGCCGGGGACATCGACGGCATCGCGGCGGTTTGCGATTATCTCAGCTTCAATTCCCTGGAGCAGTGCCGGCGTTTCCTGCCGGGCCTGCCGGCGCGGGTGTCGCCGGGAATCCGTGTCAATCCGGGGCTTTCCTTCCTGGACGATCCGCGTTACGACCCTTGCCGCCCGTATTCCAAGCTGGGCGTGCCGCTGGCGGAACTCGCCGCCGCGCTGGCCGGGGAGCCTGGAATCGCCACCCGGATCGAAGGGTTACATTTCCATACCTTATTTGAGTCAGCAAGCTTCGCGCCATTGCGGGAAACCCTGGCCCGCTTGGAACAAGGCCTGGGTCCGCGCCTGGATGGGCTGCGTTGGATCAACCTGGGCGGCGGCTATCTGCTCGAAACCGGGCAGGACGTGCGGGATTTGGCCGGGGTGGTCCTCGACTTCAAGCGCCGCCACGATCTCGACGTGTTCTTCGAGCCGGGCAAGGCCGTCGTCGGGCGGGCCGGGAGCCTGGCCACCCGCGTGATCGACCGCTTCGAGCGCGGGGGCAAGGCGGTGGCGGTGCTGGATACCGGCGTCCACCACCTGCCCGAGGTGTTCGAGTACCAGAAGGCGCCCGCCCTGCGGGAACACCGCCCGGACGGCGGACACGCCTGCCTGTTGGTGGGCTGTACCTGCCTGGCGGGGGATGTGTTCGGGGAATACCGCTTCGACCGGCCTTTGCAAGTGGGCGACGCCTTGCTGTTCGAGAACGTCGGGGCTTACGCCCTGGTCAAGGCCAGCCGCTTCAATGGCTACGATCTGCCCGCGCTCTATCTGCGCGGAGCGGACGGCAGCCCGCGGCTGGCGAAGCGCTATGGTTACGAAGACTACCGGCGGTTGTGGGCCGCCGCCGAGGCCGCGCCGCTGGACGGGAGCGGGCCGGACATTTAACTTTAAGCCGCCGTGTCGCTTTTCCTGATTGCGCCCAAACTACCATGCCTGCCATACCCTATCGTTTGCTTTTCCCGCTGTTGTTGCCCGCGCTCCTGGCCGGTTGCGCCAGCACGCCCAAGCCACCACCGCCGCCACCGTCCGCCGCCAGCCGTTCCCATATGGGTCCGGTGGTCGATTACGCCCTGAGCCTGCGGGGCACGCCCTATGTCTGGGGCGGGGAATCGATGGCGGAGGGCGGCTTCGATTGCAGCGGCTTCGTGCAGCATGTCTACCGCCGCCATGGCATCCGCCTGCCCCGCACCGCGCGCGACATGGCCGAGGCGCTGCCGCCCTTGGACCAGCGCGACAAGCGGCCCGGCGATTTGTTGTTCTTCAACACCACCGGCGAACCCTATTCCCATGTCGGCATCTATATCGGCCATAACGCCTTCGTGCATTCCAGCAGCGCCAAGGGCGGGGTGATCGTTTCCAGCCTGGACAAGCCCTACTGGTGGGAACACCTGCTGGGCATCCGGCGGCCCGGCCTGTTGGAGCGCTGGTTGGGTTCCGCCGCGCCGTTGGGCCGGGATCGCCGCTCGAACAACCCAAGGAGATAACACCATGAAAGCCATCGTCATGACCGCCGTCGGCGGACCCGAGGTACTGGTCCCCCGTGACATTCCCGAACCCGCCATCGCCACGCCCACCCAGATCAAGGTCAGGCTCCACGCCGCCGGGGTCAATCCGGTCGATACCAAATTGCGCCGGGGCGGGCTGTTCTATCCCGATGCCTTGCCCGCCGTGCTGGGCTGCGATGGCGCGGGCGTAGTGGTCGAGACCGGGGCCGGAGCCACCCGCTTCAAGGTCGGCGACCGGGTGTGGTTCTGTCACGGTGGCCTGGGCGGCGAACCGGGCAACTATGCCGAATACACCGTATTGGAGGAGCGCTGGGCGGCGGCGATGCCGCCGGCCTTGGATTTCGTGCAGGCGGCGGCGGGGCCGCTGGTGCTGATCACGGCCTGGGGCATGTTGTACGACCGGGGCCGCTTGCAGGCGGGACAGACGGTGCTGATCCACGCGGGCGCGGGCGGAGTGGGGCATGTGGCCCTGCAATTGGCCAAGCTCCAGGGGGCGCGGGCGCTGACCACGGTGGGTTCGGCGGAAAGCGCCGCCTTCGCCAAGAAATACGGCGCGGACGAGGTCATCGACTACCGCGAACAGGATTTCGTGGCCGAAACCAACCGGCTGACCGGCGGGGCCGGGGCCGATCTGGTGGTCGATACGGTGGGGCCGGAGGTGTTCCGGCGCAGCGTCGACTGCACCGCCCATTTCGGCGATCTCGTGACCCTGCTCGATCCGGGCGGGTTTTCTTTCAAGGAGGCCCGGCTGCGCAACCTCCGCATCGGTTTCGAGTTGATGCTGACCCCGATGCTGCGCGATTTGCCCGCGGCCCGCGCCCACCAGGTCGAAATCCTGGAGCGCTGCGCCAATTTGATCGACCAGGGCCGTTTATGGCCGCATGTCGGCCAGACCCTGCCCTTGGAACAAGCCGCCGCCGCCCATGCCCAGCTCGAAACCGGGCATACCGCGGGCAAGGTGGTGTTGCAAATCATCTGAATGGAGGAAGGGCCGATGGCCGCCGTCATGCACAATCCGCCGGTTGCGGCACCGCATTACAAACTCACGGTCGATGATTATTACCGCATGGGCGAGGCGGGGATTTTCGGCCCCGAAGACCGGGTGGAGTTGATCGAGGGGGAGGTGATCGAGATGTCGCCGATAGGTAGTTTCCATGCAGGCTTGGGTACGCGCTTGTCCGAATGGCTAATGCCGACCTTGATGGGCCGTGCGACCGCTTGGGTGCAATATCCAATCCGGCTGTCGCGCCATTCCGCGCCGCAGCCGGATTTCGCCTTGCTCCGCTATCGTTCTGACCATTACATGAAAGCCCTGCCCGCCGCCGCCGATGTGCTGCTGGTGGTCGAGGTCGCCGATACCAGCGTCCGCACCGACCGCGAGATCAAGGCCCCGCTCTACGCCAAGCACGCCATCCCGGAATATTGGCTGGTCGATATCCCTTCCCGCTGTGTCGAGGTTTATGCCCAGCCTGGGGACGGGGTTTACCGCCAAGTCCAGAAGTTGGCGGCGGGCCGCTTGGCTCCCATCGCCTTTCCCGAGGCCGCGCTGGACGTGGCGGAGTTGTTCCAAGCATGAAGCCGGATATGGGACGGCGGGGGAGGGGGGATGGCGCGTAGCCGGGAATTCAGCCCCGACGCGGCCCTGGACAAGGCCATGCGGGTGTTTTGGGAAAAGGGCTATGGCGGCACCTCCATCGAGGACCTGGTGAGCGCCACCGGGGTCAGCCGCTATGGCCTCTATGGCGAATTCGGCGGCAAGAGCGGCCTGTTCCTCGCCGCCCTGGAACATTACCGCGCCACCATCATCCGGCCCCTGCTGGACATCATCGAACCGCCCGACGCCGGGCTCGACGCGGTCAAAACCCTGTTCGACACTTTGCGCTGTTTCATGAGCCAACCGGGCAACCAACTGGGCTGCTTGATCTTCAATTCCATGCATGAACTCGGGCAATGCGACGAAGCGGTGGCGGCGACCGTCATCGCCGCCCGCGAACGCCTGCGCGCCGGATTGCGGCGGATGCTGGACAACGCCGTGCGCCGCGGCGAATTGCCGCCTGGCTACGATGTGGACCGCGAGGCCGATTTCCTGTTCGGCGTCATGCACGCCCTGCCGATGATGGCCCGTGCCGGGGTCGAACCCACGGCCATCGGTAATATGGTGGGCGTAGCCTTGTCCACCCTGGACTCTCCGGCGGGCCGGGAATCAGAACGGACGTTCTGATTTTGCTTTACGGATTCCAGAATATGTGTTCTGATATGCCCCGTCCCGTTGGGACGCGCGCGCTCGCATTCAACCATCGCTGAATCCACCGAGGGAATCCGTATGAAACTGTACTTCCACCCCGCTTCGCCCTTCGCCCGCAAACCCAGGATCGTCGCGCACTTGCTGGGCCTGGAGCTGGAAACCGAGTTCGTCGATCTGTTCGCCGGCAAGGGGCAGGCGCCCGCCTTCCTCAAGCTCAACCCGCACGGCAAGGTGCCGACCCTGGTGGATGGCGATTTCACGCTGTGGGAATCCAACGCCATCCTCCAATACCTGGCCGCGAAACAGGGCGATACCCCGTTGTACCCGGACGATGTGCGGGTCCGGGCCGATATCGCCCGCTGGCTGTTCTGGGAGTCGTCCAGTTGGTCGCAGGTCTGTATGGTCTATGTGAATGAGAACATCCTGAAGCCGATGCTGGGCCGGGGCGAGCCGGATCCGGCGGAACTCGCCAAGGTCGAGGAGAAATTCCACCGTTTCGCCAAGGTGCTGGATGGCCATCTGGCCGGGCGCGACTGGTTGGTGGGCGACGGCCTCACCCTGGCGGACGTGGCGGTGGCGGCCGCGCTGATGTACGCCGTGCCGGGGAAATATCCGCTGGAAGGCTATGCCCAGATCGCCCGCTGGTCCGCCCAGGTCCAGGCCCTGCCGGCCTGGGCCGCGACCGAACCGCCTGCCGCTTGAAACCGGACCGCGCCGCCGGGGACGGCGGCGCGGCTTTCCCCAATCCTGGCGGGGGGTGGGCCATGACCGATTTGAGCCAAGTGCGGGATGCCGATTTGGTGCGGGAAATCTATCGCCCGATCTCCGCGTTCTTCGATAAGCAGAACGTGGACGCGGTTTATATCAGGATGGGGAAATTGCCGGACTGGGAGGCGCTGGAAGCCGGGCGGGACGAGGCGTTGGCGCATTTCCCCGAACGGGTCGATTGACCCGGCTCAGGTTTCGATGGCGATTTTGTTCCAGACAAACACCGCTACCAGAACCATCGCGCCCATCACGCCCAAGCCCAAGCAAAGCAGATGCAGCCAGCCCACCGGAATGGCGTCGAGCAGGCCGTTCCCGGCGGCGAACGGCCACCAGGGCCGCATATCGGCGTGCATCAGGCTGTCGAGGAACACATGGGAATACGCGCCGAGGAAAGCGCCCGTGAGCGCCGGAATCCAGCCTATCCGGGTGGAAACCCGCAGCCCGTTCAGCCAGCGCAACGAGGCGATCCGGTTCCAATAGGCCAGGGCCATCCAACAGAAGGGCCGTCCCAGCGATAGGGCGGCGAGGGCGATGACGGTCGCGCCCGCGTAGCTGTGGGTGATCCCGTGCAGGATGGAGTCGCCGCGCAGCATGTGGACCAGGGGTTCCACGTCCATGGCGACCTGGGTGACGCCGAACATCGTCAGGCTGAAATGGCGTCCGCCCACGGCCTTGAGGGCGAGGCCGGGACCCAGGTGGAAGGGGGTGAAAGGCATGGGTTTTTATGTCCGGTTGAAATGGGGATATGCGACGGTTCCCGATCATAAAGCCGCCACGCCGCCGAATCAAAATCCCGCCATACCATACAATCCCCGCCGGGCTTCGCCAGCGTGTGGTGAGCTTTCAGTAGCGCAAGAACCGGGTCGGCATGGCCGATACCGATACCTATAATCCGCCCAACTACTGGCATATCCCTTGGGAGCGGATCATGCACCAGACCATCGGATTTTCGATCCTATATTCCGGCGCGCCGTATGATCGGGGTGGATTCCTTGGAAATAGGGGTTGCCCGTTCCTTGCGCCGCTGATATTCCGTTATCGGAGGCCATGATGTCCGATTACGAACGTATCGCCAAAGCCATCGATTACATCGTCCAACGGGCGGATGAGCAGCCCGCCCTGGACGAGATAGCGGCGCATGTCCATTTGAGTCCCTTCCATTTCCAGCGCCTGTTCAGCCGTTGGGCGGGCGTCACACCCAAACGGTTCTTGCAGGTGTTGACGGTGGAGCGAGCCAAGCGATTATTGCGCGAATCGCGGACCTTGCTGGAGGTTTCCTATGCCGTCGGGTTGAGTAGCGGTTCCCGCCTATACGACCATTTTGTCCAACTGGAAGCGGTGACGCCTGGGGAATTCAAAACCGGCGGGCGGGGTATCGAGATTGGCTATGCCCTAGGGGAAACCCCGTTTGGCAGGGCTTTTATCGCCACCACTGCCCGTGGGGTTTGCAGCCTGGAATTCCTCGATGGCTCCGACCCTGTGACACCGCTGGAAAACCTGCGTAGGAAATGGCCGGGCGCGGTCTTGAAGGAAAACCAATATCGGCCGGGTTCCATTCTCGAAAGGCTATTCGGCGGCAAACCCATCGGGGCGGGGCCGCTGTCCTTGCATGTCGGCGGCACGAATTTCCAAACCATGGTGTGGAAGGCGTTGTTACGGATTCCACCGGGCAAGGTGGTCAGTTATGCCCAGGTCGCGGATGCCGTGGGACGCCCCGGCGCGGCGCGGGCGGTGGGTCAAGCGGTAGGCGGAAATCCGGTCGCCTTCCTGATTCCCTGCCACCGCGTCATCCAGCAAAGCGGCAGGTTGGGCGGCTATCATTGGGGCGAAACGCGGAAACATGCGATCCATGCCTGGGAGACAGCGACATATGGGGAATGCTCGCCGTGGAGTCCGCATGGGGTGGAATCTTAGTAGGTTCTGCTATTGGCGGCGCGGGCGCGATAGCCGCGCCGCCCGCACGTTTAATCGATCTTCCTCACCCCATCCGCCGTGGCCAACAACACCATATCGGCAGGCCGCATCGCGAAAATCCCGCAAGTAATCACGCCCACGATGTTGTTGATTGCCTTCTCCAAGGCGATAGGATCGACGATGGACAGGTTATGCACGTCGAGGATATGGCCGCCGTTGTCGGTGACGCAATGCTCGCGGTAGACCGGCTGGCCGCCGAGCTTCACCAATTCGCGGGCCACATAGCTCCGCGCCATCGGGATGACCTCGACCGGCAGCGGGAACTTGCCCAAGACATCCACGCACTTGCTGTCGTCGGCGATGCAGATGAACTTGCGGCTGGCGGCGGCGATGATCTTCTCGCGGGTCAGGGCCGCGCCGCCGCCCTTGATGAGCTGCTTATGGGGGTTGATCTCGTCCGCGCCGTCCAGGTAGATGTCGAGGGTGCCGACCTCGTTCAGGTCCAGCACCGGGATGCCCAGTTTCTTCAGGCGTTCCGTGCTGTTGACCGAACTGGAGACCGTGGCTTCGATGTCGTTCTTGATGTCGGCGAGGCAATCGATCAAGTGGTTCACGGTCGAGCCGGTGCCGATCCCCAGCACGGAATAGCCCTTGATATATTCCAAGGAAGCTTCCGCCACTTTTCTCTTCAACTGGTCTTGGGTCATTTTGCTCTCCAACATGGGGTTAACGGGTCGATTCGGGGATAATACCGGCTTGTTTCCGGTTTTCTTGGGATTTTAAGATTTTGATGCTGCACAAATATATCGAGCGCATCCTGCGCGCACGGGTCTACGACGTGGCCGTCGAAACCCCCCTGGATGCCGCGCCAGGACTCAGCCGCCGTTTCGGCAACCGCATCCTCATCAAGCGGGAAGACCTGCAACCGGTATTTTCCTTCAAGCTGCGCGGTGCCTACAACAAGATCGCCGGGCTGTCCGCCGCCGCCCGCGCGGCCGGGGTGATCGCCGCATCCGCCGGCAACCATGCCCAGGGCGTGGCGCTATCGGCCCAAAAACTCGGCATCCGCGCCCTGATCGTGATGCCCTGCACCACGCCCGCCATCAAGGTGGACGCGGTGCGGAACCTCGGCGGCGAAACCGTGCTGCACGGCGACGCCTACGACGAAGCCTACGAACACGCCCTGCGCCTCGCCGACGAGCAAAACCTGACCTTCGTCCACCCCTACGACGACCCGGAGGTCATCGCTGGGCAGGCCACCGTCGGTATGGAAATCCTCCGCCAGCACCAGGGCGATATCCACGCCATTTTCGTCCCCGTGGGCGGTGGTGGCTTGATCGCCGGGATCGCGGCCTATGTCAAATTCGTGCGGCCCGAAGTCAAGATCATCGGCGTGGAACCGGACGATGCCGATGGTCTGCGCCGCGCCCTGAAAGCCGAACGGCGGGTGGTGCTGAAACAGGTGGGCTTGTTCGCCGACGGCGTGGCGGTGAAGCAGGTGGGACGCGAGCCGTTCCATATCGCCCATCAATATGTGGATGAAGTGGTCACGGTGAATACCGACGAGATTTGCGCGGCGATCAAGGATATTTTCGACGACACCCGCTCGGTGGCCGAACCCGCCGGGGCCTTGGGCGTGGCCGGGGCCAAGAAATACGCCGAAACCACCGGCATCCAAGGCCAAACCCTGATCGCCATCGAAAGCGGCGCGAATGTCAATTTCGACCGCCTGCGCCATGTCGCCGAGCGGGCCGAGGTGGGCGAACAGCGCGAATTGCTGATGGCCGTGACCACGCCGGAACGGCCCGGCAGTTTCCTGGAATTCTGCCGGGTGCTGGGGCGGCGCGGCGTCACCGAGTTCAATTACCGCTATTCCGACGACAGCGCCGCGCATTTGTTCGTAGGTATAAGGACCGGCGGCGAGGATGGGCGGGAGTTGTTGGCCCGGTTGCGGGAGCGTGGCTATCAAGTGTTGGATTTGGCGGGCAACGCGGTGGCGGTCGAGCATATCCGCTACATGGTCGGCGGACACGCGCCCAAGCTATTGCACGAGGTCGTCTACAGCTTCGAGTTTCCCGAGCGGCCCGGTGCTTTGCTGAATTTCCTGGAGGCGATGAGCGGGCGCTGGAATATCAGCCTGTTCCATTACCGCAACCATGGCGCGGCGTTCGGGCGGGTATTGATGGGAATCCAGGTGCCCAAGCCCGAGCGGAAAATCTTCCGGCAATTCCTCGATACCGTGGGTTTCGCCTATCGGGAGGAGACACAGAATCCGGCGTACAAGTTGTTCGCGGGGGCGAGCGAGCGGGGATAAGGTTAATTTTAGGTGCGGGCTACGGCTTATCCGCCAGCTTCAACATCAACGCCGTAATGAAGCCGATTTGCACCACGCCCGCCCCGATGATGACGCCGACCAGCCATTTCGCCAAGTCCTTGCTACTTTGGTCGATCAAGCGGCGATTTTCCAGAATATCCCTTTTCAGTTCGGCACGGATTAACTCTATGTCGTGGGATAGCTTGACTTCGAGTTCTTTCAAATCCCGCTTGGTGCCGAGATTATCCAGTTTATAGTCGTGGCGTGCCTGTTCCAAGGTCGCGGTGACGGTCGCCTTTTGCAAGTCCGTGATGGTTTCCGCCTGTTCCTCGCTGAAACCGGCTCCACGGAGCTTTTTGATGAATTCATGGGTATCGAAAGCTAGCGCGGACATAAGGATGAAAATCCTCTGTTGAAATCTGACAAGTCTAAATGATGTGCTTCGCGGTAGTCAGACGGTAGGTGCGATTAGCGTAGCGTAATCGCACGGATTTCATGCCTCCGATTACGCTGCGCTAATTGGGGCTACGCTGGTTGATGGATAGTTCCATGGGGTTATCTCCGGCGTGGGATGTGGTATATGGCGCTAGTCTGTGGGGCAGGTTTTTCACGGGATGGCGGGTTGCTACCCGTTTTATGGACCTTCACGGAGTTTCTGCTCAATGGCCCGGAGGGTTGCCTGAATTTGTCTTTCTCTCAATTCGGGATCGACCTCTTGGACATATTCGATAGCCGAAAAATCATCACCCCGCTTGCGGTTTTGCGGGGGTTCAAGGGCTTCGATCAGCAATGCCTCTAAAGTGGCAACCATGGAAGCCAAAGTGGCGCTAAATGAAAGTTCGCGAAGATTGCCCTCTTGGGTAACATCCAGCAATCCAAACCAGGAAAAACGATTCCACCGCCCAGATAGCCTGTCGAGGGTGTGTTCGTAGAGCCGCTTCCCCAAAGGCCGGTCGATAGCCCTTCCAACATAAACCACCGTGTGATGGTCGTAAAGGATGTAAATTCCTTTCTGCTTGCCAAAATCCACCGCTTTGGCTAGTAACTGCTGTTTTCCGAATAACTTTGAGTCGCTACGCCAAACCACTAAATCCTGTTGCCAGTACATACCAAAACAACGAATAATGGAATCGCCGGAATCTTCCGAGAAGGTTTGAAGTTGGCTTGTTGTGGATTTGGTAGTGGTTTCTCCAAGCATATTGTTAGGGGTCGATTGTTGGCGTAAGCCAAAAGTCCCTTTGCCAACACGAACAAAGGGTGAGCTATCTCCTTCATCCTTAATCGACCAATTAATGCAGCCGCGCACAGACGCCTCAGGAGTCGCACCGTCGGTTTGATAATAGCCGCGAGATAGGATTTGTTCGGTAATGTCGGTATAGCGCAATGCGCTATCCGACTCTTTGAGAACCCTTATTATTGCTTCGCGCCATGATTTTTCTGGCATATATTTCAAAAATAGTTAAAACCAATATAACTCAATCCGCCTAGGAAACCCCGGCACCACCCCACTAGATTCCACCCGCCCATCACCCCGGAAAAATATCATTCCCCCATCCGCCCCACATAACCAAACCTCCTCCGCCCCCGCCGCGAAATACAACACCTTCTTCTCGTCCATTTCCTGCGCGGTATTCGAGGGCGACAGGATTTCGACGCAAACCTCAGGCGCTTCCCGATAAGGATTCGCCCCCCGGTTGCGCCGCATGAATTCCGCCGAAGCGCAGGCCACATCCGCGACCTTCACCCCTTCGGGCGTCTGTATCGAGCATTCGGTGATAATCATGGCATCGGCCTTGAGTCGGGCGATCAGGCGCACGATATTGGCCTGATAAATCCCATGTTCATTGGTGGCGGGACTCATCAGGATATTGCCCCATTTGTCGCTTTGGATCTTGAACGGCAGGTTCTTGAGATAAGGGTTTTGGCAAATGTCCGCCCATTCCATAAAATCCTCCCGGTATAAACAATTCGGGCGGGATAAGCATCGCCCATCCCGCCCGTGTGCCTGCGCGGCTTAGTTGGCTTCCACCGCCTTGGCCTCCGGCGGCTTCCTCAGCTTAATCCCCAACTCCCGCAACTGCATATCCGTCACCGGCGCGGGCGCGTCGATCATCGGACACCAGGCCGATTGGGTCTTGGGGAAGGCCATCACTTCGCGGATCGAGTTGGCCCCGCTCATCAGCATCACTAGGCGGTCCAGGCCGAAGGCGATGCCACCATGCGGCGGCGCGCCGTATTTCAGCGCGGTCAGTAGGAAGCCGAATTTTTGCTGCGCTTCCTCGTCCTCGATGCCGAGCAGCTTGAACACCACGTCCTGCATGTCCTGGCGATGGATACGCACCGAACCGCCGCCGATCTCGGTGCCGTTCAACACCATGTCGTAGCCCTTCGACAGCGCCTTGCCCGGATCGGCTTTGAGTTCCTCCACGCCGCACTTGGGCGCGGTGAAGGGATGGTGCATGGCGAACCAGCGCCCGTCCTTGTCGTCCCACTCGAACATGGGGAAATCCACCACCCACAAGGGTTTCCAGTCGCCTTCCGCGAAGCCGCGCTCATGGCCTAGCTTGAGCCGCAACGCGCCCATGGCCTCGCTTACGACCTTGGCCTTGTCGGCCCCGAAAAACACCACGTCGCCGGTTTCCGCGCCGACCCGGTCCAGGATCGCCAGCACGGCCTCCGGCGGCAGGAATTTCACGATGGGCGATTGCAAACCCTCGATCCCGGCGGCGCGGTCGGTGACTTTGATATAGGCCAAACCTTTCGCGCCGTAGATGGCGACGAAAGCCGCCAGATCATCCAGTTCCTTGCGGGACAGTTCCGCGCCCTTGGGCAGGCGCAGGGCCGCGACCCGGCCTTCCGGGTCTTTGGCCGCGCCCGCGAATACCTTGAATTCGCAGGTGGTCAGCAAATCGGCCACGTCCACCAGTTTGAAGGGCACGCGCAAATCCGGCTTGTCCGAACCGTAGTCGCGCATGGCTTCTGCATAGGTCATGCGCGGGAACGGGTTGGGCAGTTCCACGTCCAGCACCTCTTTGAACAGGGCGCGGATCATCTCCTCCATCAGGTCGGTGATGGCGTCCTGGTCCATGAACGAGGTTTCGATATCGAGCTGGGTGAATTCCGGCTGGCGGTCGGCGCGGAGGTCTTCGTCGCGGAAGCAGCGCACCACTTGGTAATAGCGGTCCAGGCCGGACACCATCAGCAATTGCTTGTAGAGCTGGGGCGATTGCGGCAGGGCGAAGAAATGGTTCTGGTGGGTGCGGCTCGGGACCAGATAGTCGCGGGCGCCTTCCGGGGTGGCCTTGGTCAAGAACGGCGTCTCGATTTCCCAAAAGCCGTTGGCGTCCATGAAGCCGCGCAGGGAGCGGGTGATGTCCCGCCGCATCCTGAGCTTTTGCTGCATGGCGGGGCGGCGCAGGTCGATGTAGCGGTAGCGCAGCCGGGTTTCCTCGCTGACCTCGACCTCGCTTTCCAGCGGGAAGGGCGGGGTTTCGGCCTTGTTGAGGATTTCCAGTTCCGTCGCCAGCACTTCGACCTTGCCGGTGCCCAGGTTGGGGTTTTCGGTGCCTTGCGGGCGGCGGCGCACCTTGCCATGGACCTTCAGCACGTACTCGCTGCGGACGCTTTCCGCCAGCTTGAAGGCGTCGGCGTAATCGGGATCGAACACGACCTGGACCAAGCCTTCCCGGTCGCGGAGGTCGATGAAAATGACGCCGCCGTGGTCGCGGCGGCGGTGGGTCCAGCCACAGAGATCAACTTCTTGATCCAGGTGGCTTTCGGTCAGTTCTCCACATCGGTGGCTACGCATGGCCTGGGTCTCCCGTGAGTAAAAAGGCGGGAATCTTACGGGGCGGTCGCCCGTGGCACAAGCTCATGAGGCATCGGCGGCGGCGGGCTTGGATTCCGGCTTGCTGGTGCCTTCCCCGGCCAGGTTTTTTTTCTTGTCCTTGCCGCCCTTGAAGTCGGTCTCGTACCAGCCACCGCCCTTGAGCCGGAAACCCGCCGCCGAAATCAGCTTGGTCAATTCCAGATCGCCGCAGGCCGGGCATTCCTTGAGGGGATCGTCGGAGACTTTCTGGATGGCTTCCAACTCGTGGCCGCAGGATTTGCATTGGTATTCGTAGATGGGCATGGGGATAACCTCTTAAAGTGGAAGGGGAAAACAAGTTTCCACTATAGGGCTGTCCACCGCGTTTTCAATAGCCGGGCGCTACAATGGGTTTTTCACCGCGAGCGACACCCGCCATGGCGACGACCCAAAACCTTCCCCCAAAACCCGCCCTCGGCGTCGGTGCCGTGGTGTTCGACCGGCGGGGCCGGGTCTTGCTGGTGCGGCGGGGCGGGCCGCCCGCGCAGGGTTGGTGGTCCCTGCCCGGCGGCAAGCAGGAAGCCGGCGAAACCCTGCGCGAATGCTGCCGCCGCGAAATCCTGGAGGAAACCGGCCTCGCGGTCGAACCCGGCCCCATCGTGGCCCTGGCCGAGCGGCGGTTGGAAGGCTTCCATTATGTGATCGTGGATTTCCTGGCGGAACTGGCCGCCGCCGATCCCGTGCCCGAGCCGGTCCCGGCCAGCGATGTGGCCGAGGCGCGGTGGGTGGCTTTGGCGGAGCTGGACGCCTATGCCTTGGTGGAAGGCGTGGGCGCGGTGATCCGGGCGGCGGAGGGGAGGGCGGGGCTGGTGGATGATGGTGGGGCGGGTTGGTTGTTTTTGCCGGGCGGCTTGTGGGCTGCCCGGTAGCCCGGATTCCACGCCATCCTATTGGATTGCGAACCTCAGCCCGCCCGCATCCGCATCAAGCCGATCATCGCCCCCAAAAACGCCAAGGCGGTCGGGAACGAGGCCGCGAAGATCGGGTTCATTTCGTAGATCAGGCCGAAATGGCTGAACATGCGGTCGAACAGATAGAAGCCCAGCCCGATCACCACGCCCACCACGATGCGCTGGCCCATCCCGACCTCGCGCTTGATGGTCAGGACGAAGGGCACCGCCACCAGCAGCATCACCAAGGTCACCGCCGGTTGCACGATCCGGCCCCAGAACGCCTGTTCCACCGGCAGCGGGTTCTGGCCGTTCTCCCGGAGGTAGTCGATATAGCGGTCCAATTCCCAGGCGGAGAGGTTCTCGGGCCGGATCACGAAGGCGTTCAGAAGGTCGGGGGCCAGCACCGAGGACCAATCCATGGTCGGTTTCAAGTCGGCGGTGACTTCCCCCGGCTGGAAATAACTGGCCCGTATCTTGACCA
Organism: Methylomagnum ishizawai; assembly: GCF_019670005.1. Taxonomy (NCBI): domain Bacteria; kingdom Pseudomonadati; phylum Pseudomonadota; class Gammaproteobacteria; order Methylococcales; family Methylococcaceae; genus Methylomagnum; species Methylomagnum ishizawai. The sequence continues at coordinate 3,277,461 of NZ_AP019783.1, read as the reverse complement.
AGCCCCATTGGCTGCCGTCGTAGATGGCTTTGTTGGCGTGGCTCGCCAGCAACAGCCGCTTGTCCGGCGAGACTTCGTAGATATTGATATCGCCGAGGTTTTCCGGTTGATCGACCCGGCGGATATTGATGAAGATGTTCCCGTCGCGCACCCAGAACCCGTACTTGGTGCGCGAGGCGACCTGTTTTTTGAGCGCCGTGGATTTCAGCGCGTTGGCCTCGCGCTCGGCACCCGGCGCGACCAGTTCGCCCACGGCCACCGAAAGCGCCAGCAATACCAAGCCGCCCATCAACACCGCCCGGATGATCCGCGCCCGCGAGGCGCCCGCCGCCTGCATCGCCATCAATTCGCGGTTGTTGGCGAGTCCTCCCAGCGTCACCAAGCCCCCGACCAGGGCGGCGGAGGGCATGAGTTCGTAGAACGCCCTGGGCGAAGTCAGGGCCAGGTAGCCGAAAATCTGCCTCATCCCATAATCGCCTTCGCCCAGATCGCCCAGTTCGTCGGCGAAGGTGAAGAAGTTCAACAGCGCCAACAGCACGGTGACGGCGATCAAGGCACCCTTGATAACTTCCTTGGCGACATAGCGGTCCAGTGTCCTCAACATTCAGGCGCTCCTCTTGAATAAATGCGCGATCCAGCGGAATCCCAGGTTCTTCAGGAACAAGCCCAGGGTGATCGCCGTCAGCAAGGCATAGATGCCGGAATAGCTCAACCACAGCGGAATCTTCCCGGTCATCAACATGCCTTGGGAAATCTTCTGGAGGTTCTCGTACACCACATAGATCAGGAAGGCGGTGAACACATTGCCATAAGGCCCGCGGCGGGGCGCGACCCGCGCCAGCGGCACCGCCAGCAAGGTCAGGAACACCACGCCCAAGGGCACGGCCAGCCGTTTCTGGAGTTCCGCCAATTCCTTGGGGGTCCATTCGCGGATCAGTTCCAGGGTGCTTTTGGCCTCGCGCTTGAGTTCCGCCGCTTCCTCCTCCGGTCCCGGAATCCTGACGGCGTATTCCCCGAACTCGCTGACGATGTAATCGACCTGGCCGGGTCGGCCTTGGTAGCGCCGTCCGTCGTTCAGCACCACGAAATATTCGTCCAGTTCGGTGTGCTGCAAATGGCCGTGGTCGGCGATGGTGACTTCGGTGCCATTGTCCAGGCGGCGCTGGACGAACATATTGGTCATGAGGTTGTTCTCGTCCATGTCCTCGGCGTATAGCACCGTGTCGCCGGAACTGAATTCGTTGAAGCGCCCCGGCTTGATGCCGCGGATATCGGCGCTTTCCTCGTCCTTCTTCATCAGGGCCTGGGCTTTTTGCTCGCTCCAGGGCATCACGTCCAGCGCCAAATAGCCCGACAGCAGGAACACCGGCACCGCCATCCAGGCCAAGGCCCGGTACAAGCGCCAAGCCCCGACGCCGGCCGAGGCCAGGATCGCCATTTCGTGGTCGCGGTACATGCGGCCGATCACGGTCAGGATCGCCATGAAGGTGGCGGGCGGCAGCAGCACGGCGGTGGCGCTGAGGGTCTTGAGTCCCAGCAGTTGGAACAAGGTGTCGCCCGAGACCTCGCCCTCGATGGCCTTGGCGAGGATATTGAGGAATTTGCGGCTGACGATGATGACCACCAGCACCAGCAGGATGGCGCCCAGGGTCTTGGCGAGTTCGGAGGCGACCATGCGGTCGATCACCGCGAACAGGGGGCGGCGGCCTTGGGGGGCGGGCGCGGTGGAGGCTTGTGGATTCATGCGGTTGGGAATGCGGCGGCGGGATGGGGATGGAAGCGTGATTTTACTGGTGTAGACTCTGCCCCATCCACCCATAAGGAGGCCGACATGGGTTGCGCCGCCCTCAAGACCCTGCCGGACAGCCCCGAACCCGCCTGGGACGTGGCCCGCTTGTTCCCGCCCCAAGGGGGTTGGAGCGAGGAGGAATACCTGGATTTGCCCGGCGGCAGGCCACCTACTGGCGCGGGGCCGATCTGGTGATGGAGGTCGTGAGTCCCGACGATCCCAAGCGCGACCGCGACACCAAGCGCCGTGAATACGCCCAGACCGGCATCCCGGAATATTGGCTGCCGGTCTCCCCTTAATCCCATGCCGGAGGTCGCCATGTCCGCCATCAAACTGGGTTCGATCCTGCTCCTCGCCTGCCTTGCCGTCCAGTCCAGCCATGCCGCCGATCTCTCGTTCCTGGTCGAGGGCAAGGAGGTCAAGCGCATCGCCCAGGACGAACTGCTCAAAGCCCTGCCCGCCAAAGCCCTCGCCACCCAGAACATCGCCAACGGCCAGCCCGCGACCTACCAAGGGGCCGACCTCGTGGAGCTATTGAACCTGGGTTTCGGCCCGGACTGGCGGCGCTACGATCTGGTGAAGTTCGGCACCGAAGACGGCTATGCCCCGTTGATTCCGCGCGAGACCATCCTGGCCCATCACGGCTTGGTGGCCTATGGCGAGGCGGGCAAGCCGGGGTTCGCGCCGATCCAGCCCACGCCCGGCGCGAGCGTCCAACCCGGCCCGTACTGGCTGGTCTGGGATGTCCAGGCCGACCCCGCCGCCAAGACCGACGCCTGGCTGAGCTGGCCCTGGCAACTGGCCCGCATCGAACTCACCCGGCTGGAGCGCGAATTCCCCCGCGCCGCGCCGCCCGCCGATGCTTCCGAGCAGGCCAACCGGGGCTTCACCGCCTTCCTGCAACACTGCGGCAAGTGCCATAGCGTGAACGGCGAAGGTGGACAGATCGGCCCGGAACTCAATTATCCGGTCAGCGCCACCGAATACTGGCAGCCGGATTGGCTGGCCCGCTTCATCGCCGACCCGCAATCGGTCAGGTATAACAGCAAGATGGTGGGTTTCTATCCCGGCATCCAGAACCGCGGGGCGATCATCCAGGAGGTTTTGGCCTATCTCAAGGCGATGGCGGGGCACAAGATCGAGCCCAAGCGTTAGGCCGTGACGGGGAGAAGAAAACAAAGCCGCCCATGGTCCAGCCGTGGGCGGCTTTTTCATGCCGGAGGCGCGGGGAGCCGCGCCTCCGCGCCGGGGGGTTAGATCAGCCCGCCCATGGCCGGATCGGAGATGCTGTCCTTGCCGTTTTCGACATGGCCGGCCAGGTGGTACTCGAAACCGGCGTCCTCGGCCACCGTGACCACCAAGTCATACCAGCCATATTGGCCGCGCAGCGACCAGGAGCGCGATACCGCTTCCAGGGCCGGAATCGCCTTTTGGAAGACCTTGCCGGTGTATTGGTCCAGGACCGATACCCGCAGCTTGCGCCCGGTCAGGTTGACGATGGTCAGCGCGATATTGGCCTTCTGTTCGTCGTAGCTCGCTTGCACGTCCAGGTTGGCCCGGCCATGGCCCTCGACCCCGCCCTTGAAGCCCCGGTAGAAGCCATTGGGACCGTAGACCGACAGGTCGTATTCGGTGGTGCCGCCCGCGGCGATGTTCCAGACGCCTTCGAGCTGCTTGCCCGGTTCCACTGTGTAGCAACGGGGTGCGTCCAGTTCATGGCCCGAGCGGACCTGGAACACGGCGGTGGCCTGGCCGATGTTGTCGAAGTCGATGGCGAAGGATTTCTTCGCGGTCTGCACGCTGCCGTGGGCGTGCAGGGCGTAGGGCAGGGCGCGGGCCGGACGCACGCCGGTTTCCTGGTGCGGCATCAGTGGCAGGGTGGGCGGCACCAACGGATCGTTGGGATGGGGGACCAAGTCGGTGGGCAGATAGGACGCCGCCTTGGGTAGTTTGACCTTGCGGGCGTTGGCCTTGGAGAAATCGAAGGCGCTGGTGAGGTCGCCCACCACCGCCCGCCGCCACGGGGTGATATTGGTTTCGGCCAAGCCGGGATGCTCGTCGCCGAAACGCGCCTCGATGAAGTGGATCACCGAGGTGTGGTCGAACACCTGCGAATTCACCCAGCCGCCCTTGCTCCAGGGCGACACCACCAGCATCGGCACGCGGATGCCGAGTCCATAGGGGGCGGGCACCGGCTGGCGGGGGTCTTGCGGATTGCCCGGATAGATTTCATTGAGGGTATCGACCGTCGAACCGCCTTGGGTGACGTCCATCGGCGGGGTGGGCGGGACCATATGGTCGAAGAAGCCGCCTTCCTCGTCGAAATTGATGAACAGGACGGTTTTGCTCCACACCTCGGGGTTGGCGACCAAGGCGTCCATGACTTGGGATACATACCAAGCGCCCCAGTTGGCCGGCCAGTTCGGATGTTCGGTATAGGCTTCGGGCGCGGCGATATAGGAAATTTGCGGCAGGGTGCCGTTCAGCACGTCGGCGCGGAAATCTTCCAGCAGCTTGTGCGGGTCGCGGCCCTGGGCTTTGATCTCGGTGCCGGTGCGGGCGTTGTCGTAGAGCGGGTCGCCGGGTTGGGCGTTCTGGTACTGGTGGAAGTACAACAGGGAATTATCGCCGTAGTTGCCGATGAAGGCGTCGCCGGTCCAGCCCCACCAGTTGCCATTGTCGGCGTTGAGTCCGTCGCCGATGTCCTGGTAGACCTTCCAGGTGATGCCCGCGCTTTGCAGGCGTTCCGGGAAGGTGTGCCAGGCGTAGCCCGCCTCGTCGTTGAAGATCACCGGGCCGCCGCCTTGGCCGTCGTTGCCGCACCAGCCGGTCCACAGGTGGTAGCGGTTGGTGTCGGTGCCGCCCATCACCGAGCAGTAATAGGCGTCGCACACGGTGAAGGCGTCGGCCAGGGCGTAGTGGTAGGGGATATCCTTGCGGGTGTGGTAGGTCATGGCGACCTGGCCCTTGTTGGCGATCCAGTCGTTGTACTTGCCCCAGTTCCACGCGCCATGGGTGTTGTTCCAGCTATGCGGCGGGTCGCTCAGGAACATCTGGCCCACGCTCTCCACATCGGGCCGGAACGGCAGCAGTTCGCCCGCGCCATTGGGTTGGACCCAGACCGGCTTGCCATTGGGCAGCTTCGCGGCGCGGGGGTCGTTGAAGCCGCGCACGCCGCGCAGCACGCCGAAATAATGGTCGAAGGAGCGGTTTTCCTGGGTCAGGATGACGATGTGCTGGACATCCTTGATGGTGCCGGTGGGGCTGGAGGCCGGGATTTCCAGGGCGCGGGCGATATTATCCGGGAGCATCGAGCTTGTGGCACCCAAGCCCATGATTTTCAAGAAGTCGCGACGGTCGAATTGTGACATGGCGGTATTGGCCTCGTTAAGGGATTGGCGGATAAAAACGCCGCGCAAGCTAACAAGGCGGTATGTCAGGTCGATGTAGGAACGGTTATGCGATGATGGCAGGGCGATCCGCGCCGCCCAGGACCCGGCGGACTGCTAAAATCCCGCCTTTCCATCCATCCTTCCCCGAACACCCTCCATGTCCGCAACCACCCCCAAAACCCTGGTCCTGGTCGATGGCTCCTCCTTCCTGTACCGCGCCTTCCACGCCCTGCCGCCCCTGACCAATTCCAAGGGCCAGCCCACCGGCGCGGTGCTGGGCGTCGCCAATATGCTCAGGAAACTGGTCGCCACCCACGCCACCCGCCATATCGGCGTGGTGTTCGACGCGCCGGGGAAGACCTTCCGCGACGAGTTGTTCGAGCATTACAAGGCCCACCGCCCGCCGATGCCGGACGAACTCCGCGCCCAGGTCGAACCCTTGCGGGCCATCATCCGGGCCATGGGATTGCCGCTGTTGGTGGAAACCGGGGTGGAGGCCGACGATGTGATCGGCACGCTGGCGACCCAGGCCGCCGCGCTGGGTTATCGGGTGGTGATTTCGACCGGCGACAAGGACATGGCGCAATTGGTCTGCGACCGGGTGACACTGGAAAACACCATGTTCGACAAGGCCCTGGACCGCGCGGGTGTGATCGAGAAGTTCGGGGTGCCGCCGGAATGCATCGTCGATTATCTGGCCCTGGTCGGCGACAGCGCGGACAACATCCCCGGCGTGGACAAGGTTGGGCCGAAAACCGCCGCCAAGTGGTTGCGGCAATATGGCTCGCTCGATGCCCTGATCGAGAACGCCACAGCCATTTCCGGCAAGGTCGGCGAGAACCTCCGGGCCGCGCTGGATAAGATTCCGCTCTCGCGCCAACTCGCCACCCTCCGCTGCGATGTGCCGCTGGACCTGGGGCCGGATGATTTGGTCTGCGCCGAACCCGACCGCGCCGTCCTGCGCGGATTGCTGGTGCAATTGGAATTCAATGCCTGGCTCAAGCAACTGGACGCGGGCGGCGACGCCCCGCCGCCGCAAGCCAAGCCACAAGCCGCCCGGAGCGAAGCCCGCTATGAAACGGTACTGACCGAGGCCGACCTGGAGACGTGGCTGGACCGTTTGCAGCAAGCCGAACTGTTCGCCTTCGACACCGAAACCACCAGCCTCGATTACATGCGGGCCGAGATCGTCGGGCTATCGTTCGCGGTGGAACCGGGCCACGCGGCCTATGTGCCCCTGGCCCACAACTATCCCGGCGCTCCCGACCAACTCGACCGCGCCGCCGTGCTGGCACGGTTCAAGCCCCTGCTGGAAGACCCCGGTCGCGCCAAGCTGGGCCAGAACCTCAAATACGACGCCAATGTGCTGGTCAACCATGGCATCGCCCTCAAAGGCATCCGCCACGACACCATGTTGCAATCCTATGTGCTGGACAGCACCGCCAGCCGCCACGATATGGATTCCCTGGCCTTGCATTATCTCCAGTACCACACCATCGGCTACGAGGACGTGGCCGGCAAAGGAGCCAAGCAAATCCCGTTCGAGCAGGTCGGCATCGAGGAAGCCGCGCGCTACGCCGCCGAGGACGCCGATATCACCTTGCGCCTGCATCGACATTTGTGGCCCCTGGTCCAAGCCAAGGACCGCCTGCGCGGCCTGTATGAAAGCGTGGAAATCCCGCTGGTGCCGGTGTTGTCGCGGATCGAGCGGACCGGGGTCTTGGTGGATGTGTTCAAGCTGGGCGAACAAAGCCGCGAGTTGGAACGGCGCATGGCCGAGATCGAACGGGAAGCCCATGCCGCCGCCGGCCAGCCGTTCAACCTGGGTTCGCCCAAGCAAATCCAGGCCATCCTCTACGATAAGCAGAATCTGCCGGTCCTCAAGAAAACCCCCAAAGGCCAGCCCTCGACCGATGAATCGGTGCTGGCCGAACTGGCCGACGACGGTTATGAACTGCCACGCTTGATCCTCGACCACCGCTCGGTCGCCAAGCTGAAATCCACCTACACCGACAAGCTGCCGCAGATGATCGACCCTGGCACGGGCCGGGTGCATACCTCGTATCACCAAGCCGTGGCGGCGACCGGGCGGTTGTCGTCGTCCGACCCCAATTTGCAGAACATCCCGGTCCGCACCGAGGAAGGCCGCCGTATCCGCCAGGCTTTCGTGGCCCCGGACGGTTACCGCATCGTGGCGGCGGATTATTCCCAGATCGAGCTACGGATCATGGCCCATTTTTCGGGCGACCCGAACCTCTGCGCCGCCTTCGCCGACAACGCCGATGTCCACCGCCACACCGCCGCCGAGGTGTTCGGCGTGGCCCCCGACCAAGTGACCCAGGACCAGCGCCGTTCGGCCAAGGCCATCAATTTCGGCTTGATCTATGGCATGTCGGCTTTCGGCCTCGCCCAGCAATTGGGCATCGAGCGGGGTTTGGCCCAGGCCTATATCGACGCCTATTTCCGGCGCTATCCCGGCGTCAAAGCCTTCATGGACCAGACCCGCGAATCCGCCAAGGCCAACGGCTACGTGGAAACCCTGTTCGGGCGCAGGCTCTATATCCCGGAGATCGATTCCCGCAACGCCCAGCGCCGCCAATATGCCGAGCGCACCGCCATCAACGCGCCCATGCAGGGTACGGCGGCGGACATCATCAAGCGGGCGATGATCGCGGTGGATGGCTGGATCCAAGGCCAGTCCGAACCCGGCGCGGTCAAGATGATCATGCAGGTCCACGACGAACTGGTGTTCGAGGCGCGGGAAGACGGGGTGGCGCGGGCTTCCGCCGAAATCCGGGCCTTGATGTGCGCGGCGGCGGAGTTGGCGGTGCCGTTATTGGTGGAGGTGGGCGTGGGCGGGAATTGGGACGAGGCGCATTGAGCGCATGCCACTCCGGGCCATGAAAAAGCCAAAGCCGGGTGGCCGGCTTTGGCTTTGGATGGAGGGCGGGCGGGGACGCTTATTTTTCCGGGAGGAAACCGGTTCCGGCCAAGCCCGGTCGCCAAACCGCCACCGGTTCGCTGCCCGCCGCCGGGTCGCGTACCTCGACCGGCCTGCCCAGGCACAGCCGCTGGAACACGCCCGCCGCCGCGATGCCGTTCAGCACGAACGAGAACGCGATCAAGGCCACCAGCCAGGGGAAATGCTCGGTGACATGGTAGAGCAGCAAATCCTCGCCGATGAAGGCGGGCGTGACCGGGAAGCTGACCAGTCCCAGGAAGCACAGGAACAACAGGCTCGACAGCGCGGGCTTGCGCTCGGCCATGGCCCGGTAGGCATAGGGCGCGGCGGCGAAGTCGTCGCCCTTGAGCAGCAGGGCCATGAGCCCCAATCCCAGGAACCAGGCCGGTAGGATACCGCTCAGGAATAGCTCGACATGGCCGGTGGCGTTGTCGCCCGCCAGCCAGGCCACGCCGCCGCTCAACAGCCCGCTGAAACCCACCCGGTTCCACACCCGGAACACATCGCGCTTTTCCGCGAACGCGCCCAGTGAAGCGATCAGCATCGCCAGCGCCGCCGGGATCGCCAGATAGGACCGGGGCAGGATGCCGCCCTCGAAACCCAGCCAACCCACGCCGACGACCGCCAAGGCCATGCCCAGCTTATGCCAGGGATCGATGGCGTTGACCGCCGCGCCCGCCCGTTTCAAAGGTTCCCACAGCACGGCCCTCACCCCGGTTTCCAGGTTGAACTCCTGTAGGGCCAGGACTTGCAGGGTGGTTTCCAGCGCCGCGGGCAGGCTGTGGCGCAGGGCACGCGGCAGATGCCGGGCGAAGGCGCTGTGTTTGATATCGAAGCCGGTGTCGGCGGCCCCTTCGACCCTGAGCAAATGGGCGACGATGGAGGGCGAGACCAGCAGTTGATAGCAGCGCAGGAAGGTATTGCCCATGAAGTGCAGCAAGACCAGGGATTCCAGCCCCAGCGCCAGTTCCATGAACATGAACCCCACCTGGGCGATGGAGGCGTAGGCGATCTGGCCCTTGATATTGGACTGGGCCTTTTCCGCCACGCTGGCGACGATCACGGTCAGGAGGCCGATGCCCAGCACCAGCGCCCGCGACAGGAACTCGAAGCCCCAGATCGGCAAGGTCCGCAGCAGCAGGAACACGCCCAGATGCACCGACAAGGCTCCGTAGAAAATCGCGCTCGACGGCGTCGGCCCTTCCATGGCGCGGGGCAGCCAGAAGCAGAACGGGAACTGGGCCGATTTCCCCGAGGCCGCGACCACCAGGCACAGCGACAGCGCGAACAAGCCCAAAGCCCCGCCCGGCGGCACCGCGCCCTGGCCGAAGACCCCGCCCAGTTGGCTGAAATGGTTGCTGCCGTGCAGGAACAAATCCATCAGCAGGGCACCCAGCAACAGCCCCAGGTCGCAGAAACGGTAGACGGTATAGGCCCGCAAGGCATTGCGGATCGGCTGCGCCCGGTGCCGGTAGAACGCGATCAAGAGGAACGAGGCGATGCCGACGATTTCCCAGCCCGCGAACAACATATCCAGCGAACCCGACAAAATCACCATGTTCAGCCCGAACACGAAGCCGAAGATGGTCAGGAAGAAGCGCTTGTATCCCAACTCGCGGTGCAGGTAATACCGGCAATAACGCACGATGACCGAGAAAATCACCCAGGTGCAGAACAAATAGGCCGCGCCCACCTTGTCCAGGTAGAACAGGATATGGAAATGGTATTCGGCCTGTTCGTACAGCGTGACCCACAGGTATTCGTAGGCCGGGAAGCCCTCGAAGGCCCAGGTCGCCAACAGCCCCAGGATCGCCGCGCCCATGGCGTGGGTGGCCCAGAAACTGATATTGGCGACCCGCCGTTCGCTGCCGCCCAGGATGAAAATCAGCAGCCAACCCAGCAAGGGCAGGAATTGGCAAGCCACCAGCAAGCTATTCATACGGACTCCTTGACGAGGCGGTGGACGGGGATGGTGCGGGTGTGGCCGGGGAAGATATCGAGCGAGCAAGCGGCTTGGGGAACCGGGATGTCGGTGGGCAGGTCCAGCGGCTCCCAGCCATGCGGGGTGTACAGCAGGGTTTCCCGTGTATCGGGATGGCAGGACACCAGCCGCACCCATTCGTTATCCAGCCATTCCTGGAGCGCCCCCAGCCGCTGGTAGGCGGCATGGATCACCTTGGGGCTTTGCTCGATGACGATGAGCAGCCGGGCCGGTTCGTGGACCTCGATCATCTGCGAGGGCAGGCCGGTCCTGAGATCGCCGTCCACGCCATTGGCGACCCCCAGCAGCCCGATGACGTTGTGCGGCAACTTGGTGCCCGCGCCGTAGACCGAGTTATCCACCCGCGAGAACAGGTATTCCAGGTTGATGCCGCCGCAGACCGGGATGATGGCGTTGAGGATACGCAGGAGGATATCGCCCTCCGGGTCGGAATCCGGGTCGTAGGAATGCAGGAAGGCCCGGCGGTCCAGGAACAGGTCGGCGGTCAGGCGGCGGCGTCCGACCACGCAATACAGGTTGTTGGAATGGTTCAACTCGGGCCGCGGCTCGAAGATCGAGGTCGCCCGCGATTGCACATGCTGGTGCGATAGTTCCGGGTCCGCGCCTTGCGGTCCCAATTCGAACCAGCGGCAACGCTCGTGGGCATTGCGGCGCAGCGCCTCGGCCATGGTGGCCCGGAACGCGGCCCAGCCTTGGGGTTCCCGTTCCCAGGTGTGCTGGTCGAAATATTGGATTTCGTCGCGGCTGGTGTTGTGCAAGGCCGCCACGAACCGGGTGGCGTCCGGGATGTCGATGCCGCGCTCGCGCAGGAGGCCGCGCACGATGCCATCGTTCGCCATCTGGGCGAAGGCGCGGGCATTGGGTGCGCCCGGCTTGCCGGAGCAGGCGCCGCAATCGTAGGCGGCGAAATGCGGGTTGTTCACGCTGCTGGACCCGTGCGCCACCACCACCACCAGCGGCGCGAAACCATGGGTCAGGCCGATGGTGCGGAGGATGCCTTCCAGTTTGTCGGCCATCTCGCCGTAGGAAAAGCCCAGGAAGCGGCCTTGCTCGTCCGGCTCGTCGCTTTCGCGTAAAAGGTGCAATTCGGTATGGGCATCGATTTCGCCGAGGTGCTTGATCTTGGGCAGTTTGGAGCCGGGCCGGAACACCTCGAACGCCAAGCGGGCGGCATAGCCCAAGCCCAAGGCCTGGGTGAAAATCCAGCCCCGCAACGCCGAATTGGACTTGAGGTGCAGTTTCGAGAAGTCGGTCTGGATCGGCTTTTTCTTGGCCTCGGCGGGGTTGACCGCCGATTCCACCACCAGATGGCGCGGCGTCACCACCACCGGGCATTGCGCCACCGGATAGGCGTCGTCGATGCCCTTGTACAGGAAATCGATGCCGAAGAAACCCGCCGCGCCATAGGTGGCGATGCGCGGATCGAGTTCTTCCAAATGGCGGCGCAAGGAGCATTCGCGGTCGTCGAGGCAGAACAGCGCCTGGGCCGTGGGCGCGGTGGCGGTCGGCGTTTTGGCCGTGCCGCCCTTTGCGGGCAGCGCCCGCAGCAATTCCGCGTACAGGGAGAACTCCATAGCCTCGTGCCAGACCTTGAGCCGCAGCGGCACCACGGGCCGGGCCAGGGCGTCGGCCAGCCGGTCCACTTGGTCGAGGCCCGGCGTCGCGGCGACCGGGATGCAATCCGCGCCGCGCTTGCCGCGCAGGAAGGCCAGTTCCAGCGCCAGTTCCAGGGCGATGAATTCCTTCAGCGTGATGCGGCGGCGGGCCAGGAGGGCGTCCGGGGCGGTCTCGATCACCCGCACCATCCCGGCCCAACCCGGATGGGCCAGCAGCATTTCCAACAGATATTGCTCGTACAGGCTTTCATCGCCCACGATGCGGGCGAGGCAGGCGCGGATGGCCGCGTCCGGGGTTTGGTTGATGGCGGCGCGGGCCTCGGGTTCCTGGAACGGGTACAGCGGGATGAAGCCGCCTTCCACCAGCCGCCACACGCAATCCCAGAAGCTTTCCCCGGCCTGGGCGACGGTCCAGCGGCTGATGCCCTGGTCCAGGAAATTCGCGGTCAGGCGGAACAATATGGGTTGGACCAGGGCGTTCAGGTTCAGGCCGATATGGGTGAGCCAGCGTTCCCGGATGCCGTGGTTGGCGAGCGAAACCGGCGGGTAATGCACGGTCTGGTCCGGCTCGAACAGCGAACGGCGCAGGGCGTCGCGCTTGACGGGATCGGATTCGGCGCGGGCGACGGCCCAGTCGATGGCGAACGCCCCGATCCGGCCCGAGCGGTGGCGGGCTTGGTAATCGGCCAGGGGCAGGTAGCTGTGGGCCCCGAAGATTTTCGCCGCCAGCGCCACGCCTTCGTGGAAGGGACGGTCCTGCACCGCGTGCAAGGTGTTGTGGTGGACGAAATCCTTGATGGGCCGTTGGGCGGGTAGCCAATGGGCGATATGGTCTAGCGCGGGGTCCAAGCTGAACCGGTGTGCCGGGGTACCGCCCGCGATGGCCGCCGATTCCGCGTCGTAGCTTGCTCTGTACATGGGCTTTGAACCAAGATGGGGGAAAGGGACGCCTCCGGGGTGGGGGAAGGGGGAGGCTCCTGATGCCAGGCGGGGGATGGAAACCCATGGGCCTGGGTCTTGGCGACCGCTTAGCAGGATTCGCGCCATTGCATGGAGTATGGTAAATCAAAGGCTTGGCGCGGATGGACCGGGGGTATCGGCGGGGGCGTGGTCAAAATGAACCGGTGGGGATGGGGCTTGAACCAGTGTGGAGGTAAGGCCGGGGCGTAAACGGTTGAGGGATTGACAGCCCCATTTGGTTCGGTTATTTCTTTAGCAACAGAAATTTCTGAAATTACTATGAAGCTAACCCCCGTGATCGAAAAATACGTCCTCCATTGGGGCGAGATGGGTACCCGCTGGGGAGTCAACCGTTCGGTGGCGCAAATCCACAGCCTGTTGTATTTGGCGGCCCGGCCCATGCCCGCCGACGAAATCGCCGAGACCCTGGGTATCGCCCGCTCCAACGTCAGCACCAGCTTGCGCGAACTACAAAGCTGGGGCTTGGTGCGGCTCCTGCACATCAAGGGCGACCGCCGCGACCATTTCGAGGCGCTGGGCGACCCATGGGAAACCTGCTTCGCCATCGCCGAAAACCGCAAGCGCCGCGAATTGGACCCCACTTTGACGGTGCTGCGCGAATGCGTGCTGGAATGCGCCGACGACCGGGAAACCCCGGCGGAGACCATCCAGCGCATCCAGGCCACGACCGTGTTCCTGGAAAAACTGATGGCTTGGTATGAACAAGTCAGCCGCCTGCCCCGGCCCGTGCTGGTGGCGCTGGTCGAACTCGGGGCCAAGGTCGAGCAATTGCTCAAATTGGTCCGTTAACGGGGAGGTGCCACTATGACGCGATGACCCAAAAAATTTTCCCGGCGTGTTTCTCTCTATTCAGAAATATCCGATAAATGAGAAAATACCATGAGCGCTTTGACTTTGCTTTGCCTCGAGATTGCCACTGCGGTGGGGATCGCCCTCGCGACTTCGTTCTATCTCCGACCCGCACTGGCCGAGAGCTTGCGGTTGATCTGCGGCTCGCCGGAGAGCCAGCGGTTTTGGTTGGGTTTCACCCATTTGATGTTGTTGTTCGCGCCGCTCTTGTGCGTGATGCTGTTCCAAATGCCACAGGAAATCCGTTATGAGCAGCTGGCCAACGCCCTGCGCGTGGGTTTGTTGCAGATTTTGCTGGGGATTTTCGTCGCTCTGTTGGCGGTGGGCTGGAATATCTGGCATTTCGCCCATCGCGCCGCGCCGGGACCGGCTGCGGTCCCCATCACGGAGGAATAGCCATGCGTATCCTGGTCGCGGGGGCCTCCGGGTTTATCGGGGGGCATGTGGTGCGGGCATTGCTGGCGGCGGGGCATGAAGTCGTGGCGGGGGTGCGCCGTCCCCAAGATTTTCCCCGGCGCGACCGCTGTTCGGCGCTGGCCTTGGATTTTTCGCGGCCCTCCGAACCCGGTCATGGGTTGCCGCATCTCGAAAACATCGACGCCGTCATCAATAGCGTTGGCATCCTCGCCGAGGACCGGCACAACCGTTTCGAGGCCGTGCATGAACACGGACCCATCGCCTTGTTCGAGGCTTGCCGCCATGCCGGGATCAAAAGGGTCGTCCAGATTTCCGCCCTGGGCGCGGATGAAACCGCCTTCAGCCGTTACCACCTCAGTAAGCAGGCGGCGGACGATTTCCTGGCCGGTACGGAGTTGGACTGGGTCATCCTGCAACCCTCCTGGGCCTATGGTCCCGGCGGCAAAAGTCTGGGCCTGTTGGCCGCGCTGGCGGCTCTGCCGGTGATGCCTGTGTTGGGCGATGGCTGCCAGCGCTTGCAACCCGTGGCGGTGGAAGACGTGGTGGCGGTCGTGTTGCGCCTACTGGAGCCCGGCGCACCCAGCCGGGTCAAGCTCGCCGTGGTCGGACCCAGGCCGATGGCCTTGGCCGAAATCCTGGCGGTGCTGCGCCATTGGCAGGGCAGGGCATCGGCTTGCAGCTTATCGATTCCGTTCCCCCTGGCGCTGTGGTTGGCCGAAAATTTCGGGCGGTGGGTCGCGACGCCATTCAATGGCGACACCTTGCGTATGTTGGAGCGCGGCAATACCGGCGACCCCGCCGCCCTGGCCGAATGCTTGGGCCGTCCACCCCAGGATTTGTCAGCGGTCTTGGCGGCGGGCGCGGCCACGCCCGCCGAGCGCCGATATGCCGCGTTGCGGTTCCTGCTGCCTGTGCTGCGCTGGGCTTTGGGCTTGCTGTGGTTGGGGTCCGGCTTGGTGTCGGCGCTACTGTTCCCGCAGGAGGAAAGCTATGCCTTGCTGGCGGGCGTGGGCATCACCGGCGGCTTGGCCCCTTTGGCGCTGTACGGGGCTGCGGCCCTGGATATTGCGCTGGGAATCGCGCTGCTGTGGCGCTGGCGGGTGCCCTGGGTGGGCGCGGCCCAACTCGGGTTGATGGCGCTGTATTCGGTGGTCATCGGAATCTATCTGCCGGAATTCCTCTGGCATCCGTTCGCGCCCTTGCTCAAGAACCTGCCTTTGATGGTCGCCACCTTGATTGTGATCGCTGCGGAGGACGTTTGATGGACATCCACTTCCTGAAATGGGTGCATATCTGTAGCTCTATGCTGTTGTTTGGCACCGGCCTGGGAACCGCGTTTTTCAAATTCACCGCCGACCTGGGCCGCGACCTCAAGGTCATGGGTGATACCAACCGCCGGGTGGTGCTGGCCGATTGGCTATTCACCACGCCGACGGTGGTGGTCCAGCCGCTATCGGGTTATGCCTTGGCCCAGGCCTATGGTTATCCCTGGACCGCGCCCTGGTTGCTGATGTCGCTGGGGCTTTATCTGGTGGCGGGCTTGTGCTGGCTGCCGGTGGTGTACCTGCAAATCCGTATGCGCGACGATTGCGCCGCCGCGCTGGCGGCGGGGCGCGAACTCGATCCCCGCTATTGGCGCGATGCCCGGCTGTGGTTTTGGCTGGGCGTCCCGGCCTTCCTGGCCATGGTCGGGGTGATTGGCTTGATGGTGGCCAAACCCGCTTTATGGTGAATCCGATGGTGTCCGAATCTTTGTTCGAGCGGGTGTTTGCTGGGGGATGCGGTCATTGTGGAAAGCGGTGCTTCCGGGCGGGCGGTGCGCCTGGAGTTCGCTATTCGCCATCCCTGGTTCGGGCGGACTTGCGGACTTTCGGCTATCGTGGAAGCTTCGGGCTGGCGGGGGATTGAGCCGGGGTGGAACTGGAACCCAGGGCGGCGGGATGCCCTGGATTCCGTTACGCCCCGTCCGGGCTACGGATTCTGCAACATCCGCTTCAATTCCAAAGCCTGCGCCAAGGCGCTGTCCACCGCGTCGCCCAGCACGTTGAAATGCCCCATCTTGCGGCCGATGCGGGCGGTTTTCTTGCCGTAGAGGTGGAGCTTGGCGTTGGGCAGGCTGAGGAGTTTGTCCCAGGCCGGTTCGTCGTCGCGCCAGATATCGCCCAACAGGTTGACCATCACCACCGGGCTGAGCAACCGGGTGGAACCGGGCGGCAGGCCGCACAGGGTCCGCACCTGCTGCTCGAATTGGTCGTTGAGGCAGGCGTCGAGGGTGTAATGGCCGCTGTTGTGCGGGCGCGGGGCGATTTCGTTGATGACCAGTTCGTCGCCATCCAGCACGAAGAATTCCACCGCCAGCACGCCCCGGTAATCCATGGCTTCGGCCAGTTGCAAAGCCATGTCCCGCGCCCGTTGCGCCACATCGGGGGAAATCCTGGCCGGGACGATGCTGATATCGAGGATGCCGGCTTCGTGTTGGTTCTCGGCCACCGGGAAGGTGGTGGTTTCGCCGGGGCCGGTGCGGGCCACGATCACCGAGACTTCGGTCTGGAGGTTCAAGCGCCGTTCCAGTACACAGGGCTTTTGGCCCAGCTGTGCGAAGGCGGCTTGGGCTTCCGCGACGGTCGCGACCCGGATTTGCCCCTTGCCGTCGTAGCCCAGGCGGGCCAGTTTGAGGATGCCGGGCAGATGGCCGCTCAAGTCCTGTTCCAAGTCCTGGGCGGTTTCGATGGCGAGGAACGGGGCCACCGCGAGACCGGCCCCGGCGATATAGCGCTTTTCGGCGATGCGGTCCTGGGCGATGGAGACGCTGTCCGCCGAAGGACTGACGCGGGTGCGCTCGGCCAGGCGGCGGAGGCTCTCGGCTGGCACGTTCTCGAATTCGGTGGTGACGGCGGCGCAGGTCGCGGCCAGTTCATCCAGGGCCGCCGGGTCGTCGTAGGCGGCGCGGAGGTGGACATCGGCCAGACCGCCCGCCGGGCTTTCCGGGTCCGGGTCGAGGACGGTGACGCGGTAGCCCATGGCCCGCGCCGCGATAGTGAACATGCGGCCCAGTTGGCCGCCGCCCAACATGCCCAGCATGGCATTCGGCAGGATGTGTTTCATAACGGGGTCTCTTGCTCGGAAAGGGAGGGGATGCGCATTCAGTCCAACTCTGGCAACGCGGCGGCGAGGACGCTTTCAGTTTGTTTCCGGCGGAATTCGGCCAGCCGGGCCTGGAGCGCGGGATCGTGGTTGGCGAGCAGGGCGGCGGCGAACAGCCCGGCGTTGACCGCGCCCGCTTCGCCGATGGCGAAGGTGGCAACCGGGATGCCCTTGGGCATTTGCACGATGGAATACAGCGAATCCAAGCCTTTGAGATATTTGCTGGGCACCGGCACGCCCAGGATCGGCAGCGTTGTCTTGGCCGCCAACATCCCCGGCAGATGGGCCGCGCCCCCGGCCCCGGCGATGATGGCCTTGAGTCCCCGCGCTTGGGCCGTTTCCGCGTATTGGAACAGCAAGTCCGGCGTCCTGTGGGCGGAAACCACCTGGGTTTCGTAGCCGACGCCCAAGTCCTTCAATTGCCGGGCCGCGTGCTGCATGATTTCCCAGTCGCTGGTGCTGCCCATGACGATGCCGATTTCTACCATTGCTCCGCGCTCTCGCAAGAAAAAACGGCGATTTTACCCGATTCGTGTTGGCGGCAAACAATAAGGATTGGTTTCGGTGGCGGCGGGCCTGGGTTATAAAACCCGCCTACCGAGATTCCCCAGGAGAGACTCCCATGAACCCGTCCGCCCCGACCCTCGATCCCGCCGAAGCCGCCCGTTTCGAGAAACTGGCCCAACTCTGGTGGCAGGCGGACGGGCCGTTCTGGCCTTTGCACCGGCTGAACGGGTTGCGGGTGGGTTATATCCGCGACCGGTTGGCGGGGTATTTCAACCGCGCCGCCACCGCCGGGGCACCGCTGGCGGGACTCAGGCTGCTGGATATCGGCTGCGGCGGTGGTTTGCTGAGCGAGGCCATGGCGCGGCTGGGGGCCGAGGTGCATGGGGTGGACGTGGTGGAGAAGAACATCCGCATCGCCGAACGTCATGCCCAAGCCTCCGGGCTCGCCATCCGCTACGAATGGACCGGGGCGGAGGACTTGCTGGCGCGGGGCGAAAGCTACGACGCGGTCCTGAATATGGAAGTGGTGGAGCATGTGGCCGATTTGCCCTTGTTCATGCGGACTTGCGCCGGGTTGGTGAGGCCGGGCGGGATGATGGTGGTCGCCACGATCAACCGGACTTGGGCTTCGTTCCTGGGGGCGATCCTCGGGGCGGAATATGTGTTGCGCTGGTTGCCCAAGGGCACCCACCAGTGGCGGAAATTCCCTAGCCCTGAGGAACTCCGGGCTTTGCTGGAACGGGACGGGATGCGTCTGGTGGGGCGGACCGGGGTCGGCATGAATCCTTGGCACCGGACTTTCCGGCTGATCCGGTACGAGGGCATCAATTACATGTTGGTGGCGGTGAAGGATTGAGGGCTTCGGCGCTTTGCCAGAGCCCCGCCAGATACTCCCGCCGGAAGTCGAAAATCGCCCTGAGCCGCGCCCCGATGAACACGGCATGGACCAGCCTACCGAGCCAGCCCCAAGGCATGACGTAATGCACTCTATCCTCCATTTCGATGCCGTCCTCGACCGCCCGGAAGCTGTGTTCGTGATACCAGAACCGGAACGGCCCGATCCGCTGCTCGTCCACGAAACGGCGTAGCGGCTCCACATGCTTGATTTCCGTCGCCCAGGTCATCGGCACCCCGGCCACGGCGGCGATCCGGTAGGTGATAATGAGTCCCGCATAAATATCCTCCGGCGGGTCGGAGGTGATCACGAAGTTGAGGAAGCCCGGTGTGATGCGTTCCAGGTTGCGCGGGGTGGAGAAGAACGGCCAGGCTTGTTCCAGGGTGATGGGCAGGCGTTGGACGCGGTGCAAACGATAGACTTTCATGGCGGCGGCGGAAGTTGGGGGAGGGCGCTTATCCTAACCCGGCGGGCGATGTGGCCGAGCCGTCCCCCTCCAAAATCCCGAACCCTAACCCATCAGGAGCCTCCCATGTCCGAACCGAACCACACCGTTCTATACGATGGCGGCTGCCCGCTGTGCAGCCGGGAAATCGCCCATTACCGCCGCGTCGCGGGCGCGGCGGCCCCCATCGATTGGGTGGATATAGCGCCCCTCGACGCCAACCCCGCCGCCTATGGCGTGTCGCGCCTGGAAGCGCTACAGGTGTTCCATGTCATCGACCCCGCCGGGCAGCCGCATAAGGGGGCGCGGGGTTTCCTGGCGTTGTGGGCGATCCTGCCGCGTTACCGTTGGCTGGCCCGCGTATGCCGGGCCTTGCGCTTGGAGCCCGTGCTGGATTGGGCCTACCGCCATTTCGCGGGCTGGCATTTCGCCAAGCGTTGCCGCGATGGCGTGTGCGGGACGGGCGGCGCATGAAGACCGCGATGGTTTGGTTCCGCCAAGACCTGCGCCTCGCCGACAACCCCGCGCTGCGGGCCGCGCTCGCCGCCGCCGAGCGGGTGGTGCCGGTCTATATCCACGCCCCGGTCAGCGGCGGGACTTGGCCCATGGGGTCGGCGTCCCGTTGGTGGCTGCATCATAGCCTCATGGCGCTCGATGCCGATTTGCGCCGCCTGGGCTCGCGGTTGGTGCTGCGGCGCGGGGCGAGTTTCCAGGTGCTGGCCGGGCTGTTGGCCGAGACCGGCGCGACCGCCGTTTATTGGAACCGCTGCTACGAACCTTCCGCCATCGCCCGCGACGCCGAAATCAAGCGGGTGTTGCGCAACGAGGGCTATTTCACGGTCGAGAGCCATAACAGCGGCCTGTTGTACGAGCCTTGGGAACTGCTGCGCGAGGGCGGCCAGCCCTACCGGGTGTTCACGCCGTTCTGGAAGGCGATGCAGAAACGCGGGCTGGATTTTCCGCCCGAACCCGCGCCGGCAGACTTGCCACCGGTGGCCGATGAACTGTGGAGCTTGGCCGTCGGGGATTTGGGTTTGTTGCCCCGGATTCCGTGGGATGCCGGTTTCCGCGAAGGCTGGCAGCCGGGGGAAGACGGCGCGGCGCGGCGCTTGGCCGGATTCATCGATTCCGCCCTGGCGGGCTATCACGAACGGCGCGACCGGCCCGATTTGCCCGATACCTCGCGTTTGTCGCCCTATCTCCATTTCGGCGAGGTCGGCCCGCGCCAGATCGTCCACGCCGTGCGGCGGGCGCTGCCGCCCGAGGCCGAGGCTGGGGCCGAAGCCTATGTCCGCGAACTGGCGTGGCGGGAGTTCGCCCATCATCTGCTCTACCACTTCCCCGATACCACCGATGCGCCCTTGGACGCCAAGTTCGAGGCGTTCCCCTGGGCCACCGATGACCAGGAGGCGCTCACGGCTTGGCAGCGCGGCCAGACCGGCTATCCCCTGGTCGATGCCGGGATGCGCGAGTTGTGGCGCACCGGCTGGATGCACAACCGGGTGCGGATGGTGGTGGCGTCGCTGTTGACCAAGAACCTGCTGATTCCCTGGCGGAAGGGTGCGCGTTGGTTCTGGGATACTTTGGTGGATGCCGATTTGGCCAACAATACCCTGGGCTGGCAATGGACCGCCGGTTGCGGGGCCGACGCCGCGCCGTATTTCCGGGTGTTCAATCCGGTGTTGCAAGGGCAGCGCTTCGACCCCGACGGGGCTTATGTGCGGCGCTGGGTGCCGGAACTGGCGGGCTTGCCGGACGCGGCGATCCACCGGCCTTGGGAGGCCGCGCCCGCCGTGTTGCGGGAAGCGGGCGTGCGGCTCGGGGAAACCTATCCCCTGCCCATCGTGGATTTGAAGTCCAGCCGGGAGCGGGCCTTGGCGGCGTTTGCGCGGCTCAAGGCGGCGGGATAGCGGGCATGGCGAGGCCGAGCCCATGGGCCGCCAGCGCCTCGACGCGGCGGCCCAGCAGTTTGGACATGACCGCGCCGATGGCGGGCGGCGTGGCGGCGGTGGTGTAGAAGGTTTCGCTGGCGGGGCCGTCGTGGGCCGGGCCGGTGGGGAGCCGCCGCGCCAATTGCCGGGCCACGGCTGCCGAGGGTTCGATGAGGACGACATCGGGACCGACCAGGCCGCGTATCCGGTCGGCCAGGAAAGTGAAATGGGTACAGCCCAGCACGATGACATCGCCCGCCCGCGCGGCCACGGGGGCGAGATAGCGCTTGAGCAGGCCGGTGACCGCTTCGCCGTCGATGTGGCCGGCCTCGACCAAATCGGCGAGTCCGGGACAGGCTTGCAGCACGATTTGGGCACCGGCCCCGTGGCGGGCGCAGAGCCGGGCCACGGCTTCGCTTTCGGTGGTCCTTTGGGTCGCCAGGACGATGACCCGCCCGCCCCGGCTCAAGGCGGCGGCGGGTTTGATGGCGGGTTCGATGCCGACGATGGGGATGGGGTGCTTGGCCCGGAGCGCGGCCACGGCGGTCACGGTGGCGGTGTTGCAGGCGATGACCAGGGCTTGCGCGCCGCGCTCGACCAGGGCGTCGGCGATGGCCGCGACCCGGTGGGCGATGTAGGCGGGTTCGCGGTCGCCATAGGGCGCGAAGCCGGAGTCGGCGACGTAGACGAAGGATTGCTGCGGGAGTAGTTCGCGGGCGGCGCGGTGGACGGCCAAGCCGCCGACGCCCGAGTCGAAGATGCCGATGAAGCTCGATTGCATAGGGAGTTGGGGGGGAACTGGTTGGGGACCGTGGGCGCGGCGGAACCCGTGGACGGGTCGCCGTCGCCCTGGGTTTATCCTACCGCGCCCAGGAGGGACGCCCAAGCGCCGTGGGCTTGGATGCGCCCGATCCTTGGCGGTGGTCACGGCATTGCGCCGCTTCCTCACCCGAAGGCGCAAAGCGCGCCAAGGCGAAAGTACATGGAAACCTCCGCGCCTGGGTGTGAGGTTCCGTCCATCATCGATCAATCCGCTGGCGGTGCCCCTCAGCGCACCAAGGCCAGCAACACCCCCGCCGCCACCGCCGACCCGATCACCCCGGCCACGTTCGGCCCCATGGCGTGCATCAACAGGAAGTTATGCGGGTTGCTCTCCTGACCGACCTTGTTGGCGACGCGGGCCGACATCGGCACGGCGGACACCCCGGCGGCCCCGATCAAGGGATTGACTTTGTTGTTCGGCGTGATGAGGTTCATGGCTTTCGCCATCAGGACGCCCGAAGCCGTGCCGAAGCTGAACGCCAAGGCTCCCAGTACCAGAATCCCCAAGGTCTCGGCCCGGAGGAACTGCCCGGCGCTGAGCTTGGAACCCACCGACAATCCCAGGAAGATGGTCACGATGTTGATGAGTTCGTTCTGCGAGGTCTTGCTGAGGCGGTCCACCACGCCGGATTCGCGCAGCAGATTCCCCAGGCAGAACATGCCGATCAAGGGGGCCGCCGAGGGCAGCAGCATGGCGCTCAGGATCAACAGCACCATGGGGAACACCACCTTCTCGACCCTGGACACGCGGCGGAGCTGGGCCATTTCGATCAGGCGCTCTTCCGGCGTGGTGAGGGCGCGCATGATGGGCGGCTGGATCAAGGGCACCAGGGCCATGTAGGAATAGGCCGCCACGGCGATGGCCCCGAGCAGGTCGGGAGCCAGTTTCGAGGCGACATAGATCGAGGTCGGGCCATCCGCGCCGCCGATGATGGCGATGGCGGCGGCGTCCTTGAAGCTGAAATGGAGTCCCGGCACCAGGTTCAAGGCCAAGGCCCCGAGCAGGGTGCCGAAGATGCCGAACTGCGCCGCCGCGCCCAACAGCAGGGTTTTGGGGTTGGCCAGCATCGGGCCGAAATCGGTCATCGCCCCCACGCCCATGAAGATCAACAAGGGGAAGATGCCCGACTTGATGCCCAGATAGAGATAGGACAGGATGCCGCCTTCCTCGGCGATCCCGGCGACCGGGATATTGCTCAACACCGCGCCGAAGCCGATGGGCAACAGCAGCAGCGGCTCGAATTCCTTTTTGATGGCGAGGTACAGCAGCAGGAAACCCACCGCCATCATCATCGCCTGTCCGGGCTGGAAATTGGACAGCCCGGTGCTTTCCCAGAGTTGGATGAAACCTTCCATTGTCCACCTCACTCCAGGGTCATCAGAACGTCCTGGGCCGCGACGGTATCGCCGACCTTGACGGCGATGTTCGCGACCAGGCCGCCGTTGCGGGTGCGGATTTCGGTTTCCATCTTCATGGCTTCCATCACGATCACCACCTTGTTGGGTTCGGCGTGCTGGCCCTCCTTGACCTGGATGCGCAGGATATGGCCGGCCATCGGGGCTTTGACGGTTTCGCCGCCGCCGCCGCTTACGGGCCGCGCCACCGGAACCGCGCCCGCCGCCGGGGCCACGGCCACTTTGTAATCCCGGCCATTGACCGATAGCACCTCGCCGCTGCCGGCATCGACCCGGTAGACCCGGCCATTCACGGTCACGTCGAATGCGGTGGCTTGCGGTGCCGCCTTCTCGGCGCTGGGCGGCGGCTCGAAGGCTTCGGGCTTGCCGCGGTTTTGCAGGAATTTGAGGCCGATCTGCGGGAACAGGGCATAGGTCAGCACGTCGTCGATGGCGTCCCCGGCCAGTTTGAAGCTTTGTTCACCAGCGAGTTTGTGGAGCTCCGCCGTGAGCTTGTCCATTTCGGGTTCCAGTAGGTCGGCGGGACGGCAGGTGATGGGCTCGGCCCCCTGTAATACCCGTTCCCGCAATTCGGCGTTGACCGGGGCGGGCGTGGACCCGTATTCGCCTTTTAAAATGCCTTGGGTTTCCTTGGCGATGGATTTGTAGCGCTCGCCCATCAAGACGTTCATCACCGCCTGGGTGCCGACGATTTGGGAGGTGGGCGTCACCAGCGGAATGAACCCCAGGTCTTCGCGCACGCGGGGGATTTCTTCCAACACGGCGTCGAATTGGTCCAAAGCGCCTTGTTCCTTCAACTGGCTTTCCATATTGGTTAACATGCCGCCCGGTACCTGGGCCACCAGGATGCGGCTATCGACGCCCCTAAGGCTCCCCTCGAACTTGGCGTACTTCTTCCGCACTTCGCGGAAATAGGCGGCGATTTCTTCCAGTAGTTTGAGGTTCAGGCCGGTGTCGCGGTCCTGGCCTTCGAACGCGGCGACCACGGCCTCGGTGGCGCTGTGGCCGTAGGTCATGCTCATCGAGGAAATGGCGGTATCCACGTTGTCGATGCCGGCTTCCGCGCACTTGAGGATGGTGGCGGTGCTGAGTCCCGTGGTGGCGTGGGATTGCATGTGGATGGGCACGCTCACCGCCTGTTTCAGGCGGCTGACCAACTCGTAGGCCACATAGGGTTTCAATAATCCAGCCATGTCCTTGATGGCGATGGAATGCGAGCCCATGTCCTCCAGGCGCTTGGCGAGGTCCACCCACATCTCGATGGTGTGGACCGGGCTGACGGTATAGGAAATCGTGCCTTGGGCGTGCTTGCCCACGGCCAGGGTGGCTTGGATGGCCCGCTCGAAATTGCGGGGGTCGTTCATGGCGTCGAAGATGCGGAACACATCCACCCCGTTGACGGCGCAGCGTTCCACGAATTGATCGACCACATCGTCGGCGTAATGCCGGTAGCCCAGCAGGTTCTGGGCGCGTAGCAGCATTTGCAGCGGCGTCTTCGGCAGCGCTTGCTTGAGTGTGCGGAGGCGTTCCCAGGGGTCTTCGCCGAGATAGCGGATACAGGCGTCGAAGGTCGCCCCGCCCCAGCTTTCCAGCGACCAAAAACCGACTTGGTCCAGTTTTCCGCAGATCGGCAGCATGTCCTCGATGCGTAGGCGGGTCGCCAGCAGGGACTGGTGCGCGTCGCGCAGCACGACATCGGTGATGCCTAAGGGAGTAGCCATTGAACAAGCTCCTTATTGTTGTGGGGTTTCACGGGTGCCGGTAACGGTGGAGCGCCGCGCCGATGACGGCGGCGATTTCCGCCTCTTGGGTCTCGTCCAGCCCCAGGCTGGAACGGGCCGGACCGGGTTCCGGGGTATAGCGGTTGAGCAGCTTGTGCGTCATGCCGATGATCCAGACCAGCAAAGCCAGGAAGAGATACACGATGCCCATGCCGATCAGCATGAGCTTGGCGCCTGAGAGCAATAGTTCGGGCAGCGAGGGTTCCATAACTGGTCAAACCTCCGGGAGTATGTCTGGAACGATGGGGGAAATTTTTAGGAAGCAGCGCTCGGGACGGGGGGAGTCGCCCGAATAATAATGCCCCACCTGGGGAAAGTCGAACCCGGCTTGCCCGGCGCGACACGGCCTCCCGGCACGGGGGGCCACTGGAAAAAGCCCGTCCATCCGCGTCGGCTACCCGGTTTCCAGGGGGAAGCGCTGGGCGGGCCGGACGGAATAGCCTGTTTCCCGGACACCGGGGCTGTGGGGCAAAAGCCGGAGCCGGTGTGTCAATCCGCATATCCTCTATCCGCCGTTATCCATGGCATAAGAACCTCTGATAGGGGAGCGGGCAAATAGCCTGTAGAATTTATGCCTACCTCAACAGGACTTTCGCGGCGGGCCACTTTCGTTCCCTCGGGTGCGCCGGGCCAAAAGTTCTCCTCCTCTTGGCGACCCTCGGCGGTCGCTTTTTTTTGCCCAAAAAAAAGCCCGCGACTCTGGCGGGCTGATTTTTTTATTGTTTTTTTACTGTGTGGACGCCCCTGGGGGCGGTCCGTTCGTAGTGCTTTTTTGTTGTTGTATACAGCCCAACCGGGCTTCCTCCTCTTTGACGACTCTCAAAGTTGGCTTCGTCCTTGAAGCTGGGCGACAGTCTAAAGAAAAAAAATTCAGTGTCCACACTTTTTTGTTGGGTTGGCTGGACGTACTGGATTGTCCTTTTAAATCAAGCGTATGGCGCGGCGGGTTTGGGCCTGGGCCGGGCCGGATTCAGCTTGGGTTCAGGATCGCCCGTTCCAGCCGCCTGGGCGGGGCGGGTTTTCGCCGCCGCGCCGATCCATCGGTGGCCGCGTCCGGCTGCTGTGAAACGCCAATCGATTGGCCGGGCGGCGGGCTTATAATGGCGGACGGCGGCGGATCGCGCCGGGATGATTCCGGTATTGGATACCCCGGCCCGACATCGTCCGCCATTCCTAGAAACAAGGACGGGTATAATACCCAGAGGAGGAGACTATGAGAATAATAATATTATTGGTCGCGGCCTTGGCCTTGGTTTCCTGTGGTAGGAAAATACCACCGGAACTCCAGGAAGCGCTGCAAAAGCAGTTTACCGGAGAGGCCATGGAAACCGGCTGGCAATTCGTCAAAGTCACCCATGGTTTCGGCGGCCAGGAATTGGTCGCGGATATCTTGGTGCAGCAGCCCATCCCCGGCCCGCCGGAGGCGCAACAGGCGCGGCTCAAGAGCGAAATATGCCCGCCCCCGGCCGGCAACGATACGTTTTGGCAGAAATTGCAGGGGTATAAGTTATCCGTGGCCGCCTATACCAAAGATAGGAAATTCACCGTCCTGGTGGATTGCGATAATCCTTTCGCGGTGGCGGAGGCGGGGAAATAAGCGCATTGTCCCCGCCCTTAGGCCAAGGGTGGGGATCACAGCGCTGGAGAATCCCCATAAGCGGTCCGGCCATTCCATGGCATCATGCGTTCCGGTATTTTCCAACCTATGGGTCCGCATAGTATCGTAAAAAGGCTGTGCCCGGATTCGGAGGGCTTTCCGCCGCCCTATGCCCGCCCCGGAACCCTGCTAAAATGCCCGCCCGGCGTGGGCCACCCCTGGGACGGCCCACCGGCAATCCCTCCCATCAAGCCAAACCCAACATGAAAATCATCATCCTAGGCGCGGGCCAGGTCGGCAGCAGCGTCCTCGGCAGCCTCGCCAGCGAGGCCAACGATATCGTCATGGTCGATAGCCAGCCCGGCCTCTTGAAGGATTTGCAGGACCGCTTCGATATCGGCACGGTCCAGGGCAACGCCGCCCATCCCACCGTGCTGCAACGGGCCGGGGCCGCCGAGGCCGATATGCTCATCGCCGTCACCAGCGACGACGAGACCAATATGCTGGCCTGTTCCATCGCCGATGTGCTGTTCAAGGTGCCGCGCAAGATCGCCCGCGTCCGCGCCCTGGAATATTTCACCTATCCCGGCATGTTCTCGCCGGAAGCCATCCCCATCGATGTGGTCATCAGCCCGGAACGCATCATCACCCAGTTCATCGAGCGCCTGCTGGAATATCCCGGCGCGTCCCAGGTGCTGGATTTCGCCGAGGGGCGGGTGCGGCTGGTTTCGGTCAGCGCCCGCGAGGGCGGTCCCCTGGTCGGCCACGAAATCCGCGAATTGCATCAGCACATGCCCAACGTCCATGCCCGCATCACCGCGATCTTCCGCAAGGGCAAGGCCATCGTGCCCAATGGCCGCACCATCATCGAGGACGGCGACGAGGTGTTCTTCCTGGCGTCCGCCGAGGAGATCAAGGACGTGATGGGCGAATTGCGCAAGACCGAAAAGCCATATAAGCGCCTGATCTTCGCGGGCGGTGGCCATATCGGCAAGCGGGTGGCCTTGGCGCTGGAATCGCGCTATCAGGTCAAGGTGATCGAGAAGGACCGGAAAAGGGCCAAGAAGATCGCCAGCGAACTGGCCAATACCGTGGTGCTGGCGGGCGATGCCTCCGACAAGGAATTGCTGCTGAACGAGAACATCGAGAACACCGATGTGTTCTGCGCCATCACCAACGACGACGAGGCCAATATCCTTTCGGCCATGCTGGCCAAGCGGCTGGGGGCGCGGCGGGTCATCAGCCTCATCAACAAGAGCGCCTACGCCGATATTGTCGACAACGCCCAGGTGGATTTGGTGATTTCGCCGCACCAGGCCACCATCGGCGCCTTGCTGCGCTATGTGCGGCGCGGCGATATCGTGCAGGTGTATTCGCTGCGGCATGGGGCGTCCGAGGCCATCGAGGCCGTGGCCCATGGCCGTCCCGGTTTTTCCAAGGTGGTGGGACTCCCGCTCGGCAAGATCAAGATTCCCCCCGGCGTGGTGATGGGGGCGCTGGTGCGCGGCGAGGAGGTGATCCAGGTCCACCACGACACCGTGATCGAGGAGGGCGACCACGTCATCATGTTCCTGATCGACAAGAAGCTGATTCCCGCCGTGGAGCAGATTTTCCAGGGCGAGGGCGAGGACCGGCCATGACGCGGGACGGGCGGGCGGCGCGGGAGAAATGGGACCGGATTTACCGGGTCCGGGTGGCGGGCGAAACGCCGGGTCCGGCGCGGGTATTGGCGGAACACGCCGATTGCCTGCCCCGGAGCGGGACGGCGCTGGATTTGGCCTGCGGCCTGGGCGGCAACGCGCTGTTCCTGGCCCGCCGTGGCTTGGAAACCATGGCCTACGATATTTCCCCGGTCGCCCTGGAGCGTTTGGCGGAATCCGCCAGGGCGGAAGGCTTGGCGGTCGCGGTCGAGGCCAGGGATGTGGTGGCGCGTCCCCCGGCGGCGGACGGTTTCGATGTGGTCGTGGTCAGCCGGTTCCTGGACCGGGATTTGGTCCCGGCCTTGATGGCGGCGCTGCGGCCCGGCGGCGTGTTGTTCTACCAGACCTACACCGTCGGGAGCCCGACGGGGCCGTCCAATCCGGCCTATTTGCTGCGGCCCGGCGAACTGCGCCTGCTGTTTGGGGAACTGGAACCGCTGGCCTATCGCGAAGAAGGGGACCAGGCCAGGCTGGTCGCCCGAAGACGCTGATTTTTCATCGCGGCCTTGGGGCCGCGCCTACTTCTATGGAGCAATCCCATGACTGCGATTAAACGCTTGACCCCACCCGAAGCCTACGCCGCGCTGCAAGCCGGGGCTGCCGCCCTGTTGCTGGATGTGCGCGATCCTTTGGAATATTCGTTCATCGGGCACCCGGTGGGCGCGGTCAACCTGCCCTGGAAATTCGCGCCGGATTGGCGGCCCAACCCCGAATTCCTGGAACGCGCCCGGCAATTGATCCCGGACCCGGAAACCCCGGTGTTCCTGCTGTGCCGCAGCGGACAGCGTTCCTGGGACGCCGCCAACGCGCTGGCGGCGGCGGGCTACCGCGATCTGGCGAATATCGAGGAGGGATTCGAGGGGCCGCTGGACGGGCAGAAGCACCGCGGCACGGTGGGCGGCTGGCGTTGCCATGGCCTGCCTTGGGAGCAAAGCTGAGATTGCTAGGAATACGAATCCCCGTATCGCCCAACAACGCGCGGCGGTACGGGGATTTTTTATGGCCTATTGCTGACCTTCGGTGCTGACGAAGGCCATCTTGCCGATCCCGGCGCGTTGCACGGCGGCCATGACCTTGGCGACCTGGGCGTAGTTCACGGCCTGGTCGGCGTAGAGATGCACGGCCAGTTCGGGATTGCTTTGGGCCTCGGTCTTCAGCGTGGTTTCCAGCGCGGCGAGGTCGGCGACCGGCTGCGTGTTCAGGGTGACGCCGCCCTGGGCGTCGATGCCCAGCTTCATGGGCTGGTCCTTGTCGCTTTGGTCGGTGCTGGCGGTCTTGGGCAGGCTGACCTTGACCGATTGGGTCAGCAGCGGGGCCGTGACCAGGAACACCACCATCAGCACCAACATCACGTCCACCAAGGGCGTGACGTTGATCTCGCTCATCGCTTCCTGTTCTTCGGATTGGGCTTGGAACGCCATGTCAGCGGCCTCCGTTGGCGGTGTCGGGGTTGAGGACCAGATGTAGGAAATCGCGTCCGAAGCTCTCCAATCCCAGTCGCTGCAACTTGGCCCGGCGCAGGAAGAAGTTGTAGGCCAATACGGCGGGCACGGCCACGGCGATGCCGATGGCGGTGGCGATCAGGGCTTCGCCGATGGGGCCGGCCACCACGTCCAGGGTCGCGGTGCCGGCTTTGCTGACTTCGTGCAGGGCGTGCATGATGCCGACCACGGTGCCGAACAGTCCGACGAAGGGCGCGGTGCTGCCCATGCTGGCGAGCGGGGTGAGTCCGCGTTCCATGGCGTGCTGTTCTTTCCGCAGTTGGCGTTGCAGGGCGCGTTCCAGCAGTTCCTCCGGGGTGCCGCGGTATTTCAGGCGTCCCGTGGTGTCGCTCCTGAGTTCCTTGAGCCAGAGGAAACCGGCGCGGGCGATGCGGGCCTTGGGTCCGGCTTCCGGGTCGGCGGACAGGCGTTCCGCCGTTTCCAGGTCGGGCGTATCCCAGAACGATATATGGAAGTTCCGGTTCTGCCGTCCGCTGCGCCAGATCTGGACGCTTTTGAACAGGATGATGGTCCAAGTCGCCACGGAAAACGCGGTCAGGGTGTAGAGCGTGCCATCGACGATGGCGGTGGCCGGGATTTGGGACATGGTTCTCCTAGTCTGCTTGCTTGAGGGTGAACTTGATGACGACTTCGTAGGTGTCGGAAACGGGGGTATCGCCTTTCATCGAAGCGGAGAACCGCCAGCGGTCCCGCACGGTTTCCACCGCCGCCTCGTCGAGGATTTCATGGCCGGAACTTTGGACGACCGCCACTTTTTCCACCTCGGCGCTGGCCGATACCCAAATCTTCACTTTCACATGGCCGGTCAAGCCCCGCGATTTGGCCGACGCCGGGTAGTGCGGTTCGGGTCGGCTCAACAGCCTGCCGTGGGCGACCGAGACCGGGGTCGGCGCTTTGACCGCGGGCGCGGCCCTCGGTGGGACCGGGGCTTCCACGGCGTGTGCGGACTCGCGGGGCGGTTCCGGCGGGGCGCTGTCGCGTTCGGGCGTGGGTTCGGGGCGCGGTGGGGCGTCGGGGCTTTTCTGCACCGGTTTGGGTTCCGGTTTGACCACTTTCTTCACCACCGGCTTGGGCGGCGGCGGTTTGACCACGGGCTTGGGTTTGGGGGGCGGTGGCTCGACTTTCTTCGGGGGGGGCGGCGGCGCGGGCGGTTGCGGCGCGGGCTCGGGGGCGGCTTGGGGTTGTGGGAGTTCGGCGGCGACCAGGGCCACATCCATGGGCGGCGGTACCAGGGGTTTTTCCTGGATGGGCGCATGGGCTTGTTGCAGCCAAACCAGCGCCAGCAAGTGCAGGGAAACCACCAGGACGGCCAGCAAGGCCCAGAGCCGGGTGGGATGTTCTTCCCCGTCCAGGAGCCATGCGATGAAAGGGGGCGGGGAAACTGGGTGTCGGGGGTGGTCGTCCGGCTCCATCGCTGTCCGGTTCGCGGCGCTGCCGGGGCTTCCGTTGGGATCGCTTAAAAACACGGCGTCTAGTCGAGGTTAAAAGCCCGATTCTATTCGAGATTCGTGCCAAATGAAATTCATTTTCAAGAACCGGGGGGGTGGCCGATTCCCAATTCCAAAGTGCGGATGATATGTGGGATATGGATGATTTGTTGTGTGATATGACACGCTATTCATGTGGCGATGGGCGAAGGCGCGCAGCTTGCGAACCAAGCATGCGTAGCTTTTATGGGGCGTAGCGGGCTCCAGAGCTTTCTTCGGGGAGGCATTCCGGTACCGCTACGTCCCATCGGGGCCGCGCTTGGCTTTATAAGTTATCGTAACGGTTCAGGTCGAACCAACCCGCCGTGACCGGATGGCGGTTGCGGTGGCGCTGGTTGAAGAAGTCCGAGAACTCCCAGAACCTGGGGTTGTTGCGCCGCACGCCGAAGCGTTCCACCAAGGCCGCGACATCGTCCGCGTTCTTGATCGCGGCCACCCGGCCCACGAATTCCGGCAGGTCGCGGCGGTCGAGGTCGAAGAAGAAATTGGGATAGCTCCCGACCAACTCCGGCACCACGGTCAGGGTGTCCTCGCCCGGCAGCCGCCGGAGGTTTTCCATGAACAGCAACGACACGTTCGAGAGCGCCTCGTTCTTGACCAGGCTGAACACCGGGCTGGCCTCGGCCTTGGCCGGGCCGTCGTGGACGCGGAGGTAGGCGAGTTCCGGGAGGTATTGGATGCCGCCGCCCCGCAGTTCCTCCAGGGGCCCGAGCGCCGCCGCCACGCTTTGTTCCAAGGCCGTGGCCGGGCGCGGGGCGCATTCCCGGCCCGGACAGCCATCGAACCCGGCGGGCGCGGGTTGGGCCTCCGCCACCTTGGCCCGGATCAGCTCGAACAACTCGCGCTTAGGGTCGGCGGTTCGGAACGCCACCGTCGAATCCGGCCCGTAGCCGTAATAGGGGTTGTAGATCGCCGCGTGCAACTGGCCCAGGGCGCCCCGGTTCCATTGGTCGTGTATGGCTTTGCGTTCCCGCGCCGGCAACAGGCTCAGGAAATTGTTCTCGCCCTCCAACCGCATCATGTCCATGAAGGTCCGGGTCGCGAGCTGGTGTTTGACGTTGCCGAACACATTGAAGCCCGCCACCAACAGGTAATGGATGCGTTCCAATAGTGGATAGTCCAACAGCCAGCCGGTCAGGGGCGCATCGCCGACGAAGCCCCGCGTGAGCGAGGCGCTGTCGAAATGGCGGAAGGCGGTCAGCAGCGCTTCGTGGTTGCGTCCGCCGCCGTCCCAGATCGCCGCCAGCGAGTTGCGCGGCTGGCCCTCCAAGCGGTTCAGGTATTCGTGCTTGGCCTTGAGGTAGGATTTTTGGATATCGGCGTAGCCCGACCAGGCGTCGCTCAGCTCGATATCGTTGTTCTTCTCGCTGGGGATGCGCAGCCGTTCGCCTTGCTCGGCCAGGAAGGCCGCGTCGTTGCTGATGGCGTCCTGTTCCGGGTCGAAGAACGCCACCCAGAAGCGGTCGCGGATCACGTTCAGCGCCACCTGTCCCCGGCAGACCGGCCCTTTCATGTAGCCCGCCACGAAGAAATAGGCATCGTCCAGCATGAACTGGTAGCGCGAGCGCGGCGGGATGGCGGCGAAGGCCTTGAAGGGATTGGCGGCGATCTCGGGCGCGTAGCCGGGGAGTTCGCCCACCGCGTAGCCGGGTTCGAGGAACAACTGCTGGAGGCGCCGCAGCCGCGCCGCGCCCAGTTCGTAGACCAGATGGCTTTTGTCCACCACGGTTTCCCGCAATGGCAACAGGCGGTAATAGACCCTGGGGGTGCCGGGATCGTCGTAGGGCTTGGGCGTGGCGATTTCCCGGACCTCCGCGCCGGGCGGGGTGGTGGAGCGCACCAGCCGGAAGAATTCGCGCTCCGTATGGCCTTTGAAGTGCAGGTGTCCCGCGAACAAATGCTCGTAGAGATAGCGCGAGACCAGTTGTTGCTTGGGCGTGTCGCCGTTGAGGAAGGCTTCCCATTGTTTCACCTCGGCCTGGGCGCGGGCGGATACCGGGGCGGGCGGCGGCATCATCGCGCCTTGTTTGAGCCAGAGGGTGAGGGTGTCGAATTCCCGCGGGCGCAGGCCGGGGAAGCCATAGGGCATCCCCCAGTCCGGGTGTTCGCGGGCGAAGCCTTGGAATTCCTCGCGGGCCGGGCAATGCAGTTCGCGCTCCAGGCCGAACTCGAACTGGTCCGGCAAGCGTCCGCCGGTCGGCAGGGGGTGTTCCTGCTTGAGTAGCAGCATTTGGTAGAGCAGGGCGTTGTCGGTGTTGGCCTGCTCGGAGTCCATGCGCTCGTTCAGCACCGGGAAGAAGCCCTTGTCCCGCCAGCCCCCGGTATCCTGGGCGTCGATGAACAGCCGGGTGGGCGGGGCCGCCTTCATGCGGCCGCCGTCGTAGACCAGGGTCTTGGACGCGCCCCGGTCCAAACCTTCGGGCGACTCCAGCTTCAATTGGCAAGGGGCGTCGTAGCAGCCATGGCAGACCACGCAGCGGGAATCGAGGATGGGCTTCACATCGCGCCCGAACGAAACCTTGCCCTCGGCAAGGCGACGTGTATATTGTTCGCCGCTTAGCCAGCGCGGCTTGGGGTGGGCGGGTCCGTACAGGACCGAAAAATCTTGTTTCGCCACGAAAGCCGCGCACCCGGCCAACGAGGCCAGCGCCAAGCATAGGAAAAGCCATTTCGGTGGGTTCATGGATCGAGCCGTTTCTTATGGGTCCGAGGGAGCGGATACCGGGCCGCCATGGCCGGGTCCGGGGCTATTTAAAGATAATGATAAATTTCCGATGCGTATCCCTGGCCGATCCTTCCCGGTGTCCCGCCCGCCTGATCCCCTGGACGGGGCGCTTTCCATCCACCTTCCGCACGGTCCACGATGCCCTCCACCCTCTACGCTTCCATTCAACCCAAAGATCAGAAAAACCTGGTGATCGCCGCCCTGGGCGTGGTGTTCGGGGACATCGGTACCAGCCCACTTTACACGATGCGCGAATGTTTCGGAGGTGCCCACGCGGTGGAACCGACCCCGGACAATATCCTGGGGGTGCTGTCCCTGATCTTCTGGGCCATCCTGATCGTGATCTCGCTCAAGTACGTGGTCTTCATCATGCGGGCCGACAACAAGGGCGAGGGCGGCATCATGGCCTTGATGTCCCTCATCACCCAGAAGGCACGCATCTCCCCATCCTGGCGCGCCGCGCTGATGATGCTGGGGTTGGCGGGGGCTTCGCTGTTCTATGGCGACGGCATCATCACCCCGGCGATCTCGGTGTTGAGCGCGGTCGAGGGCCTGGGGGTCTTGAGGCCGGAACTACACACCTATGTCATCCCCATCGCGCTGACGGTGTTGATCGCCCTGTTCGGTGTGCAGCGCAGCGGGACGGCGGTGGTGGGGGCGCTGTTCGGGCCGATCATGGTGCTATGGTTCCTGGCCCTGGCCGGGTTCGGCATCCATAGCCTGGCCGGCGCGCCCGGGGTGTTGGCGGCGCTCAATCCTTGGCACGCCGCGCATTTCTTCGCCGCGCATGGTTGGCATGGGATTTTGGTGCTGGGTTCGGTGGTGTTGGCGGTGACGGGGGGCGAGGCGCTCTATGCCGACATGGGCCATTTCGGGGCCGCGCCGATCCGCAAGGCTTGGTTCTACATGGTGTTGCCGGCCTTGCTGCTGAATTATTTCGGCCAGGGCGCCCTGCTCATCCAGGACGCCACGGCGGTGCAGAATCCCTTCTACCTGCTGGTGCCCAACGAATGGCTGGCCCTGATGATCGGCCTCGCGACCCTCGCCACCATCATCGCCTCGCAGGCGGTGATTTCCGGGGCGTTCTCGCTGACCTCGCAGGCCATGCACCTGAGCTTCCTGCCCCGCTTGAGCGTCCAATACACCTCCGAGGAGGAAATGGGGCAAATCTATATCCCTTGGATCAACTGGGCGCTGATGATCGGCATCGTCGCCCTGGTGCTGGGTTTCCGCTCGTCCTCGAACCTGGCCGCCGCCTATGGCATCGCCGTGACCGGCACCATGGCGATAGACACCCTGCTGGCCTTCGTGGTGGTCTACAACCTATGGAAATGGAATCCCTATCTCAGCGGCGTGGCGGCGTTGCTGTTCCTGATGGTCGATCTGGCCTTCTTCGGGGCCAATTCGCTGAAGATACCGGAGGGCGGCTGGTTCCCGCTCGCCATCGGCCTGACCGTGTTCACGGTGCTGACGACCTGGAAGCGGGGCCGCGACTTGCTGATGGAGCGGCTGAAGGAGGAGGCGATGCCGATCAATGTCTTCCTGGCCCGCATCGCCGAGCAGCCGCCGGTCAGGGTGCCGGGGACCGCCGTGTTCATGACCGGGAGCCAGTTCGGCGTGCCCTTCGCCCTGTTGAACAACCTGAAGCATAACAAAGTCTTGCACCAGACCGTGGTCGTCATGACCGTGCTGACCGAGCCCTTGCCCTGGGTGGCGGCGGAGCGGCGGCGGGAAGTGACCAAGCTGGCCGATGGCATGTTCAGGATCGTGTTGCGCTATGGCTTCATGGAAACCCCGAACATCCCCCGCGTGCTGAAATCGAGCAGCCGCGAATTCGATATCGATCCCGCCGACACCACCTTCTTCCTCAGCCGCGAAACCCTCCTGCCTTCGCCCAGCCCCCAGATGGCGCTGTGGCGCATGAAGCTGTTCATCGGGCTGGCCCGCAACACCAGCAGCGCCGCCAGCTATTTCAGGATTCCCACCGACCGGGTGATCGAACTCGGCACCCAAGTGGTGTTGTGAATCCCGCTCCGCGGGGCGCATAGGCCATCGGGTGGACGCTGTGTTTCGCCCTGGGCCGGGCTTGGCATGGAATGCGCTAAGCCGCGCCTGACGGATCGCAGCCCGACTCTGTTAGAATCCCTGGCTTTTCCCATCCCCGCCCGAATCCGGGTCATTTTTCCCATCATGATCGAAAAATTACGCAACATCGCCATCATCGCCCATGTCGACCATGGCAAGACCACCCTGGTGGACAAGCTCCTACAGCAATCCGGCACCTTCGCCGCCCACGAGAAGGTGGAGGAGCGGGTCATGGACTCCAACGCCCTGGAGAAGGAGCGCGGCATCACCATCCTGGCGAAGAACACCGCCATCGATTGGAACGGCTACCACATCAACATCGTGGATACCCCCGGCCACGCCGATTTCGGTGGCGAGGTGGAGCGGGTGCTGTCGATGGTGGATTCGGTGTTGCTGCTGGTGGACGCGGTGGACGGCCCGATGCCGCAGACCCGCTTCGTGACCCAGAAGGCCTTCGCCCTGGGGCTGCACCCCATCGTGGTCATCAACAAGATCGACCGTCCCGGCGCCCGCGCCCATTGGGTGCTGGACCAGACCTTCGACCTGTTCGACAAGCTCGGCGCGACCGAGGCGCAACTGGATTTCCCGGTGGTCTACGCCTCCGCCCTCAACGGCTATGCCGGGGACAATCCCGACATCCGCGAGGGCAGCATGGACCCCTTGTTCCAGACCATCGTCGACAAGGTGCATCCGCCCCTGGTCAAGGAGGAGGGCGGCTTCCAGATGCAGATCAGCCAGTTGGACTACAACTCCTATGTCGGCGTGATCGGCATCGGGCGCATCCAGCGCGGCGCGGTCAAAACCAATACCCCGGTGGTGGTGGTGAGCCGCGACGGCAAGCAGCGCAACGCCCGCGTGTTGCAGGTGTTCGGCTTCAAAGGCTTGGAACGGGTCGAGGTGCCGGAGGCCAGCGCGGGCGATATTATCGCCTTCACCGGCATCGACGCCCTGGAAATCTCCGACACCATCTGCGCCCCCGACGCGGTGGAGATGCTGCCGCCCTTGACCGTGGACGAGCCCACCGTGACCATGACCTTCCAGGTCAACAATTCGCCGTTCGCGGGCAAGGAGGGCAAGTTCGTGACTTCCCGCCAGATCCGCGAGCGTTTGCAGCGCGAATTGCTGCACAACGTGGCGCTGCGGGTGGAAGATACCGCCGACCCCGACAAGTTCAAGGTCTCGGGCCGCGGCGAATTGCACCTCTCCATCCTGATCGAGAACATGCGCCGCGAGGGCTATGAACTGGGCGTGTCGCGCCCCGAGGTCATCGTCCGCGAGATCGATGGCGAGGCTTGCGAGCCCTACGAATCCGTCACCATCGAGGTGGAGGAGGCCAACCAGGGCGCGGTGATGGAGAAGCTGGGCGAGCGCAAGGGCGATTTGCTCAACATGGTGCCGGACGGCCAGGGCCGGGTGCGCCTCGAATACATGATGCCCTCGCGTGGCCTGATCGGCTTCCAGACCGAGTTCATGACCGCGACCTCCGGCACGGGGCTGCTCTACCACGTCTTCGACCACTACGGCCCGATGAAGAAGGGCGATATCGGCCAGCGCATCAATGGCGTGCTGGTGTCGATGGTGGCGGGCAAGGCGCTGGGCTACGCGCTGTTCAACCTACAGGAGCGCGGACGCTTGTTCATCGAACATGGCACCGAGGTCTATGAAGGCATGATCCTCGGCATCCATTCCCGCTCCAACGACCTGGTGGTCAACCCGACCAAGGCCAAGCAATTGACCAATATCCGCGCCGCCGGCAGCGATGAAAACATCCTGCTGACCCCGCCGATCAAGTTCAGCCTGGAGCAGGCGCTGGAATTCATCGACGACGACGAACTGGTCGAGGTGACGCCGAAGTCCATCCGCATCCGCAAGAAGCTGTTGTCCGAGAACGACCGCAAACGGGCGGGCCGCGCCGCCGCCGCCGAATAGGCCGGACAATAAAAAGCCCCGCCGGTCCGGCGGGGCTTTTTTATGCCCGGTGGTTGGGAAAAGCCCTAGACCTTGCGCTCGCTCCGCATCTTGCGCAACCGGACCAGGGTCAGGGCCGGGCCCGACACCGCGTAGCCGCCGAAGATCACGAACAGCATCAAGGGCGGGTTGGTGAACACCAGAGCGAACACCAGCATGATGAGGATGGCCCACAGGAAGGGCACCCGGCCCCGCAGGTCGAAATCCTTGAAGCTGTAATAGCGGAAATTGCTGACCATCAGGAGCCCCGTGGCCAGGGCCAGCCCGGCGGCGATATAGCTCACCGATTCGGCCTGGACCCCATGGCTCTCGCTGAACCATAGGAAGCCCGCCAGGATGGCGGCGGCGGAGGGGCTGGGCAGCCCCTGGAAATAGCGCTTGTCGGCGGTGGCGACCTGGGTGTTGAAGCGGGCCAGGCGCAGGGCCGCGCCCGCCGCGTGGACGAAGGCCGCGACCCAGCCGAATTTGCCGAGGCCCGCCAGCGACCAGACGTACATCGCCAGGGCCGGAGCCGCGCCGAACGAGACCATGTCGGCCATGCTGTCGTATTCGGCCCCGAAGGCGCTCTGGGTGTTGGTCAGGCGGGCGACGCGGCCATCCAACCCGTCCAGCACCATGGCGATGAAGATCGCGATGGCGGCGGTCTCGAAGCGGTGGTTGAAGGCGGCGGTGATGGCGTAGAAACCGGCGAACAGGGCCGCCGTGGTGAACAAATTGGGCAGCAGGTAGACGCCGCGCCGGGGTTTGCTGGGAGGGGTGTGGTTGCGTTCCATCGTCGGCTCGTGCAAGGGCGGCATAGAACGGGCGGAACCCCGCCCGCACGGAAGGGCGGACGCCAGGGTCCGCCCGGCGGGTCGATCAGTTCTTGCTCTTATCGACGATCTTGTTGGCCTTGATCCAGGGCATCATGTCGCGCAGCTTCGCGCCGACCTGCTCGATCTGGTGTTCGCGGCCCAGGCGGCGCTTGGCCTTGAGGGTGGCGGCGCCGGCTTGGTTCTCCAGGATGAATTCGCGGGCGAATTCGCCGGTCTGGATTTCCTTCAGGATTTTCTTCATCTCCAGCTTGGTGGCCTCGGTGACGACGCGGGGGCCGCGGGTCAGGTCGCCGTATTCCGCCGTGTTGGAGATGGAGTAGCGCATATTGGCGATGCCGCCCTCGTACATCAGGTCCACGATCAGCTTGAGTTCGTGCAGGCACTCGAAGTAGGCCATTTCCGGGGCGTAGCCGGCTTCGACCAGGGTCTCGAAGCCCGCCTGCACCAGGGCGGTCGCGCCGCCGCACAAGACGGCCTGTTCGCCGAACAAATCGGTTTCGGTTTCTTCGCGGAAGCTGGTCTCGATGATGCCGGCCCGGCCGCCGCCGTTGGCGGAGGCGTAGGACAGGGCGATTTCCTTGGCCATGCCGGAAGCGTCCTGGAACACCGCGATCAAGGAGGGCACGCCGCCGCCCTGGGTGTAGGTGGAGCGCACCAGATGGCCCGGACCCTTGGGGGCGACCATGATCACGTCGAGGTCGGCGCGGGGCTGGATTTGCTCGAAGTGGATGTTGAAGCCGTGGGCGAAGGCCAGGGCCGCGCCCTGCTTGATGTTCGGCTCGATCTGGTGGCTATAGAGCTTGGCTTGATGCTCGTCCGGGGCCAGGATCATGACGACGTCGGCGGCCTTGACCGCGTCGGCGATGTCCATGACTTCCAGCCCGGCGTTCTGGGCTTTGATGGCGGAGGCGGAACCCGGACGCAGCGCGACGATCACGGAGACGCCGGACTCCTTGAGATTGTTGGCATGGGCGTGGCCCTGGGAGCCGTAGCCGACGATGGCGACCTTCTTGCCCTGGATGATGGAAAGGTCGGCGTCTTTATCGTAATAGACCTGCATTTAGGTTCCTCTATAGTGCTTGGCGCAATATCAATTCAAAAGCGGGAGGGGCTGGCCGTCCCGTACGTACTCAATCCGGCTCGACCCGGTGCGGAAACGCCGGGATCAAGCGCGAATATTCCAAAACATCGAGATCGTCGTAGAAGCTCAGTTGGCCCGCGTCGTCGCACAGCCAGAATTCGACCGCGCCGCCGGCGAGATATAAATCCTTCTTGTGGAGCAGGCGTTCGACGCTTTCGCCCGGTGCCAGCACTTCCACGCAGATTTCCGGCATGATGGGGCTGACTTCGCTGTTCCTCATTTCTTCGTAGCGCTCGGGGGAGAACCAGACCACATCGGGCATCTTGATGTTCTCCGGGGTCATGACCGGCAGGCATTGGAAGGTTTTGCCATAGCCCGCGATGACTTGCTTGAGCTGGTCGGAGATGGCGTTGCGCATCAACACATGGCGCACTTTGATCGGGTTCATGACGATCTGCCCCCATGGGTCCAGTTCGACTTTGAAGGGCAGGTCGGAGAGCAGGGCGTCGGTCCAAACATGGTCCCAATCCATCGTGTTAAACCGCCAAACCCCGTTCGCCGCGCAGGATGCCGGTGGTGCCGGAGCGGACCACCTCGATGATGTGTTCCGCGCCCACCGTTTGCAGGAAGGCGTCCAGCTTGGACTTTTCCCCGGTGATTTCGATGACGTAGGTGGTGGCGGTCACGTCGAGGATGTTGCCGCGGAAGATATCGGTCAGGCGTTTGATTTCGTCGCGCATCCCGTCCACGGCGCGGGTTTTGACCATCATCAGCTCGCGCTCGATGTGGGTGGAGCCGGAGATATCGATCAGCTTCACCACATCGATCAGCTTGTTGAGCTGCTTGGTGATCTGCTCGATGATCTCGTCGCTGCCCGAAGTGACCAGGGTCATGCGCGACAGCGAGGCGTCCTCGGTCGGGGCGACGGTGAGGGATTCGATGTTGTAGCCACGGGCGGAAAACAGCCCGGCCACGCGGGACAAAGCGCCCGATTCGTTCTCGATCAGGATGGAGATGATGTGACGCATCAGGCCAACTCCCGCTCGGTGGCCATGCCGGGGGCGAGGCGCATGTCGTGGTGGGCCTTGCCGGCCTCGATCATGGGGTAAACGTTCTCGGTGGGGTCGGTCAGGAAATCCATGAACACGGTACGATCTTTGAGTTTCAGGGCTTCTTCCAAGGCCGGGCGCACATCGGCGGGCTTGTCGATCCTCATGCCGACATGGCCGTAGGCTT
This sequence comes from Methylomagnum ishizawai, assembly GCF_019670005.1. Taxonomy (NCBI): domain Bacteria; kingdom Pseudomonadati; phylum Pseudomonadota; class Gammaproteobacteria; order Methylococcales; family Methylococcaceae; genus Methylomagnum; species Methylomagnum ishizawai. Next base: position 3,236,316 of record NZ_AP019783.1, on the reverse strand, counting down.
CGGCCAGTTTGACGAAATCCGGGATGGTTTCCAGATAGGAATGGGAATAGCGGCTTTCGTAGGTGAATTCCTGCCACTGCCGGACCATGCCCATATAGCCGTTGTTGAGGTTCACGATCTTGATGGGGGTGCGGTATTGCAGGGCGGTGGCCAATTCCTGGATGCACATCTGGATGCTGGCTTCGCCGGTGATGCAGGCGACATCGGCCTCGGGGTGGGCCAGTTTCACGCCGATGGCGGCGGGCATCCCGAAACCCATGGTGCCGAGGCCCCCCGAATTGATCCAGCGGCGGGGCTTGTCGAATTTATAGAATTGCGCCGCCCACATCTGGTGCTGGCCCACGTCGGAAGTCACGAAGGCCTCGCCGTGGGTGGCTTCCCAAAGCTGCTCGATCACGTATTGCGGCTTGATGACCTGGGCGGTGCGGTCGTAACGCATGGAATCCAGCGAGCGCCAGCTGGAAATCCGTTCCCACCACGTCGCGATATCCGGGCGCTTGTCGCTCGCGGCCAGGATTTCGATCATGTCGGTCAAAACGCCCGCGACTTCGCCGACGATGGGGATATCGACGCGCACGGTCTTGGAAATCGAGGCCGGGTCGATATCGATGTGGACGATCTTGGCGTGCGGGCAGAACTCGGCCAACTTGCCGGTGACGCGGTCGTCGAAGCGGGCACCCACGGCCAGCAAGACATCGCACTCGTGCATCGCCATATTGGCTTCGTAAGTGCCGTGCATCCCCAACATGCCGACGAATTGGGGGTCGGTGGCGGGATAAGCCCCCAGGCCCATCAAGGTGTTGGTGATGGGGAAGCCGAGCTTCCGGGTCAGTTCGGTGAGTTGCTGGGAAGCTTCGCCCAGGACGACGCCGCCGCCGGAATAGATCATGGGGCGTTGGGCGGAGAGCAACAGGTCGACCGCTTTCTTGATCTGCCAGCGGTGGCCTTTGATATGCGGATTGTAGGAGCGGATCGACACCGAATCCGGGTATTCGTAGGGCACTTTGACCCTGGGGTCGGTGACATCCTTGGGGATATCGACGACCACCGGGCCGGGCCTGCCGGTGGTGGCGATGTAGAAGGCTTTCTTGAGGGTTTCCGCCAGCTTGCGTGGGTCTTTGACCAGGAAATTGTGCTTGACGCAGGGGCGGGTGATGCCGATGGTGTCGCATTCCTGGAAAGCGTCGCTGCCGATCACGGGCAGGGGCACCTGGCCGGTGATGACCACCAGCGGGATGGAATCCATATAGGCGGTGGCGATGCCGGTGACGGCATTGGTGGCGCCGGGGCCGGAAGTCACCAGGACCACGCCGGGCTTGCCGGTGGCGCGGGCGTAGCCGTCGGCGGCGTGGGTCGCCCCTTGCTCGTGACGTACCAGGATGTGCTTGACGGCGTCCTGCTTGAACAGGGCGTCGTAGATGTGCAGGACCGACCCGCCGGGATAGCCGAAAATGTACTCGACCCCTTCGTCCTTCAGGCATCGGACGATGATTTCAGCGCCGCTAAGCTCCACGGTTTACCCACCTCAGAAAAAGAATCAGGGCGTTGAACGCCCCGCGGAAAAAACGAGATAAATGGTTGATAAATTTACTGGGAATCCCAGGATGAGTCAAGCCTGTACCGCGGCTCGCCGGGATGGGACGGCGGGTATCTATCCGCCCGGTCCGGGGCGGAGGGCGAACGGGCGGGCCGGGTCGGTGGCGATTGGGCGGGAGGTTGCCTAATATCGGCATCGCCCCGCCCGGATAGTGCATAAGGCTTGATCGCTTTGTCTGGCAATGGTTTGACGCAGTGCTTTTTGGAAAAGACAATGGGCTTGGCATTAGGACGATGCGGATACGCCTCAAGGAGGGCTTGATCCATTTTTCTTGTCCCAGGAGTTCCCGTCATGTGTATTAAAAAATCCGTCGGCAACGGCGGCGTCAACCAATCCAGCGATGTCAAAACCATCCAGCTTTTGCTCAATATCAATATCGCCCAGCTCGCGCCCATGGCGCGGCTGGTGGTGGACGGGGGGATCGGTCAGAAGACCATCGCGGCCATCGAGGCGTTCCAAAGCCAGGTCATGGGCATCGCCAAGCCGGATGGCCGCGTCGATCCCAACGGCGGCACCCTCGCCAAATTGCGGGAAGGCTTGCCCGGCGGGCTGTCGCCGGATGCGCTGCAAGGCATCATGATCCACGCGGCGGCGGCGTATATCGATAAATACGCCCGGCCCCTGGCCGATGAAATGGCCCGGAACCGGATCGACAGCCCCTTGCGCCAAGCCCATTTCCTGGCCCAGGTCGGCCATGAGAGCGGGGAATTGCGCTACTCGGAGGAGATCGCCAGCGGCGAAGCCTACGAGGGCCGCAAAGACCTGGGCAACACCCAGCCCGGCGACGGCAAGCGCTTCAAGGGCCGCGGCCTTATCCAATTGACCGGGCGGACCAACTACACCAACTATGGCAAGGCGCGGGGCAAGGATTACACCACCGACGCCACCGCCAAGCTGCTGGCCACCGACCCCGTCGTGGCCGTGGATGTGTCCTGTTGGTTCTGGACCACCCATGGCCTGAACGAACTCGCCGACCAGGACGACGTCCTCACCATCACCAGGCGGATCAATGGCGGTACCAACGGACTCGACGACCGCAAGGAGAAACTGGTCCGGGCCAAGTTTTTCCTGAAGGTTTGAGGCGCGTTTCCAGCGGGCCGGGCGCGGCCTCCCGCTCCGCCCCGGTGCGCCTTCCCCGGAAGCCGGCCCGTTTTGGGGGCGGCGATGTCGGTTTTCCGACCCGGCGGGGCCGGATTGGCCGGAGGGTGACAAGGGCGGCGGGCTGGAGAAACCAGGGGCGGAGGCCGGAGCGGCTAATGCCGCCGCGGGTTTCCGTGGCGCGATGGGGCGCGGGGGGCGGCTGGCATGGTTCGCGCTTGGTGATGGAGGTTATCCCACCGGAGACATCCTTATACCTATGCCCACGGCCCACGGGGCCGCTTCGCTACCATCACAGCCCGCGAGGTTATTGCCATGCTCACACCATCGATAGACACCTGGATCAGGCGCAGCCTGAGAGCCCTCACTCTTTGGGGATATGGTTGGAAGCGCAGGAAGCAGCGCGATAGCGTTTCCTACCGTATCGAATGGCAAGACCCCTGCACCGGCCAATGGCATGGCGAGAAGAACGCGGTGCGGCTGCTGAAATCCCACGTTCTGGCCGATTACAACCAAGCGGCCCGCCGCCGTTCCCGCGATTACCACACTTATTTCTAGGCTTTATTGATCCAGGCCCGGTTCCGCTTGAGGCGAGGTTCGCCATTTTTTCAAATGGCGAACCGGCTGGCCCCGGTTGTTTGAACCGGGCTTAAGCCGGGATCGATGGATGCCCTCCCGTATTTCCCGCCCGCCGGAGGTGGCTTCAAAACAGCCGCGTTTGGCGGGTTTTCCCAACGGCTTCGACGCTTGTCGCAGACGGCGGTTCGACCCCGCCATAACAGGCCGATCCCCAGTCCGGCCTTGATCGTCCCGCCTCCTTCCATGGACGCCGTCCATCCCTCCTATCGTTCCACATCCACCACCCAGTGGAACCCCATCCCCCGTTACGGTTCAAATAACCCGTTGCGGTTTAAAAAAGCCAATGGTACGGTTTATTTAAACCTAAGCTGTTGCGCCGCCCTCTACAGTCTGGTTTAATAGTTTCGTATCGAAACTATTGGGCGACCCGTAACGCCCGAACCCATCCCCGGCATCGTGCCATCCAGGAGGACAACCCCATGATCCGTAGGCAGATTTCTTATTATTGGCGACATCTTGGCCGGGATATTCCGGCCGGGATCGTGGTGTTCCTGGTCGCGCTGCCCCTGTGCTTGGGGATCGCGCTGGCCTCGGGTGCGCCCTTGTTATCGGGCGTCGTGGCCGGCGTGGTCGGGGGCTTGATCGTGACCTGGGCCAGCGGTTCGCAGCTGAGCGTGTCGGGACCGGCGGCGGGGCTGACGGTGATCGTGGCCCAAGGCATCGACCACCTGGGCGGTTTTCCCGCCTTCCTGGTGGCGGTGGCGCTGGCGGGGCTGCTGCAATTGGCGCTGGGCTTCCTGCGGGCCGGGATGATCGGGGCTTATTTCCCGTCCTCGGTCATCAAGGGGATGCTGTCCGCCATCGGCTTGATCCTCATCATGAAGCAATTGCCCCATGCCGTGGGTTATGGCGCGGACCTCTCGGGCGAGGAGACCTATATCCCCCAGACGCCCGGCGGCACCCTTGACGAAATCTTCCTCGCCTTCGACGCCATTTCCCCCGGCGCGGCCTTGGTCAGCCTGGGGGCGCTCGCCATCATGGTGTTGTGGGAAACCCGCTGGTTCAAGCCGCTGGCCTGGATACCCGGCCCGCTGGTCGCGGTGGCCTTCGGCGTGGCGTTCAACCTGCTGAGCCAGGACACGGCTTTCGCCATCGCCGAGGTCCACCGGGTGGCCTTGCCGGATTTGCAGGGCTTGGGCGATTTCGCCGGGCATTTGGTGTTCCCGGATTTCGCCCAGCTCGCCAACCCGGCGGTGTACACCATGGCGGCCACCATCGCCGTCATCGCCAGCCTGGAAACCCTGTTGAGCCTGGAAGCCGTGGACAAGCTCGATCCCTTGCGCCGGATCGCCCCCACCGACCGCGAATTGAAGGCGCAGGGCTTGGGCAACCTCGTCAGCGGCCTGTTGGGCGGTTTGCCGATGACCGCCGTGATCGTGCGGAGCTCGGCCAATGTCAACGCGGGCGGCCGGACCAAGCTGTCCTGCTTCGTCCATGGCCTGTTGCTGCTGTTCAGCGTGGGATTCCTGTCGCGCTACCTGAATTACGTGCCCTTGGCGGCCCTGGCGGCGATCCTGTTGCTGACCGGCTATAAGCTGGCCAAACCCGGCTTGGTGGTGGAGATGTACCGCAAGGGCACCGATCAATTCGTGCCCTACGCCGTCACCGTGGCGGCGATCCTGACCACCGATCTGCTCAAGGGCATCATGGTCGGCATCGCCTGTGGGTTGTTCTATGTGATCCGGGCCAATTTCCAGGCGGCGCTGAGCCTGACCCGCAACGGCGATCATTACCTGCTGCGCCTGCGCAAGGACGTGTCCTTCCTCAACAAGGCGCTGCTGCGGGAAGCCCTGGGCCGGGTCGAGGCCGGGGGCGATGTGCTGATCGATGGCACCCACGCCGATTTCATCGACCACGACGTGCTGGAAACCCTGCGCGATTTCCTCAAGGCCGCGCCGGACGATGGCATCACGGTGGAATTGCGGAATGTCCGGGGCTTGCGGGCCGGGGACGCGCCGGAGTCCAAGCCGGTCCCGCTCCGGCGGCGCGCCGGGCACGCCGCCGCCGTCCTTCCGCTGCCGCATTGACGGTTCCGGGACCGGCGCGGGGGTGTGTCCTGGCCGTTTACCCCCTCGCGGCGGGATGTGGGTTCCCGCGCCGGTTCCGCCTTTTACAGCCATCCGGGGAGATACCATGCAACCCTTCGAAAGACTCCTGTTGGAAAACCGCGCCTGGGCCGGGGAAAAAAGCGCCAAGGAGCCGGGTTATTTCGAGCATCTGGCGGGCGGGCAGCGGCCCGAGTTCCTGTGGATCGGCTGCGCCGACAGCCGGGTGCCCGCCGAGATCATCGTCAACGCCCAGCCGGGCGAGATGTTCGTCCACCGCAATATCGCCAACCAGGTCATCACCACCGATTTCAGCAGCCTGGGCGTGTTGCAATACGCCGTGGATGTGCTGGAGGTCGGGCATATCATCGTCTGCGGCCACTACAACTGCGGCGGCATCCGGGCGGCTTTGAAGCGGCAGAACCCGGCCCTGCCCATCCTCAACAAATGGCTGAAGCACATCAAGGATGTCTACCGCCTGCACCAGGCCGAACTCGAAGCCCTGCCCGGCGAGGAGGAACGCGCCCACCGGCTGGTGGAATTGAACGTCGTCGAGCAGGTGTACAACCTCGCCCATACCTCGCTGGTGCAGCAGGCCTGGAAGCGCAAGCGCCGTCCCACCCTGCATGGTTGGGTCTACGGTTTGGGCGACGGGATCATTTCGCCGCTCATCAGCCTGCCGCCGGGCAGCCTGGTGAATCCGATCTACGAATACGCCGAGGCCTAGGCGGGAGGTGGGCGATGGGAATAACGACGATATTGGCCGCGGGGGGGCTGGTGGTGGTGTTCATCGTCCTGGTGTTGATCCATTCCGCAGAGGTGGATCGCCGCGGGCCAAGGCGATGATCCCCGGACGGCGGGCTGGGAAACCCACCCCGCCGTCCGGGCCGGGTCCGTGGCTTGGATCGCCAAAAGGCGGATAACCCCGTTCCTACGGCCTACAACCCACGGACGGCCTAGCCGGCCAAGGCGGGCATGGCTTCCTGCGCCGCCGCCTGGGCGTCGCGGCGGGACTTGTAGAAGGCGATGGCCGCTTCCCCGACCAGCTTGGACACGGCGCTGGCGCTCAGCCCGGACGCCGGGATCGCCGCCACCGGCACCCAATCCAGCGCGTTGACCAGCAAGGGCATCGCGGCGGACGCGCCCGAGGCCGCCACCACCGCCATCATTTCCCCGACCCGTGCCTGGTCGTCGATGTCCTGGCCGTAGAGCAGGGCGATTTCCAGGATCAGATACAGGTTCATGCGGGCCATCATCGACGCCCCGCCCACGAAGCCGGCCAGTTTCAGGATGTTCCCCGCGCCGGGGAACAACTGCGGCAGGTGCAGGAGGGCGCCGCCCACCAGGGACAGCGAGCATTGGGCCAGGATCAGGCGGCGGGCCAGTTGTTCGGTGCTTTCGTCCGGGTAAAGGGATTGCACGCGCTGTACCACGCGGCGGATCTCGCCCTTTCTGAGCCGCAGGAAGAAGTAGAAGAACTGGTCGGTCGCCACGCCCTGCGGCTTTTTTTTGAGGGCGACGGCGCGGCGGCGCGTGGGTTGTTCGGTCGCGGGCGGGTCTTGCTTGAGGGAGGTGCGCGGCATGGTGGAGGGTCTCCTAGTCTCGGGTCATGGATGGCGAATGTTAGCACCAAGCCCAGGCCGTGAGTCACCGCCGCTTTCCCGCGTCCTGGCGTAGCACGGTCTCGTTTGCGATCCGGGGCGGCGGTCAGCGTGCCAGCAAGGCGCGCAGGGCTTCCAGGGCGGGTTGATAGTCGTAGTTGCCGACCAGCCGTTCGATTTCCTCGATGCCGGGACCGTAGGCCGCGCGCAATACCGGGCCGGCCTCCCGCAGCGCCGTCCCGGCCTGGATATCGTCGTCGGCGAGCAGGGCTTCCAGGCGTTGGGCGGCGGCCAGGGCTTGGGTGGGATCGATGGGGTGGGCCGCTTCGGCCAGGCTGGGCAAGGCGCGGACCTGGGCCGCGAGTTGGGCCAGTTCCCGCTCGCACTCGGCGATGCGCTCCCCGGCTTGGCCGGGGTCCGAGGGTTCGAGGAGGTCGCGGTTGATCTCGCTGGCGAGGCGGTGCAGCCGGGTCGCGCCCAGCGTGCCCGCCGCGCCCTTGAGGCTATGGGCCAGCCGCTCCGCCCCGGCCCGGTCGCCCGCGCCCAACCGCTCGCGCAGGAGCGCCATGTCCTCGGCGTGGTGCTCCAGGAACATCCGCAAGAGCCGCAGGTAGCGTTCCGGCTTGCCGCCGCTCCTCCGGCACCCGGTCTCGATATCGAGACCGGCGATCTGGACCGGGAACGGCAGGCTGCGCAGCGCCAGCGGTCCGGGGATGGTGGGCGGGGCGGGCCGCCTCAGCCATTTTTCCAGGGTGGCGAACAAGAGTTCCGGGTCCACCGGCTTGGCGACATAATCGTTCATCCCGGCTTCCAGGCAGCGCTGGCGGTCCTCGCTGAAGGCGTTGGCGGTCATGGCGAGGATGGGCACTTGCTGGCGGTCCGGCAGGGCGCGGATGGCGCGGGTGGCCTCCAGTCCGTCCATCACCGGCATCTGCACGTCCATGAAGATCAGGGCGTAGTCCTGGCGTCCCGCCTTGTCCAGCGCCTCGGCCCCGTTTTCCGCCACATCGACCACCAGTCCGGCTTCCCGCAGCAGTTCCAGGGCCACATCGCGGTTGATGGGGTTGTCCTCGCAGAGCAGCACCCGCGCCCCCTTGGGCAGCAGGCTGGGGGCGGGGGCGTGGGGCGGGGCGGGGGCGTGGGGTTCGCCGCCCAGGATGCGCATCAGGCTGTTATGCAGGGCCGAGGGCGTGACCGGCTTGTCCAGTACCGCGTCGAATCCGGCCCCGCCCGCCAGTTCCTTGAGCCCCGGTTCGTCGTAGGCGGTGACTAGCAGCCGGACGGGCGGGTGCGACAAGGCCAGGCCGCGCAGGCAGCGGGCGGTTTCGATCCCGTCCAGCCCCGGCATCCGCCAATCCAGGACCACCAGGTCGAAGGGTGCCCCGGCCTGGTCGGCCCGTTGCAATAGGTCCAGCGCCAGCGCGCCGTTGCCGGTGGTTTCGGCGCGGAAGCCCAACGTCGCCAGCAATTCGGCCAGCACCAGCCGGGCTTCCGGCAGGTCGTCGGCCACCAGCACGCTCAGCCCCGTGGCATAGGGCCGGGGCACGGCGGCGGCCGGGAGGTCGGATTTTTCCAGCCGCGCGGTGAGCCAGAAGGTGCTGCCCAGGCCGGGTTCGCTGGCGACGCCGACGCTCCCGCCCATCATTTCCGCCAGCCGCCGGGTGATGGCGAGTCCCAGCCCGGTGCCGCCGTGGCGGCGGGTGGTGCCGGCGTCGGCCTGCTCGAAGGCCTGGAACAGGCGTCCGGCGATCTCCGGGGCGATGCCGATGCCGGTGTCGCGCACCTCGCAGTGGATCAGGGCGTCCTGGACGGTTTCCTCCAGCAGGTGGGCGTGCAGGACGATGGTGCCCTGGTCGGTGAATTTCACCGCGTTGCCGGCGTAGTTGAGCAGGGCCTGGGTCAGCCGGGTGGGGTCGCCCCGGAAACCCCGGCACAGCCTGGGGTCGATATCGACCACCAGGTTCAGCCCCTTGGCGCGGGCGTTCTCCAGGACCAGGGCGGCGACCCGGCCCAGGATCGGCTCGAACTCGAAATCGGTGGCGTCCAGGTTGAACTTCCCGGCCTCGATCTTGGAGAAATCCAGGATGGCGTTGATGACCGCGAGCAGGTGGCGGGCCGATTCGGAAATCTTGCGTAGCTTGTCGCGCTGGTCCGGGCCCTGGGCGCCGTTCTGGAGCAGGTGGGTGAGCCCGACGATGGCGTTCATCGGGGTGCGTAGCTCGTGGCTCATATTGGCGAGGAAGGCGCTCTTGGACTGGCTGGCCTGTTCGGCGGCCTGTTTGGCGCGCAGGAGGGCTTCCTCGGCGGCGTGGCGTTCGCTGATGTCGGTCACGAAGGCGATGAAGCCGCCCAGCCCTGGGGCGGTTTCCCGGTAGTACAGCTTGACCTCGACCGGGATCGGATGGCCGTCCTTGTGGAGGTTGACCGACTCGAAATGGCCGTAGCCGCGTTCCTGGATGGGCCGGACCCGTTCCGGGAAGCCTTCCCCGGCGAGGTTGGGATCGATATCCGGCATCCTCATCCCCAGCAGTTCCCCGCGGCTATAGCCCAGCATGGCGCAGGCCGCGTCGTTGACGTAGAGGAGGCGGCCCTCGGCGTCGGCCCAGCGGATGGCGATGCCGATCCGGTCCATGGCGAACTGGGTTTCGCTCAGGCGTTGGTTGCTGGCTTCGAGGGCCGCCGTGCGCTCGCGCACCTGGGCTTCGAGGCCCAGCTTGAGCGCGTGCAGTTCGCGGAGGGTGTGGTGGGTGCGGAGGGCGGCGTGGACCGCGAGGAACACCCGGTCGGTGGCCAGCTCCGGCTTGAGTTGGTAGCCATGGATGCCGTGGTCGCGCACGGTCTGGCGTCCGGGGACGTAGTCGGCTTGGCCGGTGAGCAGTACGACCTGTAGGGTGTGGTTGCCGAGGCCTTGGCGGATGTGGCGCAGGAGGTCCAGTCCGGCCGGTTCGGTGTCTTGCGCGATGTCGAGCAGGAGCAGGGCGGTGTCGGGATGTTGGGCGAGGAGGGTGGGCGCCGCCGCCGGGGAGTCGGCGTCCAGCAGTTCGAGCCGCCGTTCCTCGACCCGCTCCCCGCCGAGCGTCCGGCGCAGCGCGGCGTGGATGTCCGGGTCGGCGTCCACCAAGAGGATTTTCCACGTCGGTTCCGGCGACTCCAAGGCGGGGCGCGGGGTCGGCCCGGGCACGAACCATGGGGCGAAGTCGTCCGGTTCCGTCATAGGGAATCTCCTTTGGCAAACACTGGTTCAGGCCGGGTCCGCCGGTGCGGACTGCACCGCCGGGGAGGCACTGGGCCTGTGCGGGCCGGACCCATGCCCTGGTTTGGGCCTGTGGCGAGGAATGGACGAAAGCTGGCGGAGGGAGTTTCGTGTGCCATTGTGCCCGCGTCTTATCATGGTAATCGATAATCGGCCGGTCGTGTCGGTATGAGCGTTTTTAGCGGTATTTTGGACAGATTTGCCGGGGATGGGGTCCGGGCCGCGCTCAGGGGGCGGGCGGGGGGCTTTTGTGGCCGCGTTCCAGCCATTTGAGCAGGGTGGCGAACAACATGCCGGGGTCCACCGGCTTGGCGATGAAGTCGTCCATGCCGGCCGCGAAGCAGGCGCTACGGTCTTCCTGGAAGGCGTTGGCGGTCAGGGCCACGATGGGGACGTCCTGGAAACCGGGCTGCCGGCGGATATGGCGGGTGGTTTCCAGGCCGTCCATTTCCGGCATCTGCATGTCCATCAGGATCAGGGCGTAGCCGCCTTGCGCCAGCAGCCGCAACGCTTCCCTGCCGTTCGCGGCCAGGTCGGCGGAGAGGCCGGTTTCCTCCAGCAGCATCAGGGCCACTTCCTGGCTGATGATATCGTCCTCGACCAGCAGGATGCGGGTGCCCCGGTGGTCGCGCCGGAGCCGGGCTTCCGGGGGGACGGCCGCCTGGGGCGGGGCGGGGTGGCCCTTGCGTAGCCGCGCCGTGAACCAGAACAGGTTGCCGCCGTCCGGGGCGCTCCCGGACCCGGCCCCGCCGCCCATCCGCTCCGCCAGCCGCCGGGCGATGGCGAGCCGCCGTTCATGGGGGGTGGCGGGGCCGCTGTCGGCGACCTCGAAGCGGATCAGGCAATCCCCGGCGGTTTCCCCCGCCATCCGGGCCGAAAGCGTGACATGGCCGCGTTCGGTGGACTCGATGGCGTTGTCCAGGTAGTGCGTTAACGCTTGGCCGAGCCGGGGGGCGTCGCCTTCGAGTTGGCGCGGCACCTGGGCCAGGTTGACCCGCAGCGAAAGTCCCTTGGCCTGGGCGCGGGTGCCGAGCCCGTCCAGGGTGGCGCGGATCAGTTCGCTGAGGTTGAACGGGGCCGCCACCGGTGCCGTTCCCTCCGCTTCGATGGCGGCGAGGCCGAGCCAATCCCCGGCCAGGCGCAACGCATGCCGGGCCAGGGCTTCGATCCGGTCGAGCGGCTCGGCCTGGCGTTCGGCCACGCCTTCCCGCCGCAGCCGTTCGACCCAGCCCAGCAGGCTGTTCAGCGGGGCCTGGATTTCCTGGCCGGCCTGGGCGAGGAGGGCGCTCTTGGCCTGGCTGTCGGCTTCCGCCGCCGCCCGCGCCCGTGCCAGCCGGTCCAGGGCTTGGCGGCGGCGCAGGATGGCCTGGAGTTCGTCCCCGAGCCGGCGTAGGCGGGTTTGGTCGGCTTCGTCGTAATCGTCCGGCTTGTGGCCCACACGCAGCAGCAGGCGGGTTTGGCCGTCCTCGATGACCGGCGCTTCCAGTTGATGCGGGGGTGTGGTGGGGTTCCAGGCCGGGTCGGTGCCGGAATCCTGGGGATATAGCGCGATGGTTTCGTGGTCGCCCCCGCCCAGGCGGGCATAGCCGACCGCGCTGCCGGTGGCGCGGGCCGCGATGGCGAGGCCCAGTTCCAGGATGTCCCGCTCCGGCAAATCCTCGGCCCGGCGGTCCAGGTCGCGCAGGTCTTGGAGCCAGGGTTCGTCCGCCGGTGCCGGGCCGGCCAGGGCATGGCGCTCGATGGCGCGCTCGATGGCGGCGCTCAGCCAGGCGGGGTCCTGCGCGTCCCCGCGAGCTTCGACGGCGACCCTGACCAGCGGGTAGGGGGACGTTTCCGTGCCGTCCGCCGCCGTGGTGGGCCCGAGCAATACGCAATCGGGCGGGGTGCCGCGGCTGAGGGCCAGTCCCCCGCTCCAGGTTTCGGCTTCGGCGATCTGGTAGGGGTGTGGGCCTTGGCGCAGGCGGCGGCCCAGTTCGGCGCGGCGGTCCGGGTCGGCGTCGATGATCAGGATCGACCGGGGAGCGATGCTCATGGTCGGGTCTCGTGTCGGCGGTGTGGCATGGTTATTCATCCAGGAGCGCGGTTTTGCGCGGTATAGGGCTTGGAAGATACCAGATGGCCCCAGCGTAAAAAATAGCAGGGTCAGCGGTCTTCCGAGGGCGGGCCTGTGGTTTACCGGGCGGCCCGGTTTGTCGTTATCCGGTATGGGGTGTCCGGGCAGTGGGCGGATGCGGGGTGATACCTGTCTCTTTGTGGAGGTCGATGCCCGCTCGGCGGCATTATTTCCGCTAAAACCGATCCGCCGGGATGTTCCATGGGTGTGCCGGTTTATCGGGGCCGGGCGGGAGGTATCGCTTGGGTTCCGCTATCCATGCAACGGGCGGGTCTGGTGGAGCCGCGCCGATGGCTTGCCATTGGGATGGGGGGTGGGTTTGGAAGCCCCGGCTGGGCGTTGCCTTGTTCTGGGTCGATAGCTCGATGGCGTCCCGCGCTCTAAAGCGTTGGGCCGCCCGGACGCGGGCGGGTGTCGACCGATGCCGCGAGGCTTGGCCGCTTCCAGGCCCGGCTTGGGCTGCGGGGTCGAGGGCTGGACTATGCTTGCGGAGCGGGGTTCCCCGGTGGGGGAGACCGGCGGAAGTGGGCCGGCCCGTCCATGCCGGGGGCGGTGGCCTGGATGGATCGGATTATAAATTTTGCCAAATTGGTCTAATATTATTTAAAAAAACACAAAACTTTAATGCACCATCGAGGAAATACAATGCGGTTGATCTCACGCATAAAAAGCCGGTGGTCGGAATCCCTACTGAGTTGGTCGGAAAGCGTCGGATTGGGAGCGGAGGAATCGGCCAGGATGGGAAAGCCGGGATCCGAGTCCATGCCCATCACCCTGCCCATGCTCAGGCGGTTGTTCCCGATCCGCCATCTCGCCGAGGATGAGCTGGCCGCCTTCCAGGCCGGGCGCGAGGCCGAATTTTACGAGGCCGGCCGGGTCTTGTGCCGGATCGGTGATCCCAACCGGGCGTTGTGGTACCTGCTGGAGGGCCGGGTGCGCGTCACCCCCAAGACCGGGCCGGCCTACGAACTGGGGACGGACGATGTGAAGGCCAATTTCCCGCTGTGCGCCAACCGCGAGGAAGGCGTCACGGCGACCGCCCTGACGCCGGTGTGGATGCTGCGGGTTTCCCCGTCCCTCATGGCCCATAGCGCCCTGCGCAAGCCCAGGGAATGGGGGGTCGATCCCAAGCTGCCCGTCGGGCTGCGCGGCAATCCGTTGCTCCGGGCGCTGCGCGATGTCTATCCGCGCCGACATTTGAGCCTCCCGGTCCAGCCCCAGGTTCTGGCCTGCCTGCAAGCCGCCGTGGGTCGCCAGGCCGAGGCCCCGGAAATCGCCGCCATCGCCCTGACCGATCCCGCCATCGCCGCCAAGCTGGTCGCCGTCGCCAACAGTCCTTTGTTCTTCGCCGCCGATGGCGCTTTCTTGAATGGGCGGGAAGCGGTCGAACGCCTAGGGCCGAAGGCCATCCGCGTGCTATTGGCCGCCTTGTACCGCCCGGAGCCGGAGAGCGGGGCCGATCCGTTGCTGGTCCGCCTGCGCCAGCGCTGGTGGCGCGATAGCCTCCACCGCTCGGCCCTGTGCTGGGAGTTGGCGGCCCAATGTCCCGGCATCGACCGGGAACGGGCGGCTTTGGCGGGTTTGCTCTCCACTGTCGGCGGCGGTGTCTGCCTGGACCTGGTGGCCCAGGTTTCCCGCGAGTTGTGGCAGGAAGACGATATCGCCCTGGTTTCGCGCTGGGTTGGCGGGACGCTCGGGGCGTTCCTGCTGGAACGCTGGAACCTCCCCAAGGAATGGACCGTCCTGCCGCTGCGGGCCAGCGAATGGACCCGGCCCCAAAGGGACGGGGCCCTGGCCCTGGCCGATCTGGTGGCGCTGGCCCATTGGCTGGCCGCCACCGAATCCGGCGAGGACTGGGAGTTGCCCAGCCTCGATGCCTTGCCGGCCTATGCCAAGTTCAGGGTGGCGGCGTCCGGGAAAAGCCTGTCCGCCGTGCAGGACCAAGCCCGGCAGCGGGCAGAGGCCGCGCTCGGGATGCTGGGGGCGTAGGCATTTTTGCGTATGGTCCGTGCCCGCCGATGATGGGAGCATATCGCCGCAAGGGCAAGGAAGCGCAAAGGATGCGTCGAAGGGCACGGGGATAGCCAATGGAAGCCGAGGCCGACCTGGGAAACCGGGTCGGCCTTTTTGCTGGCACGCGGACCGGCCCGGTCCGCGGCGGAATGCGCCCGTCCATCCATCGGCCAGGAGTTCCGGGAGGTTTGGGCGGTCCTAGCCTAGCCAAGGAATCGGCACCCCCCACAGTCAAGGAAGACTTAGCGTGGCTCAGATTTTCCATCCTAGGGCGGATGCCTACGCCCGGATCATCCTCGGCACCGTGTTGGCGTTGGTGCTGTTGGGGGCGTCCGTGGGGCTGGCCTGGGTCCGTTCCCCCTATGCGACCGGCGTCGGGGCCATCCCCAGGCAGCCGGTGCCATTCAGCCATAAGCACCATGTCGGCGGTCTGGGGCTGGATTGCCGCTATTGCCACGCCTCGGTCGAGCGGGCCGCGTCCGCCGGGATGCCCGCCACCGAAACCTGTATGACCTGCCATTCCCAGGTGTGGACCCAGGCCGCGATGTTGGCCCCGGTCCGCGATAGTTGGCGCACCGGCCAGCCCTTGCGCTGGACCAGGGTCTACGACCTGCCCGATTTCGTCTATTTCAACCACAGCGCCCATATCGTCCACGGCGTGGGCTGCACCACCTGCCACGGGCCGGTGGGCGAAATGCCCTTGCTGCGCCAGGAACATAGCCTGCTCATGTCCTGGTGCCTGGATTGCCACCGGGAACCTTCACGCCAACTCCGTCCCCGCGCCGCCGTATTCGATCCCGCTTGGCGTCCGGTGGGCGATCCGGCCAGCGCCGGTCCGGCCCTGGCCCGTGATTATCGGGTGCGCGGGGTGGGCCTGACCGATTGCTATACCTGCCACCGATGAAGACCACGGCGCCCTATCAACCCCTTCCGGCCGGGCCGGACTTGTGGCGCGGCCTGGAAGGGCAGGGCGCGGCGTTTTTGGACTTCGCCGAACGTGGTTTTCCCGATGCGGCGGCGTTGTGGGACCAGCCGGTGCGGCGTCGCCGGATGCTGGAACTGATGGGCGCTTCGTTGTTGCTGGGCGGCCTCGCGGGCTGTGGCCGACCGCCCCGCGAGGAAATCGTGCCCTATGTCCGCGAACCCGAGCGCGAGGTGCCGGGCCGGCCCCGCTATTACGCCACCGCCCTGAGCCATGCGGGCTATGCCCAGGGCGTGCTGGTGGAAAGCCACGCGGGCCGTCCGACCAAGGTGGAAGGCAATCCGGCCCATCCGGCCAGCCTGGGCGCGACCGATATCTTCGCCCAGGCGGCGGTGTGGGGGCTGTACGATCCCGACCGCTCGGCCTCGGTCCTGCGGCGCGGCCGGCCCGCGTCGTTCCAGGATTTCGCGGCGGACTGGGCGGCGCGTTCGGTCCGGCGCGGTGCCGGGCTGTATCTGCTCACCGAAACCGTGACCTCGCCGACCTTGGCCGGACAGATCGACGCTTGGTTGAGCGCCTACCCGGAAGCCCGCTGGGTCCAATACGAAACCGTGGGCCGCGATAATCCGGCGGCGGGGACGCGGCTGGCGTTCGGGCGCGAGGCCGACACGCTCTACCGTTTCGAGCGGGCCAAGGTGGTGGTGTCGCTGGACGGCGATTTCCTGACCGGAACGCCCGCCCGTACCCGTTATGGGCATGATTTCATCGCGGCACGCCGGGCCGGGATCGGGACCGGCCAGCGGCCCCGGCTCTATGCGCTGGAATCCTGTCCCAACCTGGTCGGCGCGATGGCGGACCGGCGCTGGCCGTTGCGGGTGGGACAGATGGAAGCGGTGGCCCGCGATCTGGCGTGGCGTCTGGGGCTGGCCGGAATCGCGGGCGCTGGCGGCGCTCCGCTGCCCGCCGCCGCGTTGGACACCCTGGTGCGCGAACTGCAAGCCCATCCCGGAGCCGGGATCGTCGTCGCGGGCGACCATCTGCCGCCCACGGTCCATGCCTTGGCCGAGGCCATCAATGCGCGGCTGGGCAATATCGGCGGCACCGTGTCGCATATCGAGCCGGTGGCGGCGCGTGCTGGCGGGGTCGGTTTGGCCCAGCTGGTGGACGAGATGCGCGGCGGGCGGGTGCAAGCCTTGTTCATCCTGGGCGCGAATCCGGTGTATAGCGCCCCGGTCGATCTGGAATTCGCGGCGGCCTTGGCGCAAGTGCCGTTCCGGGTCCACCACGGACTTTACCGCGACGAAACCGCCGCCCTGTGCGATTGGCACCTCCCGGCCACCCACGAACTGGAAAGCTGGACCGATACCCGCGCCTACGATGGCACGGTGTCGCTGGTGCAGCCCTTGATCGCGCCTTTGTACGGCGGGCATTCGGCCCATGAATTGATGGGCCTGTTGTCGGGACGGCCCGGCCTTGCCGATTACGAGGCGGTGCGCGGCCATTGGCGCGACCGCCAGGCCGGTCCGGATTTCGAGGATTTTTGGCGCGGCGCGTTGCGGGCGGGCGTGGTGCCCGCTACCGCGTCGGCGGTGTTGGATTTGGCGTTGCGCCCCGATTTCACGGACGACTTGGCACCGCCCAGCATCCCACCCGCCGGGCTGGAAATCCGCTTCCGGCCCGATCCCCATCTTTACGACGGGCGCTACGCCAACAACGGCTGGCTCCAGGAATTGCCGCGCCCGCTGACCAAGCTGGTCTGGGAAAACGCCGCCCTGCTCGGTCCCGGCACGGCGGAGCGCTTGCGCTTGGTGAGCGGCGACCGGGTGGAGTTGGTTTATCAAGGCCGCCGGGTGGCAATCCCGGTCTGGGTGGTGCCCGGCCACGCCGAGGATGGGGTCACGCTGGAACTGGGCTATGGCCGGGAGCGGGCCGGGGCGCTGGGCGATGGGACCGGGGTTTCGGCCTATCGGTTGCGGACCCGCGCTTCCCCCGCTTTCGATGCGGGCTTGGAACTGCGTCCGGCGGCACGCGCTGGCGGGTGGGAGGGCTTGGGCTTGGGGCAGGATGGGAAACCCGCCACCACCCAGCATCATGGCGATCTGGAAGGCCGCGATTTGGTGTGGGTGGTCCGGGCGGATGCCGGGTCCGCCATGCCGTCCCGGCCCGCCGCGGCCTCCGCTTCGCTGTTTCCCCCTTACCGCTACGACGGCCATGCCTGGGCCATGGTGATCGACCTCGACGCCTGCATCGGCTGCAACGCCTGCGCGATGGCCTGCCAAGCCGAGAACAACGTTCCCATCGTCGGCAAGGACGAAGTCCGGCGCGGGCGGGAAATGCATTGGCTCAGGATCGACCGCTATTATGCCGGCCCGCCCGCCCATCCCAAGACCTATTTCCAACCCGTGCCCTGTATGCACTGCGAGCAAGCGCCTTGCGAGCCGGTGTGCCCGGTGCAGGCGTCGATCCATGATTCCGAAGGGCTGAACAACCAAGTGTATAACCGCTGCGTGGGGACGCGGTTCTGCCAATCGAACTGCCCGTACAAGGTGCGGCGCTTCAATTTTTTTGGCTATGCGGCCCGCGAGGCAACCCACGAGGGCGCACCGATCACCGCCGCTTTGCGCAATCCCGATGTGACCGTCAGGAGCCGGGGCGTGATGGAGAAATGCACCTACTGCGTGCAGCGGATCAACCAAGCCCGTATCCAGGCCGGCTTGGAAGACCGCGACATCCGCGAGGGCGAGATCGTGACCGCCTGCCAGCAAGCCTGTCCGACCCAGGCCATCGTGTTCGGCGATTTGAACCGGCCCGATAGCGCGGTGAACGCCTGGAAACGCGATCCCCGCCATTATGTCCTACTGGAGGAATTGGGAACGCGGCCCCGCACGACCTATCTGGCGCGGGTGGAGGTGGACGATGCCGTCCCTTGATCGGGGTGAACCCTGGCTGGCCCCGGACCAAACCGACACCCGCCTCAGCCAGGAACTCGGCGATCTCGCGACCCGGCCCACGCCGCGCGGCTGGTGGTGGGGTTTCGGTGGGTCGTCCTTGGGGGCTTTACTGCTGTTCGGGACGGCCTTGGCCTTGTTCGTGGCCGGGGTGGGCTTGTGGGGCATCAATACCTCGGTGGTCTGGGGGTTCGATATCACCAACTATGTCTGGTGGATCGGCATCGGCAACGCGGGCACCTTGATTTCGGCCATGCTCTATCTCGCCCGCCAGCCTTGGCGGGCTTCGATCAACCGTTTCGCCGAGGCCATGACCCTGTTCGCGGCGCTGATCGCCGGGTTGTTTCCCATCATGCACATGGGACGGCCTTATCTGTTCTACTGGCTGGCCCCGTATCCCAGTGTCATGGGCGTCTGGCCGCAATTCCGCAGTCCCTTGGTCTGGGACATGTTCGCCATCCTGATTTATATCCTGGTGTCCAGCCTGTTCTGGTACACCGGCCTGATTCCCGATTTCGCCACCCTGCGCGACCGCGCCCAGGGCCGTTGGCAAGCCTGGGTCTATGGTGTGCTGGCCTTGGGTTGGCGCGGGTCGGCCCGGCATTGGCAGCGCTACGAGCAGGCTTATACGGTCATGGCGGCGCTGGCCGTGCCTTTGGTGGTGTCGGTGCATAGCGTGGTCGGCTACGACTTCTCGACCTCGGTCATGCCGGGTTGGCGCTCGACCTTGTTCGCGCCGTTCTTCGTGGTGGGGGCGATGTTTTCGGGTTTCGCCATGGTGATCCTGATTACCTTGATCCTGCGGGCGGCGTTCGGGCTGTACGCCTTCATCACCGCCCGCCATTTGGAGGCGATGGCCAAGATCGTCCTGGCCGCGTCCCTGCTGATGGGCTACGCCTACGCCATGGAGGTTTTCATCCCTTGGTACACCGGCAACCCGGACGATGGGCGGGCGGTCGCGCATAACGCCACCGGACCCTACGCCCCGGCGTATTGGGGGATGTGGCTGTGCAATGTGGGGGTGCCGCAGGTGCTTTGGTGGCGGGAGGCGCGGCGCAATATCGCGGTGCTGGCCTGGGTCGCGGTGTTGGTCTGTGTCGGCATGTGGTTGGAGCGCTATGTCATCGTGGTGAGTGGCTTGAGCCAGGGCTTCCTGCCCAGCCAGTTCCGGCTGTACTTCCCGACCTTCTGGGATTGGAGCGCTTGGCTGGGGAGCCTCGGTTTCTTCCTGTGGCTGTTCTTCCTGTTCGCCCGCTTCGTGCCCATGGTGCCGATCCACGAACTGCGGCGGCTGGCCCACGAGCAAAAATCGGAGGCTTCGTGAGGGTCGCCTTGATGGCCGAATTCGCCGATGCCGGGCAACTGCTGGACGCGGCCTATGCCGCCCGCGCCGCTGGTTATCGGCGCTTGGAGGCTTATGCGCCGTTCGCCGTCCCAGGGCTGGACGAGGCTTTGCGCCTGCCCGCCACCCTGGTTCCGGCGTTCATGCTGGTGTTCGGCATCTTGGGCGCGATCTTGGGATTTGCGCTGCAAGTGTATTTGGCTGCGGTGGATTACCCGCTCAACGCCGGGGGACGGCCTGATCTGAGTTGGCCGCCGTTCGGCTTGCTGGCCTTCGAGTTCGCGGTATTGGGCGCGGCGCTGGCGGGGTTCGTGGGGATGCTGGCTTTGAATGGCTTGCCGCGCTTGCACCATCCGGTGTTCGGGGTGGCGGATTTCGGGCGGGCCAGCCAGGATCGGTTTTTCCTGGCGCTGGAACCAGGGGACGATACGGAAGCGGCGCGGCGGTTCCTGCTGGGCCTGGAACCCTTGGCGGTGTCGGAGGTGGCGGATGGCCTGGATTAGCCGCATTGGGTGGGCGATGGCCTGCGTCCTGCCGCTGGCCGCGTGCGAGCGCGATATGGAAGACCAAGCCAAATTCGAGCCTTACGAAGCCGCGCCCCTCTTTCCCAACGGGCAAGCGGCCCGGATGCCGGTCGAGGGCACGGTGCCGCACGACGATCCACCGGCGGAACCCGTCCAACCCCAGGTCACGCTGGCTGTGCTGGAGCGGGGCCGGGAGCGTTTCGATATCTATTGCGCGCCCTGTCATGGCCGGGTCGGCGATGGCGCGGGGATGATCGTGCAGCGCGGTTTTCCCCAGCCGCCTTCCTATCACGACCAGAGCTTGCGACAGGCACCCGACCGTTTTTACTTCGATGTGATCGGACAGGGTTTCGGGCGCATGTTTTCCTACGCCAACCGGGTCGCGCCGGAGGACCGTTGGGCCATCGTCGCCTATATCCGCGCCCTGCAACTGAGCCAGCACGCCACCTTGCGGGAGGTGCGGGAGGCCGGTTTGGAAAGCCGGTTGGGGGCGGCGCGATGAGTCCGGGTCGAAGCTTGGTCCTGGCCCGTCCGGTGCGCTGGCTACTGGCGGTGGGTGGTGTCGCCTTGCTGCTGTCGGGGTGGGTGCAATGGCCGGGGGCGTCCGGGGCGATGTTGCGGGCCTATCTGCCGGGGTGGCTGTTCTGGACCGGGATTCCCTTGGGTTCCTTGGCTTGGCTGATGATCCACGGGTTGACCGGCGGGGCGTGGGGCGGATTCTTGCGGCCGGCCTTGGCGGCGGCGGCGGAAGTCTTGCCGCTCAATGCGCTGCTCGGCCTGCCTTTGGTGTTCGGGTTGCCGGAGTTGTTTGCCTGGGCCGTGCCCGGTGGGTTGCCAGAGGGCATGGATGGTGGGCGGGCGGTATATCTGCGGCCTGGGATATTCCTGGCGCGGGAGGCGGTGTTATTTGGGCTTTGGCTGGGCTTGGTGGTTTGGCTGGGGCTGTGGCGGCGCGGACTGCCGATGGCGCTGCCGCCGGGGCGCTGCGCGGCCGGTTTGGTCCTCTATGGCTTGGGTATCACCGTCTACGCCATCGATTGGACGATGTCCTTGGAACCGGGCTGGGCTTCCGAGAACGTGGGTTTCCTGGCGGGGGCCGAGGCTTTGCTGGCGGGGCTGGCGTTCGGCACGCTGGCGATGTGTGGCGTCTCGATGCTGGGGCGCTGGCCGAGGCGGGCCATCGCGCCGCGCTTCCACGATCTCGGCGGTTTGCTGCTGGCCGTGCTGTTGGTGTGGAGCTATCTGGCTTTCGAGCAATACCTGACGCTGTGGTCGGAAAACCTGCCGGATAAGAACCTTTGGTATCTGCGGCGCGATGCCGGGGTTTGGCGGGCTTGGTCCTGGTCGATGGCGGGCGTCTATGCCGCCGTGCCGTTCTTCCTGTTGTTGTCCCGGCGTCTGAAGCGCGATCCGGGGCACTTGGCCTGGGCGGCGGGCTTGATCTTAGCGGGGAATCTCATGGACCAGTATTGGCTGGTGCTGCCGACCTTCTACACCGGACCGGAAGCCTTGGGCTGGGCGGGTTTATTGCCCTGGGCCGGTATCGGCGGGCTGTGGTTGGCGGCGTTCCTGTGGCGCTTGCCGTTCTATCTGTCCGACGCGGCGCGGGTGGAGGGGGGCATCGATGGCTGAAACCCAGACCCAAGCCCCGCGCCCGGAACCGGGCGAAGCCGATATCAACCCCAAGGCCGTGCTGGGCGTGTTCTTGGCGGTCTTGGTCATGCTCGCGGTGGTGGCTTGGGTGGCTTGGTGGTTGGTGGAATCGGTGGCGCGGGAGATGCCCGCCACGGGCGCGGTACCCCCGGTTCCGGTTCCAACCGCGCCGCCGCTGCAAATCGATCCCGCCGCCGACCTCGCCGTTTTACGGGCGCGGGAAGACCGGCTATTGCACAGCACCGAATGGATCGACCGGGAAGCGGGTATCGCCCGGATTCCCATCGAAACCGCTATGGCCTTGCTGGCGCGGCGCGCGGCGGAAACCACGGGCGGAGGTAGGCCATGAATGGAATGTGGATGCCGGGTTTGGGGGGCTTGCCCGAGGCCACGGCGCAGGCGGGCCGGGTCGATGCGTTGGCGTTCGGGCTGTTCTGGCTGAACGCTTTGATGGTGGTGACGCTGTTCGGCTTGGTCGTCGGTTTCGCCATTTATTATCGGCGCGGTGCCCAGGTGGACCGGACCGGGAAGGTGGCCGAGCGGAAGGTCGAAATCGCCTGGACCTTGGCGCTGTTGGGCGTGTTCCTCGGGATTTTCTTCTGGGCGGCGCGGCTGTATATCGAGGAGGAAGCCAGCCCGGCCTTGCCCGGTCTTTTGGAAATCCGGGGCGTCGGCAAGCAATGGATGTGGAAATTCCAGCATCCCGGCGGTCAGCGCGAAATCAACGAATTGCACCTCCCGCTGGGCCGGCCGGTCAAGCTGGTGTTGGCGACCCAGGATGTCATCCATAGCTTCTATGTGCCCGCGTTCAGGATCAAGCAGGACGTGGTGCCGGGGCGCTGGCTGGCCTTGTCGTTCACGCCGGGCCGGGTGGGGCGCTACCGCTTGTTCTGCGCCGAGTATTGCGGGCTGGACCATGCCCGGATGACGGGCGAGGTGGTGGTGTTGGAACCGGCGGATTACCGGGCCTGGCTGGAGGCGTCCGGGGATACCGGAGCCATGGTGGAGCGGGAGGTCCGGCCATGAGCGCGTTGGATACGGCTGCGCCCGCCGCCGAAGCGAATTACCTGAACCGCGATTACCGCCTGTGGTCTTGGCTCACCACTATCGATCATAAGCGCATCGCCTGGCTGTATCTGGTGTCCATCACCGGGTTCTTCTTCGCGGGCGGGGCGGCGGCGACCTTGATGCGCTTGGAATTGGCGACCGCGCCGGGCGATTGGGTCGAGGCCGAGACCTATAACCGGCTATTCAGCCTGCACGGCATCGCCATGGTGTGGTTCTTCCTGATCCCGTCGATTCCGGCCACCTTGGGCAATTTCCTGATCCCCTTGATGATCGGGGCGCGGGATTTGGCGTTTCCCCGGTTGAACCTCCTGAGTTGGTATCTGTATGTCATCGGCGGCGTGTCCACGCTCGCCATGGTGATCGCGGGCGGGGTGGATACCGGCTGGACCTTCTATGTGCCCTATAGCACCTTGTTTTCCGATACCCCTGTGGTGCTGGCGGTGGTCGGGGTGATCGTGGCGGGGTTTTCGTCGATCCTGACCGGGCTGAACTTCATCGTCACCATCCACAAAATGCGAGCACCGGGATTGACCTGGTTCCGCCTGCCCCTGTTCGTGTGGGCGCATTACGCCACCTCGATCATCATGGTGTTGGCGACGCCGATCCTCGCGGCCACCTTGCTTTTGATCGTGCTGGAGCGGGTGTTCGGACTGGGGATTTTCGATCCCCAAGCGGGGGGCGATCCGGTGCTGTTCCAGCATTTGTTCTGGTTCTATTCGCACCCGGCGGTGTACATCATGATCCTGCCGGGGATGGGCGTGGTCAGCGAGATCGTGGCTTGTTTCGCCAAGAAACCCATCTTCGGCTACCGGGGCATGGCCTTGGCCTTGCTCGCCATCGCCTTGGTGGGGTTTTTGGTGTGGGGGCATCATTTGTTCGTGGCGGGGCAATCGATCTACGCCAGCGTGGTGTTTTCGCTGCTGAGCTTCATCGTCGCCGTGCCTTCCGGCGTCAAGGTGTTCAACTGGACCGCGACCCTGCACCGGGGTACGGTGTCCTTCGATACGCCGATGCTGTACGCGCTGGGTTTCATCGGCCTGTTCACCATCGGCGGCTTGACCGGCGTGACTTTGGCGGCGCTGGCGGTGGACGCCCATGTCCACGATACCTATTTCGTGGTCGCCCATTTCCACTACATCATGGTGGGCGGCATGGTGTCGGCCTATTTCGGCGGGCTGCATTTCTGGTGGCCCAAGATGACCGGGCGCATGTATCCCGATCTCTGGGGCCGGGTCGCCGCCGTGATGTTGTTCCTGGGCTTCAACCTGACCTTCTTTCCGCAATTCATCCTGGGCTTCCAGGGGATGCCGCGGCGTTATCACAGCTATCCGCCGGAATTCGAGGCGCTGAACCAGCTGTCCACGGCGGGGGCGGCGGTGTTGGCTCTGGGGTATTTGCTGCCGCTGTTCTACCTGTCGTTTTCGCTGGTGTACGGACCCAAGGCCGGGGCCAATCCCTGGGGGGCCAAGGGTTTGGAATGGACCACGCCTTCGCCGCCCGGCGAATTCAATTTCGACCGGGTGCCGGTCGTGACCGAGGAGCCTTACGCCTATGCCACACCCGAGCGCAAGATCGAGCGCGGCTGAAACCCTGGAACCGCCGCTGCCGCAGTTCGATTCCCTGATCCAGCAGCGCCAGTCGGCGATCTTGGGCATGTGGGTGTTCCTGGCTTCGGAAATCCTGTTCTTCGGTGGCTTGTTCATGGCTTACGCGATGTACCGCGCCAGTTATCCCGAAGCCTTCGCCGCCGCGAGCGCCCGGCTGGACCTGGTGTGGGGCGGGATCAATACCGCGATCTTGCTGACCAGCAGCCTGACCATGACCTTGGCCGACGATGCGGTGTTGGCGGGTAAGCGGCGGGCGTTGCGGATTTGGTTGGCGGTCACGGCGGCGTTGGGCGCGGTGTTCTTGTGCATCAAGGCGGGCGAATGGCGCGGCGAATTCGCGGCGGGACTCGCGCCTTTGTTCGGGTGGGCGTTCGTGTTTCCAGGGGCGGACGCTGAACATGCGCGGCTGTTCTTCGCTTTTTATTTCGGGTTGACCGGGCTGCACGCGCTGCATTTGTTCATCGGCGTGGTGCTGGTGCTGGTGATGCTGGGGTTCGCCTACCGGAACGCGCCGCGCCTCGAATCCAAGATCGTGGTGGCGGGGCTGTATTGGCATCTGGTCGATGTGATTTGGGTGTTCGTGTTTCCCTTGCTGTATTTGGCGGGGGGCGGGCATGAGTGGGCGGATCGGGGTTTGGTTGGGGTTGCTGGCGTTGCTGGGGTGAATTGGGCCGGGGCGTTCCTGGGTTTGGGCGGGATGCGCCCGGTGTGGACGCTGCTGGTCGCCGTCATCCAGGCGGGCTTGATCGCGGTGTTCTACATGGCGATGCGCGAGGCCGGGCTGTTGCTGCGGATGGTGGCGGGGGCGGGATTGGTGTGGTTGGCGGTGATGCTGGGTTTGGTGGCGGGGATTATGGGACGCGGGGGAGGATGGGGTTTTGGGGCGGGAGGGGTGGTGCGGGATTGGAGGCGGTGAGGAAGTGTTCGCAGATTACCAGAAGGTTTGTAGTCCCGTAGAACGATACTCATCGATTGCTATTGGTAAGTTTGGCGCGGACGGGCAGAGTTACTCCCTTCCCGCCCTAAGACCACCCACTTTTTGGCAGGCGGTAGATATGGCTGAGAATGTTCTTGACCTGCTGGGGTGTTTGGGGAGTGGCCTGGGCCAAGTGCCGATGGACGCGCTCGGCCCGCTGCTGGACCGTCATGGCATGGGGCAGGTGGTAGAGGGAGTTCTTCCTGACGAGGCGGATGAGGTATTCGGCCGGGTTGAACTTGGGGAGTAGGCCGGGGTGTGGAGGAAGTCCACGGCGATGCCCTGGGCCAGGGGGATTTCCGCCAGCAACTCGGCCAGAGCGGCCTTCATGGAGTCGTTGTGGATGGAGCAGTTGTCGAGGATGCACAGGATCTGGCGGAAGCCCAGGCTGGCGTAGCGCAGGACGATCAGGGCGATGACGTGGACGGCGTTCCGGGTTTTGGCCTGGGGCTGGAAGTCCACGGTGGTCTTGCCGCTGTTCAGGTCCAGGGCCAGGAAGCCGTTCAGCTTCTCCCGCCGCTTCTCGTTGCTCGGCGGCCCCGGGGCGGTGTTCTTCTCCGCCCAGGCGTAGTGGGTGCAGGTCGTGGACAGCAGCGCGAACTCGTCGAGGGCTACGAGGGCGGTGCCGGGGTCGGCCTCGGCGGTTTTTTTCGAGCGCCTCCACGAAGCCGGCCCGCTCGGCGGGCTGGGCGGGGCCGTAGTCGCGGTGGGCGCGCTGGTGGGAGAGGCCCAGTTCGTCGAAGATTTCGTAAAGCCGGTTGGCGCTCAGCGGCAGGCCCCACTTCTTAACGAGCAAACCCTGGACGTGGGCCGCCGTCCATTGGTAACTGTCGATGCCATAGTCCGCCGGCGTCTTGTGGAGCAGGATGTAGCGCAGGACCTTGCGCCGCTGCGGGTTCAGGGCTTGCGGGCGGGGCCGCCTTTGCGGGGCCAGCAGGGCGTCGAAGCCACCATGCAGGTAGCTGTCCAGCCACTTCTCCAGCGTCTTGCGCTGGACTCCCTGGCTGCGGCAGACCCCGGCCATGCTCTCGCCGTCCCACAGGGCCTTCAAGGCCAGCAGCCTACGCCGTCGGCTTTGCTGCTGGTGGCGGTAGAACAGCGCCTGCCACCGTTCGCGGTCCTGCGGGGCCAGCCGTTGGATGCGGATACAGCGGTTCATCGTGCCTTTCCCAGTCCAGTTCGATTGCCTATAAGCTTAGTCGTTCTTTAGACGGGAAGGGAGTAGGCGGCGCGGATGCCGCGTAACAAAACCCGATTATGCGTCACATCCGCCGCCCAAGCAAAAACGATACGCCGCCTAATTCTGCCCGTCAACAAAAAACACAGTTAAATCAAGGTATCCCACTTTCTTATGCGGCACGGCCACGGTTGATACCAACCCAATTACTCCGCCACGAAATGCGGTACCGAAGCCAGTGAACTGCCATCGCCTATCGACAACAAATGAACCCCTCGACTTTGGCCATTTTCACTTCCGCTGAAAGCGGGGGCTGCCGCCGTAGACAATAGCCGTCCGAACGATGGCTTGGAAATGCTAGGCGATGTTGATTTTTCCCGATGAGGCGATGAAGGTTCTGGTCCTGTTCGCGCCGATGTTCACGCAGCCGGTATGGGGCCATGTCCAGGAATTGGTGGCGGGGGCGGTCCTGTGCCGTGGCCCGCGCACGGTGGCGGCGGCGTTGCGGACCCTGGGCTTGGCGGACGAGAAGGGATTCTGCAAGTACCACCGGGTGCTGAGCCGGGCGCGGTGGTCGGGCTTGCTGGGGGCGCAAATCCTGTTGGGGCTGCTGGTGGCGTTGGCGGCGCATCTGGGCTACCCGGTGATCATCGTGGTGGACGAGACCGTGGAGCGGCGGAAAGGCAAACAGATCAAGGCCAAGGGCCGCTACCGGGATGCGGTGCGCTCGACGCGGGGCAAGGTGGTCAAGGGCCTGGGGTTGAAATGGATCTGCCTGATGGTCCTGGTGCCGCTGCCGTGGAATCCGCGCCCGTGGGCGCTGCCGTTCCTGACGGTGCTGGCCCCTCGGAGCGGGCCGACGAGGCGGCCAATCGCCGCCACAAGACCACGGTGGATTGGACGGCCCAGGCCGTCAAGCAGGTTTCGCGGTGGCTGGAGGCCACGGCGTTCACGGTGGTGGGCGACGGGGCCTATGCCTGCGTGGCCCTGGCCCATGCCTGCTCGGCGAACCGCGCCACCCTGGTGTCCCGCCTGCGGCTGGACGCGCGCCTGTTCGGCTTCCGGAAACCCCGCCGCCCGGCAAGCGGGGGCGCAAACCCAAGAAAGGCATCCGCCTGCCCAGCCTGAAAACCCTGCTGGACCGGCCGGACGAGCCCTGGCGGGAAACCGGGCTGGCTTGGTACGGGGGCGAGCGCAAGGCGGTCCGGCTGCTCAGCGGGTGGCCCTCTGGCACACGCCCGGCGAAGAGCCGGTCCGCCTGCGCTGGGTCCTGGTCGCGGACCCCACCGGCGAAACCCGGCCCCAGGCCTTCTTCGCCACCGACGCCGAATTGACGCCCGAGCGGATCGTGGAGGTGTTCGTTTTGCGCTGGAGCGTGGAGGTCACCTTCGAAGAGAGCCGCCGCCACCTCGGCGTGGAAACCCAGCGGCAGTGGTCCGACCTCGCCATCGCAAGGACCACGCCCGCCTTGATGGGGCTGTTTCCCCCGGTCTGCCTGATGGCTTCGCGCCTGGTGGAAAACGGAACCCTACCGGTGCGGCAGGCCGCCTGGTATCCAAAGACCGACGCGACGTTTTCCGACGTGCTGGCCTTCGTCCGCCGCTCCATTTGGGCCGAAAAGTATTTCGTCAACTCCGCATCCAGCGGCGAGCGGTTGGAATTATCGCCCCGCGATTGCGAGGCCCTGCTGAATCAACTCGCCGCTACGGCGTGAAAGGCCAAAGTCGAGGCCTAGTTGACCGGCCCCATGGATGGGGCCATGTTTTGAACCCGGCCACGCACTCACGCCGAACAAGCTTATTGCGTCTCCGCCTGCTCCCAGCCGCCCCCCAACGCCTTGTACAAGGCCACCAGATCGGTCGAGACCTGGGCCTCGCTTTCCACCAGGCTGTTCTGGTCCTGGTAAAGGGTCTGCTGGGTTTGCAGCACATCTAGGAAAGTGGTCAGCCCGCGCCGGTAGCGGTCGGAGGCCAGTTCCAGAGCGCTGCGGCTGGCGGCCACGGCCCGGAGCAGGCTGCCGCGCCGCTTTTGCTCGCCCGCGTAGGACACCAAGGCGTCCTCGACCTCCTTGAAGGCGTTCAGAACCGTGGATTGATAATCCAGCACCGATTGGTCCCGTTGCGCCTCCTTGCCCTCCACGCTGGCGGCGAGTTTCCCCCAGTTGAACAGCGGCAGGCTGACGGAGGAGGCCAGGGACCAGGATTTCCCTACCGGGGTGAAGTCGGTCATTTTGAGGTTCTGCAAGCCCAGGAAGGCGGTCAGGCTGACCTTGGGATACATGTCCGCGACCGCCACCCCGACCTTGGCGTTGGCCTCCGCCACCTGCCGCTCGGCGCGGCGGATGTCGGGACGGCGGCGCAGCAGTTCCGAGGGCAGGTCCGCCCAGGGTTCGGCGTCGGCCACCGGCACCTGGCCTTCCCGTTGCAAGCGCCCGAACAGCGCGGCGGGCTCCCGGCCCAACAGCACCGCCAGGGCGTGCAGGGCTTGCTTGGCCGCCGCCTCGTACCCTGGGAGCTTGGCTTCGGTGTTGGCGAGTTGCGATTCCTGCTGGGCCACGTCCAGTTCGCTGACCAGGCCCATGCGCAGGCGCTCGCGGGTCAAGGCCAGGGTTTCCGTCTGCGCCTCCAGGTTGGCGCGGGTCACGGCGGCCCGTTGCTGGTTGGCCCGCAGGTCGATGTAATCCCGCGCCACCTCGCCCACCAGGCTCACCCGCGCATCGCGCAGGTTTTCCCGTTCCGCTTCGGTCGCCGCCTCCGCCGCCTCGACCGAACGGCGGATGCCCCCGAAGATATCCAGTTCCCAACTGGCGTCGAAGCCCGCCTGGAGGATGTTGCTGATCTGGCTGTCGTTGCCGAAGAAACCGCCCGCCGGATTGGCGCTGCCGGTTCCCCCCAAGGAGAAGCTGTTCAGGCGGCGGTTGACGCTGTTGCTGGCCTTCAACTGGGGCAATCCCGCCGCCGCGTTGTAGGTGACCTGGCTGCGGGCCTCCACGATCCGCGCCGCCGCCTTCTTCAGGTCCAGGTTGGCGGCGAGGGCCTCCGTGACCAGCCGGTCCAGTTCCGGGTCGTGGAACGCCTTCCACCAGTGCGCCAAGTCCTGGCCGGTTTTGCCCGTTTCCGTCGTGCCATGCCAATGGCCGGGGATCGGCGTGGCGGGCCGGACGTAATCCGGTCCCACCGCCGCGCATCCCGTCAGGACCAGCCCCGCCATCAGCGCCGCGATCCGCATGCTCATGAGTGCGGCCTCCCGGACTGCTCCACCTTGGTCGCGGCCTTGGCTTCGGGAATCTCGATGAACACGTCCACCTGCTGGCCCACATAGGCCGGCAAGCTGTCGCGTTCGAAGCGGTAGATCACTTGCAGGACCCGCGTATCCACCCGTTCGTCGCTGGCCCCGGTCAGGGAGGTCTTGGGCGTGACATAGGGTTCCACCCTGACGAAGCCGAGTTCGGTCTTGAGGTCGCGGTTGCCGCGCAGGAAGGCGGTGGCCCTGGCCCCGTTGCGGAAACGCCAGGCGTCGTTCTCGTCGATGTCCGCCCGGATATGGGGACTGTCGAGGTTGCCCAGGCGCAGCAGCGGCGTGGAAAGCGCCCCGGTGGCGGCGTACTCGCCCGCCCGCACGTTCACTTGCAGGATTTCGGCGTCGATGGGTGCCCGCACCACCAAGCGGTCCAGGTCGGTCTGGGTGTTGCGCAGTTCTGCGGCGGCGACCGCCTCGGCAGCCTTGGCGCTGTCCAGCTTGGCGCTAGCCAAGAGTTCGGCGTGGCGGCGCTTCTGGACCTCGTCCACGCTGACGGCGCGGGGGTTGCCGTCCTTCACCAGGGCGTACTGGGTCCGGTAGTCCTCCAGCGCGATCCGGGCTTGTTGCACGGCGGCCTTGGCTTCCAGGAGTTTGGCGCTCCGCAGTTCCAGGACGGCGCGGTACTCGCGGTCGTCGATCTCGAACAGCGGCTGTCCCTTCTTGACCCTGTCGCCCACCTTGACCTCCACGGTCTTGACGATGCCGGGGAGCGAGGTGCCGAGGCTGATGTTGTCGGTGCTGGCCTCGACGATGCCGGACGCGCCGATGTATCTGGCGTAAGGGGCCTGGGCTGGTAGCGCCAAGGGCTGGGCGGGCACCGGCGGCGCATGGGAGCGCACCGCCACCACGGAGGCGAACAGCAGGCCGCACGCGGCCAATAGCGGGAGGATTTTGTTTTTGAGTGTCATGGTTCAAGCTCAACCGTTGCGTTGCTCGACCCGCTCGATGCAGCCATCGTCCATGTGGGCGATGCGGTCGGCGAATTCGAAGATGCGGGCGTCGTGGGTCACGATCACCAGCGCCCGGTCCTGGCCCACCGCCAAGTCCTTGAGCATCGCCATGACCTTGTGGCCGGTGCGGTGGTCGAGGGCGCTGGTCGGTTCGTCGCAAACCACCAGGCGGGGGCCGTGGACCAGGGCACGGGCGATGGCGACCCGCTGCTGCTGGCCCCCGGAAAGCTGGCTCGGCAAGGCTTGCTCACGCCCTTCCAGCCCCACGTCGCGGAGGCTCAGGGCGGCGCGGCGCAGGGCTTCGCTTTCGCGGACGCCATTGATGAGCAGGGGCACCGAGACGTTTTCGGCGGCGGTCAGGGTCGGGATCAGGTTGAAGGATTGGAAGACGAAGCCCACCTCCCGGCCCCGGAACTCGACCCGCCGGGTGCCCCGCAAGTCGGCGAGGCTGCGCCCGAACAGCGCGCATTCGCCCGCGTCGGGGTCGAGGATGCCGGCGATGATCGAGATCAAGGTGGTCTTGCCGCAGCCGGAGGGGCCGACCAGCATCAGCAACTCTCCCGCATGGATGTCGAGGTCGATGCCGCGCAGGGCCGGGACCGCCGTGTCCCCCCGCCCGTAGGTCTTGGCGACGGCACGGCAACGCACGGCGATGGAGTCTAAGGATTCGAGTGCCATGGCCTACCCCTTGAACACCGTCGCCGGTTCCAGCCGGAACACCTTGCGCAGGCTGAAGAAGGCCGCCATGAGGCAGATCAACAGCACCGCCGAACCGCTGCCCAGCAGGAGTTGCCAGGACAGTTGCAGGCCGGGGCCGCCCCCGCCCGAGGATGCGACGGCGAACAACGCCGACAGGCCCGCGCCCAGGCCGAACCCGACGAAGCCCACCAGCAGCGCCTGCAACAGGATCATCCGTAGCAGCACCCGGTCGGTCGCCCCCATGGCCTTGAACACGCCAAAGTGGCGCAGGTTGTCCAGGGTGAAGTTGTAGAAGATCTGGCCGGTGACGGCGGTCCCGACCACGAAGCCGACGATCACCATGAAGCCGAAGTTCATCAGGATGCCGGTGTTTTTGAGGAAGTAGTCCAGGGATTTGCGCTTGAAGTCGTCCGCCGTATAGGCCGCCAAGCCCGTGTCCTCGGTGATGCGCCGCGCGACCGCCTGGGGGTCTTCGCCCGGCTTGGCTTTCGCCAGCACGAAGGACAGCAATTTGCGCTCGTTCAACGAATACGCCTTGGCCCGGCTGTAAGTGGTGTAGAGGATCGGCATGGACTGGAAGGTCGGCGCGGCGCGGGCGATGCCCACCACCTCGGCCCGGTGCTCGTTGATCTCGATGACCGTGCCGACCGTCAACGGCAGGGATGCCCCGCCGCCCGGTCCCGCCAGCCGTCCTTTGGCTCCGGCCTCGTCCACAATCACGGCGTCGGGCCGGGTGAGGTCGGCGAGGCTCCCGGCCAGGAGTTCCCCCGGCGCGCCGATCAGGGTGGCGTCGTCGAAGCCGATCAGGTTGGAATTGACGGTTTCGCCATTGGCGAGCCTGACCCGCTGGCTACCCTTGTACAGGGGGACGGCCCATTCCACGCCGGGCACGCCGCGCACCCGGTAAAGCTCGGTGTCGAGCATCGGCTTCATGTCGTCGATGAACTGCACCTTGGGGTCCATGACCCAGAGGTCCGGCAGCGGGATGTCGGTGATGAAGCTGTAGGTGCGGGACAGGATGGACAGCATGATGCCCGGCTGCTGGATCATGATCAGCGAGGCCAGGGCGATGCCGGACACGATGCCGAGGTACTTGCCCCGGTCGCCCAGCAGCATTTTCAGCGCGAGTTTGTTCATCTCGGTGCCTGCGGGAACGCGCCCTGGAATCGGCCCAATTCGCCAAGTCCAGTCGAAAAAGGCGCGCGCTCGCCCACGGGCGGGGGCGGAACCTCGAAAACGCTAGCCGAACCTCCGGGAGGTTCCGCCGCTATCGCCGCCAAAGGCAGGATCAGCAATGGCGAGGCAGCGGGAATAGGGTGGGGGGTATTACGATGCTTCATGGCGGATTTCCGGCAAGTCGGGTTTGAACGGGGAATGGCGGAATGCTTTCCTCCCTGTGGCCGGATTATTGCCGTAGCGTCCGCAAAGATGGGTTAAGCCGGGTGTAAAGATAAGTAAAAGTCGCCATGCCCCGCCGCTGGCCGGGCTGGCTTTGGTTATGATCGGAAGCAATCGCCAGCGGGAATCCGATCCATGAGTGTCTCATTGGCCGCCGACGATGAGGTGCTCGCCGCTTTGCGCGGCGGGGGAAGGCTTCGGGGTGATGGCGGTCCACGACGGGCGGGCGGGCGTGGTCGGAAGGCGGCTTCCGGGTCGGGATGAGCTTGTGTAAAGAAGTGTAAAGTTATGTAAACCAACGGCTTTTCTGTTTCCAACGGCGTAAATCCGGTCGAAACTATGGACGAGATTCCACCGCGATGGAGATGAGCCATGACCACCATCAACACCAGCAGTTTGAATATCCAATCGATCCTCAAAAGCTACGGATCGACCTCCGTCCAAGGGGTTTCCACCGGCAACGCCGAACAGCCATCCGGCGGACGGGTGGGCGGCACGGAAATGGGAAGACCGGGGGGTGGCTTCGCCGCCGATGTGTTGAACACCCTCAGCCAGATGGGCATCGGCCAGTCCACGGCTTCGTCGGATTCGGATTCCGCCTCGGGCAATTCCGCCGATTCCACCCAAGCCTTGAGCGCCTTCATGCACGATCTTTTCCAGGCGCTGCATTCCAGCAACAACGTGGCTTCCACGGGCGGCTCCGACAGCGGGTCCGGTTCATCCGATCCTTTCGCGGACCTCGCCCAGGCCCTGGAATCCGGCGACCTGAGCGCCGCCCAATCGGCCTACGCCACCCTGCAACAAAACGCGCCGTCCAATTCGGGCGACGGCTCCGATCCCATCGCGTCGGCGATGGATGCCATCGGCTCGGCGCTGGATTCGGGCGACGTCCAAACCGCCAAGGACACTTTCGCGGCGCTGGCGCAAGACATGCAATCGCGCGGACCGCAAGGGCCTCAAGGCGGCCCGCCGCCCGGCCCGCCACCGGGCGGCGGAATGCGCCAAGGCGGATACCAGGACTTGTCCAGCAACCTGGAAAGCTTGATCCAAAGCCTGTCTTCCGATTCAAGCTCCAGTTCCAGCACAAGCACAAGCGGCGATAGCGATTCCTCGGATACCCTCGCCACATTGAAGAAGGATTACCAGAACCTGGTGCAATCCCTGGGGGGAGCCTCCGATTCGGGAAATGGGAGCGATCTCGCCGGTTTCCTGCAAAACCTTTCCAAGAACGTCCAAGGCTCGTTCGGGACGAGCCAGCACGGCATACTCAGCGCGGTCGCATGATGGCATTGTCGGCTTTATCAAAGCCCATGCGCTGCCCGGAATTACCATCCATGCGGAGCGGGGATGGCGGTGGATTTGACATGACAGGCAGCTATTGGGGTGTGGATTTGGTGACCGCCGCATGAAACCGGTCATTCCCAAGTTTGGAATTTCAGGATCGAACCGCATCGCCATG
This sequence comes from Methylomagnum ishizawai, assembly GCF_019670005.1. Classification (NCBI taxonomy): domain Bacteria; kingdom Pseudomonadati; phylum Pseudomonadota; class Gammaproteobacteria; order Methylococcales; family Methylococcaceae; genus Methylomagnum; species Methylomagnum ishizawai. The sequence continues at coordinate 3,201,934 of NZ_AP019783.1, read as the reverse complement.
CAGCGGACTACCCTTGTCAAATGCGTCTGAGCTTTTACCAGACAGCTTCTGAATCCCGGCGCGGGCGGTCGCCGCGCCCGGAAGTTCCGGGCGCGGCTGGGTGGAAAGCGGCGGGAAGCTACTTCAGTTGCTTGATGGCGGGCGGCACCCAGCGGCCATCGAGCGCGGCGGCCTTCGGCGCGTACAGGCGCATGGTGACGCCCAGCCTGCCTTTCGCCGGCGACGGCAACCAATTGGCCTCCTTGTCCTTGCCGGGCGAAGCGCTCTGGATGTAGAGGTCCAGCGAACCGTCGGCATTGTATTTCAGGGCGTCCCGGTCGCCGATGGCGAACCGGTTGAGGGGATTGGCGACCTGGAACCCTTCCGCGTCGTACATGGTCACGGACCAGAAGGCATCGACCGGCGGCAGTTCCTGCTTCTTGAAGTGCAGGACATAGCGGTTCGCCCCGTCCATGGGTTTGCCGTTGGCATCGGCGATATTCATGGGATAAATCGCGTCTTCGGGTTGGTTCGCGCCGAGTCCGATCATGGCCACGATGGCGCGTTTGAGGTAGTAGTTGCCGTAGACGCCCATGGTATCGGTGTTCATCTGCCAGCCATTCACCGTCCGCGCCAGGGTCGGCACCTTCTCTTTCATCTGCTGGAGTCCATCCACCACCGCGCGCTTGAGGCCGGATTGCACGGCGGCGGGCGCGGATTCGAACGTGAAAGGCTGGCCGGGCTCGATGCCGATCCGTTTCAACCGGGCCAATTCCGACCAGTCGGTGGCGTGCGGCGGATGGAGCTTCAGCAGTTCCGCGCCGTAGCTGAAATATTTCGCCGCCGGCATCGTGTTGACCTGGGTCAGTGGATCGGTCTTCATGTCCACCGTCGGATCGACCGCGGCCTGGACGGGCTGCGCGGGTTGGCCCCAGCGGGATAGCGGGGTGACCCGGTAGCCGGCCTGGACCCGGTGCACGGCGTCGTAGTCCGCCGGGCCGTTGGTCTGGGTGCGGCCAATGATCCAGACGTAGGGCGTGGGCGCGGCGATGCGCTCCACCCCGGTCGGCAGGGTGCCGTTCCAACCGGGCGGCACCAGGGCGAAATCATGGGCCGCCGTGCCACTGGTGCGCTTGCCCGGCACCGCGAACACATCGCTCCACATGTCGAGCATGGGCAGCAGGTAGTAGCGCCCACCGGTATCCGGGACCGACACGATCATGGGTTCATGGGTCAGGTCCAGCCAGGCGGGGGAATAGAGCGTGTCGAAATTGGGGCGGACCACGTCCCGGAACTCGGCGGCGGGGAAGGCCGGGATGTGATGGAATTCGTTCATGGGGCCCGCGCCGGGCTTGGCGCCCGTCGGTATATTGGTCATAACCCGGCGGGTGATATCCATGGTGATCAGCGGATAGAAGTAGTGATAGGCCTCGACGCCGATCTCGTAGGCCTCCTGTTCCGTGCCCGTTCCGCCGCCCTCGGCCTGGACCGCCGCGATCCCGCCGAGGGAAAACAGGACGCCGGTCCAAGCGAGCTTTTTCAAAATGACTTTCATGTTGATGATTCCATTAAAAGGGGTAAGTCGGGTGCCACCGACACAACCCGTGCCGTTGCGGGCGGATCGGGGCGAATGGAAGGATTCGCGGGTTCACGCCGCTATTCCGGCGACGCCTTGGATTTCCGTCCCGGAAGCCGCCCCTGGGTACGCGTTTCGCGCGGCCCCGTGCGGGTCCGTTCCCGGAGTCTCCCGCTCGAACTCGGCGAACGTCCCCGGCATCTGCCCGGTTAATCGGGGAAGCGCTCGACATGGGTCTCGCCCTTGCGGTCATAGGAGGTTTGGGTATTGAGCGCTTCAACCAAGGGGTGGGTCCTGGAGGTGGTGATGCTCAACGAGAGCTTGAAAAGCCTCCAACAATGCCTTTTGCTCACGCCCATCAAGGTGGCCGAAAAAGTGGGCGTCGTTTTCATCGGCCAGGGTGGCCAAGCGCGGCACCAGGTCCGCACCTTTCTTCGTGAGCGACAGCGCTTGCTCGCGGTTGCTTCCTTCCGCCGACCGCCGCTTGGCCAGTCCTTTTTCCTCCAAGCGGCTGACGATCTTGGATGCGGCGCCCTTGGTCATTCCCAACGCCCGGATGAGTTCGGCATGGGTCGTTTCGGGCCGGTCGAACAAAGTGCGGAGGGCGACCCACTCCGTGACCGAGCACCCCTGCGCCTCCATGAGCATTCGGAAGCGCGAAGACACATGGTTGGACACGAGCCGGAGCCAGAAGCCCAAATGCGCTTCCAGCGGGCTAGGTGTGGCGGTGGGTGGCGTCTCCTTCATATTGTTTCCATTGAAACAAAGCACAGGGTAGTTTCCATGGAAACCCGTGTCAAGGGGAATTCTTGAGGACAACGGCATCGTCTTCGACGCTCGTGCCTTGCCAGGTTCGGGCAGGGGATGGGGTCGGATCGATGTGAGGAAACCGGAGGACTTATCGAAGATTTGAGTAGGGTTTTCAGGGGTCGCAGGGGTGGGCCTTCCAGCCTCCGTCAAGCCCGATGAGGGCAAGTCAGAGAGTGGGAGCCGCCGCAAACTAAAAAAGATATTCGGGGTCGTGTTCGTTTTCTACCATAGGGCCTCATCACCTATCAATTTCGCATGGCCGCGCAAAAGGCGGGCAAAGGCATGTCGTTTTGTAGGCGTCGCTTTAGGTAGCGCAAGCCCCGGGTGAACCAGGAAACCAAGCTGCGGCGGAGCTTCCTGAAGCTCCAGTGTCCGGCATCGGTTTGCGACCAGGCTTTTTTTCGAGCGGCGTTGGACGGTCCGAGGCGTCGTCCCGCCCGACCTGGACGCACCACCACATGGCCAGCGACATGACGAGGATCAGGCGTTCCAAACGGTCGGCGTGTTCCAGTTGCGAATCCTCCAACCCGAAGCCCCGGCCCTTGAAATCCGAGAACATGGGCTCGATGGACCAGCGCGCCGCGTAGTCCAACACCGCCGCCCGCGTGGGGGCGCAGTCCATCGCGATGATCCAGGGCTCGGGATGGCCGGGTTCGTGGAGGATGCCCACGTGGGTCATCACCCCGTGCGCGAACAGCCGCACTCCCGGCAGATAGCGTTCCTCCGCGCCCCGCGCCAGTCCGCCCGTGGTGGTTTCCTCCCCTTCGCCGGTGTCCGCCAGCACATTGCCTTTCAACCGCAGCCGATAGCCCCAGCCCCGCGCGCCCAGCCAATCGAACAAGGCCACCGAGGGGTAGAACCGGTCCGCCGAGAGCAATACGTCCGCCCCCGGCGGCAGCCAGGCCAGGACCCGCTCCAACACCCGCTCCTGGCCCTCGAAACCGATATTGGCCGGCCCCTCTTCCGCCACCCAGGCCAAGGGCAGCGCCCGGTCGCCGACCCGCACGCCCACCATCAGCACCGCCATCCGGTCCCCGAGGTCGGTCTGGTCCAGGCTCAACTGCACGGTCTGGCCGTTCCGCGCGGCCCGGGCGAGTTCGGCCCGCGCGAACGGCTCCATCACCACCGCCGACCCCAGCAGCGGATTCTTCAACAAGCGCCTCAGCCATTGCTCGCGCATGTCCTGCCTCTCCGTCGGCAAGGGCAGCAGGTTCGCCAACTCCACCGTGTTCGGCGTCCGCCCCTCGATCATCGCCCCCACCGCCAGCGCCAGCTTCCCGACCACCGTCTTGCGCAGTCCAGGAAGGGCCTGTTCCAGCCCACGCCCTACTTCCTCGGCCAGTTTCTTTACAGTTCCCATCGCTTCGTCAGTCGAAATTCGTTCCGGCCTTCAAGCCTACCCGAAAATTGATAGGTGATGAGACCATAGGGCTTTTTCGCGCCTCGTCCGCCAAGTACCGGCGATATCGCCTATTCTGGAGGTCGGGGGAGAAGCCCCGGCGCTGGGTGTGGTGACGGTGGTGGTGTTTTGGGTACGCCATCACGGGCTACAAGCCCAGATCGGTGTAATAGGGCATGATCCGATTGATCCGCCTTGCCCGGTCGAGGCCGGTAGACGTGCTTATACGGAAGTAATTTCCCCTATTTTCCTGCTTGGGCCTGCCGAACCATGGTTTTCCCCATGGGCCTAATCCCCTATTTCCTAGGGAGGGCCAAGCCATGATCCGCTTTGTTTTCGAGGAGACCGGCCCGATGCGCAGGGAAGAAATCCCCCAGGTCCCATATTTCCGCTTCAACCACGGAATCATCCGTCGGGAGACCGCAAAAATATAGTGTGGCGCTAATGTTGCAGCTCGTATGCATTTATAATGCGAACGGCACATATGCGATAACACGAATCCGGGCCGCGCTTAAATTGAATCGTAGGCGTTCATCAAAGAGGGAAAACGATGAGGCCAATATCGGGTACGCGGTCGGCTGTGGCTGGCCCTATGGAACCCTGGATCGTCAAGGGTCTGCTGCCGGGATTTATCATTCTCGCCGCGGTCGCGGTCCTATCGCTATGGTCGGTTGCCCGCCTGCAACAGGCCAAGGATTGGGTCGCCCACACCTTGGAGGTGACCGACGGCTTGCGCGATCTCCAATCCCTGATCGCCGACGTGGAAACCGGCAGCCTTGGCGGGGAAGGCTATCTGGAACCCGACCGCGCGGCCCGCCAGCGCATCGACCCACTGCTGGGCCGCCTGTCGCGGTTGATCGAAGACAATCCCGATCAAACCAAGCAGTTGGAACTCTTACGGCCCCTGCTGGCACGGCAGTTGGAGATCGCCTCGGAATCCGAATACGCGCGGCGGAAGGGCGGGCCCCGCGCGGCCTTCGCCACCGGCGAGGAGAAGCGTGTCCACGACCAGATTCGGCAACAGGTCGCCCGGATGCTGGACATCGAAAATCGGTTGTTGGTGGATCGCCAACAACGCTCCGACCGGGAGATGTGGCTGACCTGGTGGTTCCTGGTTCCCACCGGGGTATTGTCGCTAACCCTCGGCTTGGCGGCGATGGCGGCCCTGCACAGGATGCGGCAACGGCTGTTGGCCCTGAATACGTCACTCGATTGGCAGGTGATGGAGCGCACCGCCGACCTCGCCGCCTCGGAAACCAAGTTCCGTACCATGTTCGAGCATTCCCCGGTGGCCTACCAGTCGCTGGATATCCAAGGGCGGTTCTTGGATGTGAACCCCAGGCTATGCGAACTCTTGGGCTATAGCCGAGAGGAACTCCTGGGCAAGGCGTTCGACGAGCTATGGCACGAAGATATCCGCGACCTTTTCCCCAAGGCGTTCGGCAATTTCGTTCGTGAATCGAGGGTCTCCAACGAATTGCGCCTGACCCGCAAGGACGGGCGAACCCTCTCGGTGATCCTGGAGGGGCATATCCAACGCGATACCGAAGGCCGTTTCGTCAGGACCCACTGCGTGCTGACCGATATCAGCGAACGCAAGCAGGTCGAGGAAACGCTACGCAGGAGCAACGAGCAACTGCAAAAGGTGTTGGAGGTCGAGACCGTCGGCGTGTTGTTCTGGGATTTGAACACGGGCTGCCTGACGAACGCCAATGACGCGTTCCTTGACCTCATGGGCTACAGCCGCCAGGAAATCGAAGCGCGCGAACTGACCTGGCAGAAGCTCACACCGCCGGAATACATGGACGTGAGCCGCGCCGAGGTGGAGAAGTTCCGCACGACCGGGCGCGTCGGCCCTTACGAAAAGGAATACTTCCACAAAAACGGCACGCGGCAGTGGTTTGTGTTCGCGGGCAGTTCGCTCGGCGGCAACGCCTGCGTGGAATTCTGCGTGGATATTTCCGAGCGCAAGCATGCCGAACAACGCTACCGGGCGCTGGTCGAGGCCGGCGCGCAGATCGACTGGATCGCGGACGCCGACGGCTTGGTGCGAGAGGACATGCCCCGCTGGCGCGCCTACACCGGCCAGAGCTTCGAGGAAATCTCCGGGGACAATTGGCTCAACTCCTTGCATCCCGGCGACCGTGGGCGTGCCGCCGAAGTTTGGCGGCGGGCCGTGGCCCAACGGGGCTTCTACGAGATCGAATATCGTATCCGGCGCGCCGACGGCGTGTACCGGGACTTCTGGGTGCGGAGCGTGCCGATCATGACGGGCGAAGGCAACATCCACCAGTGGGTGGGCGCCTGCACCGATATCACCGAACGTAAACGCATGGAGGACGCGCTGAAGGCCAGCGAGCAGGAGTTCCACTTGCTGGCCGAGGCCATGCCCCAGATCGTCTGGGCGACCGACAACAACGGTTCGAACAGCTACTTCAACCAGCAATGGGTCAAGTACACCGGGCTCTCCCTAGAGGAGAGCCACGGCCACGGGTGGAACGCACCGTTCCATCCCGACGACCGGAAACGCGCCTGGGACGCCTGGAGGAACGCGGTCGAGCGCAACGACACCTATTCGCTCGAATGCCGCTTGCGCCGCGCCGATGGTGTCTATCGCTGGTGGCTGGTCCGGGGCGTGCCGGTGGCCGATGGCGACGGCCACATCCTCAAGTGGTTCGGCACCTGCACCGACATCCACGAAATGAAGTTGCGCGAGGACACCATCAGGGCGTCGGAAGAACGCCGTAGCTTCGCGCTGGAAACCATACAGGCCGGGGAATGGGAGCTTGACCTGACCACGGGGACGACGGTCAGGTCGTTACTGAACGACCGGATTTTCGGCTACGAGCGCCTGCTGCCGGAATGGACCTACGGGACGTTCCTGGAGCATATCCTGCCCAGGGACCGCGAGCGGGTGGACGGCCTGTTCCGTCAAGCCGTGGCGGACCACGCCATCTGGGACTTCGAGTGCCGCATCCGGCGGGCGGACGGCGAAATCCGATGGATTCATGTCAGAGGGCAGCAGCGAACCTGCGATTCCGGCGAGCCGTTGATGACCGGCATCGTCATGGACGTGACCCATAGGAAGCTGGCCGAGCAATCCATCTGGGAGGCCAAGGAACGCTTGGAGGTCGCCGCTTCCGCTGGCATCGTCGGCATCTGGGATTGGCATGTCCCGGAGGACCGGTTGACCTGGGACCCGGTGATGTACACGCTGTATGGCCTCCATGGGGAGGAGTTCGGCGAAGACTACGCAGCCTGGTCCAAAACCATCCATCCCGAGGACCGGCCTGACGTCGAGGCGGCAATCCAGGCGGCATTGCGTGGCGAGCGGGAATATGCGCACGAGTTCCGGGTGGTCTGGTCGGATGGCTCGATCCACCACATCAAGGCCATGTCGCGCACCACCCATGACGGCCAGGGCAAACCGCTACGGATGATCGGGATCAACTACGACCAGACCGAGCAGAAAAACATCGAGAAGACACTGGCGCGGATGGTTGCGGAGCGGACATCCGAACTGGAAAAGGTCAACAAGCACCTGGCCTGTACCCAATTCGCGATGGACCGGGTCGGCATCGGCGTGTTGTGGGTGGACCCGCCCACCGGGAAATTGCTCCAGGCCAACCAGTGTTCCGCCGAAATGCTCGGCTACACCCCGGAGGAACTCGCTGGCATGAGCGTGACGGACATCGACCCCGGTTACGACATCGGACAGTTCGGGCAGGAAGCGGAAGACTGTCGGCGGAGGGACCATATTCAGCTTGAAACGACCCACATGGCCAAGGATGGCCGTTCCATCCCCGTAGAGACCATCCTCTTCTATTTCAACGACCCAGGGGAAGCCTCGCGCCTAATCGTGTTTATGACCGATATCACGCAACGGAAGCAGCAGGAGGAAGCATTGATCCAAGCCAAGGAGGCCGCCGAAGTAGCGACCCGTTCCAAGAGCGTCTTTCTGGCCAACATGAGCCATGAGATCAGGACGCCGATGAACGCCATCGTCGGCCTGACCCACCTGCTCAAGAACAACCAGCCCACCCCCAAACAAACCGAACGGCTGGAAAAGATCGAGGGAGCCGCGCGGCACCTGCTGTCGATCATCAACGATATCCTCGACATTTCCAAGATCGAGGCCGGGCGCATGGAGCTTGAATCGGTCAACTTCCCCTTGGATGCCGTGCTGGACCATGTGCAATCCTTGATCGCGGAACAGGCGAGGGCCAAGAATCTCGCGATCCATGTGGACGATGACGGCGTGCCGAGGTGGATCAAGGGCGATCCGACCCGCTTGCGGCAGGCCCTGCTGAACTATGCCGGAAACGCGGTCAAGTTTACGGCGGAAGGCTCGATCAGCCTGCGGTCCTTCCTGTTGGGCGAGGACGATGGCTTCTTGTTGGTCCGTTTCGAGGTCCAGGACACCGGTCCGGGCATCGCGCCCGAGAATTTGTCGAAGGTGTTCCAAGAATTCGAGCAGGTCGACGCCTCCACGACCCGCAAGCATGGCGGCACGGGGCTTGGCCTCTCCATCACTAAAAAAATCGCGCACCTGATGGGCGGCACGGCTGGCGTGGACAGCGTGCCGGGGCAAGGCAGCACCTTCTGGTTCACCGCAAAACTCAAACGCGGCGAGGAGATGGCTCCCTTGAACTCAAGCGCCCCCCAGGAAAACGCCCTGTTCAAATTGCAACGGAACCACGCGGGCGCCCGGTTGCTGCTGGCCGAGGACAACGAGATCAACCAGGAGATCGCCTCGCAGCTATTGCGGGCGGCGGGGCTCGTGGTGGAGGTGGCGGATGACGGCAGGCAGGCCGTGGACAAGGCTCAAGCCAATGGTTACGACCTGATCCTCATGGACATGCAGATGCCACACCTCAGCGGGCTGGAGGCCACGCGGATGATCCGCGCATTGCACGGCCTCCAAAACGTTCCCATCGTCGCCATGACTGCGAACGCGTTCGAGGACGACCACCGGGCTTGTATCGACGCGGGCATGGACGACTTCTTGTCCAAGCCGGTGGACCCGGAAATCCTGTACGTGACGTTGCTGAAATGGTTGCCCTCGGCCGCTTCGAAGATGAGCGGTGAACCGAGGGCAATGGCGGACACAGCCGACCGGCCTGGCTCGCGGCCGGGCCGCGCCGACCATACCGGCGGATCCCTTGATTTTGTGAGCCACCCGACCGATCTCGACATTGTTTCTGGAGGCCAAAAGCTCGGGTTGCCGTTCCAAGGCGATCTGCCCCTGGTCTAGCGACTGCTCGCCACGCTATGCAATCAAGGGATTCGTCCACAAGGCATTGATTGGAAAGAGGGGTGCTGCGCGCCGATTATCCCAAGGCGTACTTCGGCGCGGTGGGACGGGCGTTATAGCGCTGCCTGGCGCATTCCCAAGCGGAGTTCGGGAATGCGCGCCATGGGCGTCAGCCCCCGATGAGCGGGCGCAGCAGCGCCCGGCCCGGTTCCAACCCGAGCAAACCGCCCAGGACCAGGGCGGTCAGCAACAGGCCGGCCAGCAAGGACCAGAGCGCTTGCTTGGCCAGGGAAGCCTTGGGCGGGTTGGCGGAGGTTTCTCGCATCGCCACCGTGGCGGCGACCTCGCGCACCGAGAGCTGGGTCTTGAGGGTCTGGGTCTCGGCCTTGAGCTTGGTGTTTTCCGCTTCGATCTCGGAAGCCCGCGCTTGCAGGGCGGCGACCTCGGCCAGGGCGCGCTGGCGCACCATTTCCAACTCCGAGCGCAGGGCTTCCGCTTCCCCGCCCCCCGAATAATCGCCGCTATCGAGGAATTCCTCGACCACGGTTTTCAATTCGCCCACCTGTTTTTGCAGGACTTCGACTTCCTGCTCGGCGGCTTCCTTCTCGAACAGGACTTGGGAATGCGCCGCCTTGAGTTCCGCCAGTTCCTTGCGGAGTTCTTCCAGGCCCGCTCCCCCGGCCGCGGCCAGCGCCGCTTGGGCTTCCCCCAGTTCCCGCGTCAGCCGTCCGTGGTCCTGGACCAGGCTGTCCAGCCGGGATTCCTGGCGTTGCAGGGTTTGCTTGGCTTGGTCCAATTCGGCCAGGGCGGCGTCTTTTTCCCGCGCGAGGCGGCCGCGCTCGGTTTCCAGGAATTGCAGTTCCCGCTCGGCCCGCGCCAGGCGGTCGCGCAGTTTGCGGGTATCGTCGTTGGATTCGCCATCGGCGGGCACGGCGGGGTCGGGTTGCGGAGCCGGCGCGGGGAGGTTCCATTCGGGGTCCGGGGGTTCCCAGGCGGTCAGTTCGATATCCAGGTCGATGTCGTCGGTGCCGGGCGGCGCGCCGGCGGGGTCTTGGTCCTGGGGCGGGTCGCCGGGGTTGTCGGCCGGCCCGGCCTGGACGATGAGTTCCGGTGGCAGGGTGCCGATGCCGCCCCGCAGGGCATAGGCTTCGAAGCCATGGCGTAGCAGCAGGTAAGACCCCGCCGCGCTGACCTTGCCATCCTCGCAGACCAGCATGTATTTGCGGTGGCGTTCCAGCGAGGGCAGCATCATCCTCAGGGAAAAGAACGGGGTGTTGATGGCGCCGCGGGGGTGGCCCTGTTGGTAGATATCCGGCAGGCGCAGGTCCAGCCACTGGCCGTCCTGTTTCATCATCGCCCGCGCCTCGGCGCTATCGACGTAGCCGATGACCGGCTGGCCGACCAGCTTCATGAAATTGGCCTTGTCGAGGCGCAGCAGGACGCCGTCGGTCGCCATGGTCACGGTGACGGTGCGCGGTTTCTCGGAGATCAGGGCGTCCTCGCCGAAGGTGTCGTAGTCCTTGAGGGTGGCAAGCTTGATGTCCTTGGCGAGTTGCGAGGGCTTGCGGGTCAGGGCGCATTGGCCTTGTTTGATGATGTAGAAATAATCCCCCGGATCGTCCTGCTTGCAGACGGCCTCGCCTTTCTTATAGGGGATTTCCTCGACGGCGCGGAGCAGGGCTTGCAGGTTGGAGGGCGGCAGGCGGCGGAATATCGGCGAGCGCAATAAAGCCGAGATCCAATCGCCGCCGGAAGTGTCCGGCGAATGGCTGACGGTGTAGCCGGGCAGCGGGGCCGGGCCTTCGTCGCGCTGGTTCACCTGGTCGGTGGCGACGCGCACGTAGCGCACGCGGTCCTTGGCGACCGCCGAGACCTTGCGCGGGTTTTGGTGGGCGAGGGCGAAGCGGCCGGTTTCCGAGCCGCCGGTCACGGCGTCCATCTCCACGCCCCCGGCTTGCAGGGAAATGGTGCCGCTCAGCACATAGACGAATTCGTGGGTGGGATCGCCCTGGCGGAACAAGAGGGTGCCCTTGGGTCCGTCCTCGATCTTGAGTTCGGCGCACAATTGCTCGAAGCGGGGGGCCGACAAGGTGTTCAAGGGGATGAGCCGACGCAATTCCTGCGCTTCTGGGGAGATCGCCATGGATGGTGTTCGTTAATGGTATCGGGTAGGGAAGTGGGGGCCGGGCCGGCCTGGGGTCGGGCCTGCGCCACGGGTGGCGGAGGGGTCCGGCCCGAGCTTTAAATCCGCACGGGGTAGCCCAATATAATAGACCATCGCGGCGTCACTCCAAGCCTTTGTAAAGTCCCGGAATCCGGGCGGGATGTCGGTATAAAACAGCGTTCGAGGTCAAACATGTCAAGATTTCCGCAGAAATGGCTCGCCTTGGTTTTCATGGGGGGGCTGGCTTGTTCCGGCATGGCGTCGGCGGCCTGGCCGATAGGCGCGGATGGCCAGCCCATTCCCAGCCTTGCGCCCATGCTCAAACGCACCACGCCCGCCGTGGTCAACATCTCGACCCGTACCCAAATCCAGGAAGCCGAGCATCCCTTGATGCGCGATCCGTTCTTCCGGCATTTCTTCGATATCCCCAACCAGCCGCGGCGGCGGGAGGGTTCCAGCCTGGGGTCCGGGGTGATCGTGGACGCCCGCCGCGGCTATGTGCTGACCAACAACCACGTCATCGACAAGGCCGACGAGATCATGGTCACGCTCAGCGATGGCCGCAAGCTCAACGCCAAGCTGGTCGGGGCCGACCCCGAATCGGATATCGCCGTGGTCAAGGTCGATTCCAAGGACTTGGCCGAATTGGCGGTGGCCGATTCCGACAGGTTGGAGGTGGGCGATTTCGTGGTCGCCATCGGCAATCCGTTCGGGCTGGGGCAGACGGTGACTTCGGGCATCATCAGCGCCTTGGGGCGGTCGGGGCTGGGCATCGAGGGCTACGAGGATTTCATCCAGACCGACGCCTCGATCAACCCCGGCAACTCCGGCGGCGCCCTGGTCAACCTCAAGGGCGAATTGATCGGCATCAACACCGCCATCCTCGCGCCCAGCGGCGGCAATGTCGGCATCGGCTTCGCCATCCCGGCCAACATGGCGGTCAGGATCATGAACACCCTGGTCGCCCATGGCGAGGTGCGGCGCGGCCTGTTGGGCGTTTCGGTGCAGGACGTGAGCCACGAACTGGCCCAGGCCTTCGGGCTGAAGGAGACCCAGGGCGCGGTCGTCACCGGGGTGCAGCCCGATTCGCCCGCCGACAAGGCCGGGCTGGAGGCGGGCGACATCGTCCTCGCCATCAACGACCGCAAGGTGCGGAGCAGCATGGATGTCCGCAACGCCATCGGCCTGTTGCAGGTCGGCGAGGCGGTGCGGATCGAGGTGTTGCACAAGGGCGAGGCCGAGACCCGCGAGGCCAAGATCGCCGCGCCCAGGCTGGCAGTGGCCGAGGGCCAGAAGCTCAGTCCCAAGCTGGCCGGGACGATGCTCCGCAACGCCGACGGCGGCGGCGGGGAAAGCGGCGTCCTGGTCGAGAAGATCCACACGGCGTCCTATGCTTTCCAGGCCGGTTTGCGCCCCGGCGATATCATCGTGATGGCGAACCGCAGGCCGGTGCAGGACTTGGCGGACCTGGAAAAGGCGGCCAAGGGCGGGGGCCAGTTGTTGCTGAATATCGAACGGGACGGGGGCGGGTTCTTCTTGTTGTTGCGCTGAGGCGAGGTTACGTCCGGGCATGAAAAAGGGGCTTTTCGGCCCCTTTTTTGAAGCCCGTCGCTTGTGGATGCGGAACCGCGTTGGCCGGGAACTATGCGCAGAATGGGTTCAGCAAGCGAACGCCAGTGCGCTCGACATCCTTCACGTTGCGCGTGACCAGGATCAAGCCATGCTCAAGCGCGGTGGCCGCCAATAGGCTGTCGATGACCGGCAAAGGGTCGCGGGCGTTCAGGTATCCCCAGCGCTCGGCGATGGCTTGGGTGATGGGCAGGATTCGCCCGGCCATGAGCGCTTCCGTTGCCGCCAGTTTCCGATCCAGGTTTCCGGCCTGTATCGGATCGCGGCGGCGGAGGTTTTCGATGCCGCGCCGTATTTCGCCGATTACCAGCACGGATAAGAATAATTCCGTCTCTCCTAACGCAGCGAACCACCGCAGTACATTCGGATTGCAGCGGGTGCCTTTTTGTAGTTCCGACAGGATAATTGGTGTCGATCAGGTATCCCATTCTGGAATCTCCCGCCCGAAATCCTTGGGTCGCGCCAAGTCTTCATCGCTTAGCGCTTCCGATAGGCTCATCAGCAGGGCTTTCAGGGCTTGGCCTTCCGGGCTGTCGTCCGGGGGCGTTGGGGTGGGCGGTGTGGCGTCGAGCAGGACGAGAACCCGGAGTTGAACCCCGTCCGGCACGCTGTCGGGGATGCGGATGGTGTGGCCGTGGGCGATGGTCTCGAATTCGATGGCTTGCATGGGAGGCTCCTGGTGAAGGAGGTCAAGGGTAAGGCAGGGGGTGGGATGCGGCAAGCCTGTGGATTGGTGGACATTACTCCCTTCCCGGAAGATTTCAATGTAGTTGTCGCCTCGCCGTTGTGGGTTCAGGCCGCTTTTGGAGGCGTGGCGTGAACCTCGGATTGGGTCTTGGCTGGCGCGGCTGATCGTTCCGGGTTCAGGTGTACGGCCGGGATCGGCCGCCAATTGCGGAGGCCACCGGTCCATCGTTGCGGATGCCGTGCGCGGGCGGCCTCATAGACGGCTCGGCGCCGCTTCAGGAGGTCGGCGTCCTGGCCGGCATGCCGCTCGGCGGGGGTGACGAAGCGGATCGCGCCGTGGCGGTGCTCGTGGTTGTACCACCGGACCAGGCCTTCGGCCCAACGGCGCGCCGCCGCCAGGTCGTCGAACGGCCGGACCGGATGGTCGGGCCGGTATTTCAGGGTCTTGAACACCGCCTCGGCATAGGGGTTGTCGTTGCTGACGGCGGGCCGGCTGAAGGACGCCGCGACGCCGAGGGATTGCAAGGTCGCGAGCATGGTCGAGCCTTTCATGGGCCCGCCGTTGTCCGAATGTAGGACGACCTGGCCCGGGGCCACGCCCTCGCGCCGACATACGTCGCGCAGGAGTTCGCCGGCCAGGGCGCTGCTTTCCTCGCCGTAGACCTGCCAGCCCACGACCTTGCGGCTGAACAGGTCGAGGAACAGATAGAGGTAGAAGAACTGGCCCCGGATCGCGGCGGGCAAATAGGTGATGTCCCAGCAGTAGACTTGATTGGGAGCCGTGGCGCACAGGGCCCTGGGCTTGCCGCGCGGCTGTCCCGGCCGTTCGGCCCGGCGGTGCGCCAACTGGTTTTCGGCCTTGAGGATGCGGTGGAAGGTCGATTCCGAGGCCAGGTATTCCCCCCGGTCCGCCAGCCGGGGCACGATCTGGCACGGCGGCAAATGGCCGAACTCGGGGGAGTTGGCCACCGCCAGCACCTTGGCCCGCTCGGCCTCGCTCAGCTTGTGGGGTGGAACGTACACCCGCGCGGGCCGCCGGTCGGCCTGGACGCCGTCCCCGGATCGCCAGCGCTGGACGGTGCGGGCGGACAACCCCAGCACCCCGCAGGCCCGCTCCAGGCGCGCGCCGGCGGCGGTGGCCTCGTCGATCAGGGCGGTCACGGTTTCGCGCTCTTGCGGCGGGGTCATTCTTCCCCTCCCCCCAAGAGCGCCCGGTACTTTTTTTGAAGGACCAGCAACGCCGCCGCCTCCGCCAGCGCCTTGTCCTTACGCGCCAATTCCCGTTCGAGGCTCTGGTTGCGCTCCTTGAGGACCCGCAGTTCCCGGGCGTTCGTCGATGCCTCTCCCGTGCCCCCTGGATCCCGGCAAAAGTCCCGCTTCCAACCGTCCAGCTGGTGGGCGAACAGGCCGCGCTCCCGGCACCAGGCGTTCAGGGCTTCCCCTTCCAAGCCATGGCTCTCCTGCAACGCCGCCAACCGTTCCTCCGGGCGCCAGTCCCCGGGACGCCTCTCCCGCTTCACCGCGCCGCGTACCGCCTCGGGTAATTTCTTTTTCATCCAGCCCTTCAAGGTCAAGTGGTTCATGTTCAGTTCCTCGGCCACCTCTTTTATCGACCGGCGGCCACGCGCAAACACCTTCCGAAGCGCTTGCTCTTTGAACTCTGCGGAATACGTCGTAATCATGGGCAATTGTCCTCTTCTTTCCTCTTTCATTCGGAAAATTAGAGGCGACAACTATTCTGACGCCGGGGGTTCCCGCCCTAAGACCACCCACTTTTTGGCAGGCGGTAGATATGGCTGAGAATGTTCTTGACCTGCTGGGGTGTTTGGGGAGGAGCCTGGGCCAAGTGCCGATGGACGCGCTCGGCCCGCTGCTGGACCGTCATGGCATGGGGCAGGTGGTAGAGGGAGTTCTTCCTGACGAGGCGGATGAGGTATTCGGCCGGGTTGAACTTGGGGGAGTGGGCCGGGGTGTGGAGGAAGTCCACGGCGATGCCCTGGGCCAGGGGGATTTCCGCCAGCAACTCGGCCAGAGCGGCCTTCATGGAGTCGTTGTGGATGGAGCAGTTGTCGAGGATGAACAGAATCCTTTGGTAGCCCAGGCTGGCGTAGCGCAGGACGATCAGGGCGATGACGTAAACGGCGTTCGGGGTTTTGGCCTGGGGTTGGAAGTCCACGGTGGTCTGGCCGCTGTTCAGGTCCAGGGCCAGGAAGCCGTTCAGTTTCTCCCGCCGCTTCTCGTTGCTCGGCGGCGCCTGGGCGGTGTTCTTCTCCGCCCAGGCGTAGTGGGTGCGGGTCGTGGACAGCAGCGCGAACTCGTCGAGGGCTACGAGGGCGGTGCCGGGGTCGGCCTCGGCGGTTTTTTTTCGAGCGCCTCCACGAAGCCGGCCCGCTCGGCGGGCTGGGCGGGGCCGTAGTCGCGGTGGGCGCGCTGGTGGGAGAGGCCCAGTTCGTCGAAGATTTCGTAAAGCCGGTTGGCGCTCAGCGGCAGGCCCCACTTCTTAACGAGCAAACCCTGGACGTGGGCCGCCGTCCATTGGTAACTGTCGATGCCATAGTCCGCCGGCGTCTTGTGGAGCAGGATGTAGCGCAGGACCTTGCGCCGCTGCGGGTTCAGGGCTTGCGGGCGGGGCCGCCTTTGCGGGGCCAGCAGGGCGTCGAAGCCACCATGCAGGTAGCTGTCCAGCCACTCCTCCAGCGTCTTGCGCTGGACTCCCTGGCTGCGGCAGACCCCGGCCATGCTCTCGCCGTCCCACAGGGCCTTCAAGGCCAGCAGCCTACGCCGTCGGCTTTGCTGCTGGTGGCGGTAGAACAGCGCCTGCCACCGTTCACGGTCCTGCGGGGCCAGCCGTTGGATGCGGATACAGCGGTTCATCGTGCCTTTCCCAGTCCAGTTCGATTGCCTATAAGCTTAGTCGTTCTTTAGACGGGAAGGGAGTAATTCCACGTTCAAAAATATATAATGGCTCTGTTTCTTCAATATCGAACTGGCTCAAATATTTTTCCATTGAGATTTCGGCATGCGCCTTGACAACAAGGCATTGGAAACCTTCCTGAACCCCTAAGAGCTCAACCGAAAAATGATTATTGGCGTTTGTGCATAGGAGAATGCTTGGATACAGAATTTTCCTGTTTTTTGTTAATTGATTATCGAATGAATTGTGATAAATATCTTTTAGATAGTTATTCCAGAAATCCTCGCTTGCTTTGACAAAGACTTTAAATTCCATATGCCGCGATTTTCTCTGAAAACCTAAATGTGTATTAGGCGGCGCGGATGCCGCGTAACAAAACCCGATTATGCGTCACATCCGCCGCCCAAGCAAAAACGATACGCCGCCTAATTCTGCCCGTCAACAAAAAACACAGTTAAATCAAGGTATCCCACTTTCTTATGCGGCACGGCCACGGTTGACACCAACCCAATTACTCCGCCACGAAATGAGGTACCGAAGCCAGCGAACGCGCCATCGCTTATCGACGGCAAAACGGACCCGATCCCACCCCCAAAATCGGCGCTATCATACGAACCGCTTTCAATTGGCCCGAGGAGGCTCCGATGTCCACACAGGTGATGCTTGACGATGGTTTGCTAGAACAAGCCCGGCAACTCAGTCCGGCGAAAACTATCCGCGAGGTGGTTGACTGGCTCTGCGCGAATTCGTGGACCGGCGCGGCCCCGACAGTGGTTCCGGCCATGTTTCCATGGATAAGCCCGTGGATGCGGACGCGCAACGGCTTGAGGCTTTCCGCCTGTTGGACCAGCGCCGGGTGTTGCGGCCTAAATTGGGCGCGGAGGAAATCCGCGAAGCCCGGCTTGAGGCCCGCCGATTGAGGTAATTGGGAGATTTTTCTTGAACCCGAACCGCGCCATAGAATCCCCCTGCGTCCGCAACTGCTGCCTAGACCAACACAATATCTGCCTGGGCTGTTTCCGCGCCCTTGAAGAAATCATGCGCTGGTCCCAGGCCGACGACGCGGAGCGCGCTGCGATACTCGCCAATACCCGGCGCAGGCGGGCGCACAGCCTCGCCGGGAAGGACAACCGGCCCGGCCTGGACTAGCGGTTTTTATCGCCGCTTTTTGTGATCCGGGCGGCAAAAACGCAAAAAATTGGAGGGCGGAGCCGGCGGCAGGTGGTGGGACGCGCTAAACTGGGCATAGGGCATACCCAGCACGCCCTTGGAGGAAGATATGAGCGTTTATCCGGTCGGCGGCTCCGGCTCCCAAGCCCTACAGCAGGCCTATAAGCACATGAACGACGCGGCTTCCCGGATCGCCCGCGATTCCACCACCGCCGCCAATCCCAAAACCGAAGCCACCAGCAGCGGCAACGGCACCACCCAATCCCTGGTCGAGATGAAGGAAGCCTCGGCCCAGACACAGGCGGGCGTCAAAGCCGTCAAGGCCCAGGATGGCATGGTCGGCACTTTATTCGACAATTACGCTTGATCCTCGCGGGCGGCGGTCTCAGCGCAGCGCGTAATCCAGCGCCAGCCCCGCGAACACCGCCAGCCCGAACCAATTGTTGTTGAGGAAGGCCCGGAAGCACTCGGGCTTGCCGCGTTCCCGGATCAGCCCTTGCTGATAGCCCGCCAGCCCCGCCGCCACCGCCAGCCCGGCGTAATACGCCCCGCCCAAATCCGCCTGCCGGCCCACCGCGCCCAGGATCGCCAGCATCAGCGCCTGCAACAGCGCCAGGATCAGCCGGTCGTGCCGCCCGAACAGGATGGCGGTGGATTTCACCCCGATCTTGAGATCGTCGTCGCGGTCCACCATGGCGTACAGGGTGTCGTAGATCAGCGCCCAGAGGATGGTGGCGGCGTAGATTTCCCAGGCGATGAAGGGGATGCCGCCGGTTTCCGCCGCGAAGCTCATCGGCACCGCCCAGCCGAACGCCAGCCCCAGATACGCCTGCGGCCAATGGGTGTAGCGCTTCATGAAGGGATAGGACGCCGCCAACAGCGCCCCCGGCACCGACAGCGCGATGGTCAGCCAATTCATCGTCAGCACCAGGACGAAGGCCACGAGGCACAGCGCCACGAACAGCCACAGCGCCGACCTGGGCGCGATTTCCCCCGCCGCGATGGGCCGGAGCTTGGTGCGCTCGACATGCGGGTCGAAATCGCGGTCGGCGTAGTCGTTGATGACGCAACCGGCGGCCCGCATCAACACCGTGCCCAAGGCGATGACCAACACCACGGAGGGCGTGGGATGGCCCTGGCCCGCGATCCACAAGGCCCACAACCCCGGCCAGAGCAAGAGCAGGATGCCGATGGGTTTGTCGAAGCGCATCAAGCGCCAATAGGCGTCGAAGCGGGCGGCGGACAGGGGCGGCATCATGATTTTTGCTCCAGGGCGAATAGGGCGGGCAGGAAGAATTCGGCGACCAGCAAACGGCCCGGCCCGATGCGGTAGCAGGAACGGCGGCCCCGGATTTTTCCGGCGAGGCCCAGGGTTGCCGCCAGTTCGCGCCGCCACAGCCGGGGTTCGAGGGCGGTGAGTTCCAGATGGGTGCGTTCCAGGCGCGGGTCGCGGAACAGGATTTCCCCGAGGGGCCGGGTGCCCAGCCGGGCCAGCGCGTGTCCGGCCCCGCGCAGGGTGTCCGCCGGGATGACGCTGCGGGCCGCGACCAGGGGCCGCCCGCCGCATTGCAGCAGGACTTCGCGCACCACCGCCCGCCGCAATTGGGGGATGCCGAGCGCCCGTGCCTCGTCGGCGTAGGGCTGCGCCCAGTCCTGCCGCAGCAACCGCACGCGGAACTCCGGGCCGCACAGGGCGCGGAGCCGCAGGGTCAGCGAGCCTTGCTCGAACAGCCAGGACTCGGCGCCGGGCGGGATGTGGTGGCTTTGGCCGGGACGGACGGGACGCCAAACGGGCGGGCGGGTGAACAGCGGGCTGGATGTGGTCAAGGGCATGGTCTCGGGATGGGGCGGGGCATTCTAGCAAAGGGCGGCGAGGCTGGGAGTGCCGCGAACCGGAGGCTTTGCCAATCTGAACGCCATTTCCGAGAGCCGGGAAGATCGACCGGCGGCGCTTGGCGTCGTCGGTCGTGGCCGTCCGGTGGATTGCTTAGGGCTGGCTACAGGGTCCGCGGAGGATATCCCCACTATCGGACAAGACCGTGTTCTTGTCGGATTTGCAGATGATCAAGTCGCCGTCGTACCCGTCGCGTGCGTTGATATGGGTCTCGCCGTCCGGCGAGCCATAGAAGGTATCCTTGCCGGGGCCGCCCACGAGCAGGCTCCGCCCGGCGTTGACGGCCTTCAAAGTATCGTTCCCATCGCCACCGATAGCGACGGCGTCGGTGGCGTTTACGGTGATGGTGTCGTTGCCCAGGCCACCCAACACGACGCTGCGGTCCTTGTCGGCCCACAGTTCGTCGTCGCCCAGGCCACCGAAAACGGCACTATGGGCGCTCGGCGTCGATATCCGGTCGGATTTGACCGTGCCCAGCGCGATGCCGATGTCGCCATAAGCCAAGGAGAATAGTTTGGCGGACTTATTCCGGCATGACAGTTGTAAGCTCACGGATTGTCCATCCAGGTTCGGCGTGGGCAACGCGGTGACGCCCCGCTCGGTTTCCCAGAGGATGGCGTCGTCGGAACCGCTGGAGAAGGATTCCGCATGGATGGGAGAGAATCCCTTGGGGCAGGTCAGCGTCAACTGGGTCGGCATGACCGCGGTCTTGTCGAGTACCTTCATCCCCACCATATCGGCGATGCCGCCCATCCCAACACCGCCCATTCCGACCGGCTCGGCTGCGGCTTGCCCGATGCTTTGGAGGCCTGGAGGGGAACTCGTCAGGGTGGCCGTGATGGCCCCATAACTACCGCAGTTGGAACTATAGGCGCCGCTATCGGGTGTGCCGGCCGCCCATAAAGCCCCCACCCCCCAATCGTGGCTATGGAGCGCATCCCAATTGGTCGCCGACACGGAAAGCGGCCATGGGACAAGGGTATTGGCCCCTTTCACATACATATCCGGGGTTATGGATACCGCTGAGCTATTCGTACTCCAACAGAAAAAACCCCATGACCATTGGCCAGTCGGAGAACCATTTGGATAATTGGACCAGGTTTTGGTTTTATACGGTTTGATTTTTTGCTCCCCGGAGCCGGTTTGCGCCGCGCAGATATAGCCCCCCGTGTTGCTTTGGATATACTCGCCAGCGTCGCAGGCGACCGTGTCCGCGAAGGTGTCGCTTATTCCCAGGGCCGCGCCCAAGGCGATGAGCGGGCGGAATAGGGATGGGCTACATAGGGTGGGGCGTTTGTTCATGGTCATGATGGGTTTCTCCGGATTATTGTTGTGATGCCGGGGCGGGTGTGGTGGCATGGCCTGTATGTGGCAGGGCGGAATGCGGAAAGGCCGGGCCATGGCCAAGCTTCCCGGATTCCATTACATTCCATGTGGGCTATACGGGGCTAATCCAAACACAGGCCCAGAAATTAGGCAAGCGCCCATCACATGGCGCAAAAATTGATAAGTGGGGGAACCGGGCCGGAAAGCCCGCCGGGTTAGCCCGGAAACCGGCCTAACCCGCTGAGTAAGGAAGGGAAGAAGGGAAGCTTTCAGGCCGCGTCGGCCAATTCGGGCTGGATGAGCGCTTCGTGGGTATGGCAAACGGTTTCGGCGTGGCAGGAGGCGCATTCCTCGATCTTCTCGTGGACCGCCAGCTTGGCTTCCAGTACTTCGATGCGCTCCATCAAACAGGCGATGGCCTTGCCCACCGGGTCGGGAATCAAATGATGGTCCAGGTCGATCCCGAACGAATTCTCCGTCGGCGCGTCCTTCCGTTGCACGATCTTGCCCGGAATGCCGATCACCGTGCAGCAGGACGGCACATCCTTGATGACGATGGAATTCGCGCCCACCCGCACCTTGTCGCCCAGCACGATGGGACCGAGGATCTTGGCCCCGGCCCCGACCAACACCCCGTTACCCAGGGTCGGATGGCGCTTGGTCTTGTGCCAGGAGGTGCCGCCCAGGGTGGTGCCATGGTATAGGGTCACGTCGTCGCCCACCTCGGCGGTCTCGCCGATCACCACGCCCGCGCCATGGTCGATGAACAAGCGGCGGCCGATGGTCGCGCCGGGATGGATGTCCACGTTGGTCAACCAGCGGGTCAGGAAGGCCAGCAAACGGGCGGGGAATTTCCAGCCGCGCCGCCATAGCCGGTGGCTGACCCGGTGCAGCATGATCGCGTGGACGCCCGGATACAGGAAGATCACCTCCAGGAAGCTACGCGCCGCCGGGTCGCGGGCGAACACGCAGGAGACATCTTCCCGCCATTGCGCCCACAGCGGGGCGGGCGCTTCCCGCACGGGGACCAAATGGCTTATTCCGGCAGCCATGGGTTCAGGCTCCAAGCGATTTTGCCGGGCACGGGCGGGGCCGGGATGCGGTAGACGCATTCGTCGTCGGGGAGTCCGCTGTCGCGGGGCGTGGCGGCGAGGCCGGCGGCGGGGTTGGATTCTTGGGGTTCGCGGTAATCGGGGTTCATGGCGGCGGTCTCCAAATCGTTGTGGGGGCGTATGGTGCGCGGTATGGAGGTCCGCGCCCGGCAAGCACTCCGCAAGCGCCATGCCAGTCCATAACGGAGGCTAAGTGCATGATCTTGGAAGGGGCGGCGGGAGATTCCCCACTGTCCGCAGTGTTGGTTAAGGCACCGGGGAGGGCGGTTTTGTCGGGTTCGCGACAAGGCTGTTGATTCCCAAGCGCCGCTTGGGAACCCGTGCTGGCTGGGAGTTGCCGGGAGATCAGCGCAAGGGCGCGACCGCGCCCGTTTCCCGGAAACGCCGGTAATCCGCCAACACCAGGGCATGGTCGAAAGCCAAGGGCTGGGGCAAATCGTCCAGGGCGGAAACGCGGGCGGTCTTGGCGTCGTCGGCGGCGACCGGGCTGCCGTGGGCCTCGGCGACATAGACCGCCGTGACGGTATGGCCGCGGGGGTCGCGCTCCGGGTTGGAATACAGTCCGAGCAGGGCGACGAGTTTCACATCCAGCCCGGTTTCCTCGCGGGCTTCCCGCACGGCGGCGCATTCCAGGCTTTCCCCCACATCGACGAAGCCGCCGGGGATGGCCCAGCCCGCCGGTGGATACCGCCGCTCGATCAGGACGATGGGGCGGCCCGGTAGGTCGATGAGTTCGATGATGGCGTCGGCGGCGATCAAGGGCGTGACGGGTCTGGCCATGGGGAACGGTCCTCGGTATGGGTGAAGGAAGCTTTCAGACGCAGCCGGGCGGTTTGGGCAAACCGGCGACGAGGCAGGCGTATTTCAGGGGGCTTTCGGGGAACAGCCGGTGCAGGTAGCGCGAATTGCCCTTGTCCCCGCCCAGTTCCTTCTGTACCGCCTTGACGAACATGCGGGTATTCGGCAGATGCTGGAAACGCTGGTGGTAGCCGCGGATGAAGCGCAGGATTTCCCAATGGGCCTCGGTCAATTCGATGGGGAGGGTCGCGGCCAGGGCCAGGGCGACCCGTTCGTTCCAGGCGGAGCCGTCCACCAGGAAACCACCGTCGGTGGTGGCGAGCCGCTGGCCGTCGATTTCGAGTATGGGCATCAGAACCAGGATTGGATGGGGTTATGGGTGGTGGTGAGGGCGACGAAACCGGCGTAATCGACCGGGACGATATCCGCCGCGAGGCCGGAGGCCGCGAGGCCACGCGCCGCGAGGTCCGGGACCAGGGCATACAGGGCCACGCGTCCGGCGGCGAGCCGCGTGGTTTCCGCGCCCAAGCTCCCGACCGCCGCGTAGACGCCGTCCTCGATCAGCAGGACCGCATCGCCCGCGCCCGCCCGGAGCAGGCAGTCCGCCAAGGCCCGGCTTCCGTGCGGCGAACCGTTCACCAGATGTAAAACCGCCATCAGCAGGCCACCACGATATCCTGCGCCGCCGTCAGCCCGGCCACGGCGGCGCGGTCCAACAGGCGGACCGGGATGATTAAATCGGCGGGTTCCAAGCCACGCTCGGCCAGGGATTCGCGTTCTACCCACACCTCGTCCACATCGTACAATTCCAGCGCCTCGAACATCTGCGCCACCGGCGGCAAGCCGGCGGCTTCGGGATGCTGGCCGCGCTTGAGCGGGTAGACGCCATCGCCCAGGAATAACAGGGCGACGGTTTGGTCGAAGGCGGCGGCGGTGAGGATCATATCCAGGCTTTCGCGCAGGCGGAACCCGGCGTGGGGCGGATGGCGCAGGACGAACAGCAGTTTTTTCGCCATCTCAGCCCCCGAACACCACAACCCGGTCGGCCTTGAGGCAGGCTTCCATCCATTGCCCCAAACCCCCGGCCCGGAAGCCGGGCGCGATGGCCGGGGATTCCGGCCAATCGTTTTCTTCCGGCGGCAACAAACCCCGCCGGGTCGCCGCCGAGACGCATAGCACCAGGTCGAGCCCGTGCGCCCCGGCCAGGCCCGGCCAGTCCGGGAAGAGCCGGGGCGCGTCGGTGCCGCCCGGTCCGAAACCCTGTTGCACGCCATCGAGGTAGAAAAAAATCCTCACGATTTCGTGGCCTTCCGCCAACGCCGCTTTGATAAACTGGTAGGCGGTATGGGCCGATGGGGTTTGCCCCGGCCCGCCGTGTACCTGGATCGCGTATTTCATCCATCGCCTCCGCCGCCCGTCGTATCCATGCCCTTCGAGGGCGCTGCCATCCTATGAAATTCCAGAAAACCCTGCTCGCCCTGCTCATCCCCGCCCAACTCGCCCTGTCGTTCCCGTCCCCGGTCCGGGCCGAGGAAAAGAAGATCGAACTGCCCGATATCGGCGATTCCACCGGCACCTTGATGACGCCGCAGCAGGAAGCGGAATTGGGCGAGGCGTTCTACCGCAACCTGCATAGCCAGTTGCAGATCAGCCAGGACCCGGAAGTGCTGGATTATATTCAATCCATCGGCCAAAAACTGGCGGGCGAGAGCGACAATCCGGCCCAGCCCTTCCATTTCTTCGTGGTCGACGAACCCGCCATCAACGCCTTCGCCGGACCGGGCGGCTATATCGGCGTCAATTCCGGGTTGATCCTCCTGACCGAGGCCGAGAGCGAATTGGCCTCGGTGCTGGCCCACGAAATTTCCCACGTCACCCAGCGCCATCTTTACCAGGCGTTCCAGGCCGCGAGCCGGATGGCGATCCCCACCGCCGTGGCGATGCTGGCCGGGGCCTTGCTCGGGGCCAGGGGTGGCGGGCAGGCGGGCATGGGCGCGATGATGGCGGCCCAGGCCGCCAACCTGCAATACCAGATCAATTTCACCCGCGACAACGAGGCCGAGGCCGACCGCGTGGGTATGCAAATCCTGTCCAAATCGGAATTCGACCCCAGGGCCATGCCGGATTTCTTCGAAAGGATGCAGCAATCCACCCGTTTCGCGGGCAGCAAGATGCCGGAATTCCTGCTGACCCATCCCGTGACGGTGTCGCGTATCTCCGATACCCGTGGCCGGGCCGAGCAGTTCCCGTACAAGCAATATCCCGATTCCCTGGCCTATCGCATCGTCCGCGCCAAGCTCCGGGTGGAAACCGCCGCCAGTCCCAAGCTGGCCTTGGATTATTTCAAGGCGATGAGCGGGCAGGGCACCAAGGTCCAGCAGGATATCAACGGCTATGGTTTGGCCCTGGCCCTGATCAAGGCTTCCCGTGGCGAGGAAGCCAAGCCTTTGCTGCAAAGGCTGATGCAGGCCTATCCCGACCAATCGCAGTTCGCCAACGCGCTGGCGGAGGCGTACCTGGACACCAAGGACTTCGCCAAGGCCGGGCAGTTGTTCGATTCGTCCTTGCAGCGCTTTCCGGGCAACCGGGCCTTGACGCTGAACTATGTCCGGGTCTTGCTGATGACCGGCAAGGCGATGCAGGCGGGGAAGCTGCTGCACGATTACACCCGTTTCCACGCGGTCACGCCGGAAGTCTATGAACTGATGGCGGAAACCTATAGCAAGCTGGGCAACGAGGCCGAATCGCACCGCTATCTGGGCGAAGCCTATTACGCCGACGGCCAGACCCGCACCGCCATCCTGCAATTGCGCCTCGCGAAGAAATTCGCCGGGGATAATTTCTATCTGAATTCGGTGTTGGACGAGCGCCTGAGGGAATTGCAGGCCGAGGAGATGGACCGGCGCAAGGAGAAATAATGGCGATCTACGGATGTAGCCCCGGAAGGGGGAATCCGTTTAACGATGGGATACCGGGGAGGGGGGATTTGGAGCGGGAAACGAGACTCGAACTCGCGACCCCAACCTTGGCAAGGTTGTGCTCTACCAACTGAGCTATTCCCGCTTATATTTTGGAGGCTGAGGTCGGAATCGAACCGGCGTACACGGCTTTGCAGGCCGCTGCATGACCATTCTGCCACTCAGCCTTGGTTCTTCTTTCGGGGAGCGGTTTCAAAGCCTTGGCGGATCGCTTGGCTTTAGTTCCCCGTTGGAAGAGCGCGGCATTATAGCGGAGGCTCGCGGTCGAAGCAACACTTATGATTTCCGGGCGGGCGATAGGCTATCCGTGGCTCCAGGAACGGGGCGATAAACCTATCGGGGAGGGATTGCGCGGGGATTATCTCCTGGCAATAAAAAAGCCGTGATAAACACGGCTTTTTTTATATTTGGAGCGGGAAACGAGACTCGAACTCGCGACCCCAACCTTGGCAAGGTTGTGCTCTACCAACTGAGCTATTCCCGCTTGCTTGTCCGAATATTCTAAGGGTCCAGGGCGGGCTTGTCAACACTGGAGTTGGGCTGGTCGGCGAACGAGGGTAGGGCGGCGCGCAAATACACCACCATCGACCATAAAGTCAAAAGGGCCGAAATGGACAATAGGAATTGGCCGAGACCCTGCAAGGTCTCGCGCCAAATATCCATGCCGAATAGCAGCAAGGTGATGGATACCATCTGGGCCATGGTTTTCCATTTGCCGAGTTGCGAGACCTCGACCTTTTTGCGCTGGCCGATTTCCGCCATCCATTCCCGCAGCGAGGCGATGGTGATTTCCCGCCCGACGATGATCGCGGCGGCGATGGCGACGAAGGGGCTGGGGTCGGCCTGCACGATCAAGACCAGGGTGACCGCGACCATCAGTTTGTCCGCCACCGGGTCGAGGAACGCCCCGAAGCGGGTGGCCAGCCCCAGCTTGCGGGCCAGATAGCCGTCCAGCCAGTCGGTGAATCCGGCCACCATGAATACCAGGCCGCAGGCGGCGTGGGCGCCCGGCCAGGGCAGGTAGAACAACGCGACCAATACCGGGATCAGGACGATCCGCAGCAAGGTCAGGTAAGTGGGGAGGTTCAACTCCATAATCAGGGTTCCCGTTCGTGGAAGGTGTCGTAGATGCGTTGGGCCAATTGCTGGCTGATGCCCTGCACCCGGCTGAGGGCGTCCACCCCGGCGCGGCTGATTTCGCGGAGGCCGCCGAATTGGCGCAGGAGCTGTTGGCGGCGCTTGGGGCCGAGTCCGGCGATAGCGTCCAGCGTCGATTGTTGGTGGGCCTTGGCCCGGCGTTGGCGGTGGCCGGTGATGGCGAAGCGGTGGGCCTCGTCGCGGATCTGTTGGATCAGGCGCAAAGCCGCCGAATGCGGTGGCAATATGAGCGGCTGGCCGGTTTCCGCCGGGACGAGGACTTCCAGGCCGGGTTTGCGGTCCGGCCCCTTGGCGACGCCGACGATGCGGGGCGCGTCCAGGCCGAGCCGGGACAAGGTTTCCCGCACGGCGGCGACCTGGCCCTTGCCGCCGTCGATGAACAGGATATCGGGCGCTTCGATTTCCCCGTCCTTGATCCTTTGATAGCGCCGGGCGGTGGCTTGGGCCAGGGCGGCGTAGTCGTCGCCGGCTTGGATGCCTTCGATATTGAAACGCCGGTAGGCCGATTTGACCGGGCCTTGCCGGTCGAACACCACGCAGGAGGCCACGGTCTGTTCGCCCTGGGTATGGCTGATATCGAAGCACTCCAGGCGGTGCGGCGGTTGCGGGCACGCCAGCGCCTCGCCCAGTTCCAGGAAGCGGGCGTGGATATCGCGGCGGCTGGCGAGTTTGAGGGCGAGGTCGTGCTGGGCGTTGGTCACGGCCATCTGCACGCGCCTCGCCCGTTCGCCGCGCAGCCGGGCCGAGAGTTTCACGGCATGGCCGGCCTCGTGGGCCAGCATGTCCTCCAGCAATCCCGCGTCCTCGACCGGATGGCTGAGGAGGATTTCCTTGGGGATGGGCTTGCCCAGGTAATACTGGCCGACGAAGGCGGCGAGGATGCTGCCCGGTTCGTGGGCTTCCCGCATCGTCGGGAAGAAACTCCGGTCGCCGATTTGCTGGCCGCCACGGATGAACACCATCCGCACGCAGGCCACGTTGCCATCGAGGGCGCAGGCGATGATGTCCACGTCGCCGTGTTCGCCATGCACCGCTTGTTTTTCCAGGAGGGTGCGGAGGCTGGCGATCTGGTCGCGGTAACGCGCCGCCCGCTCGAAATCCAGCCGCGCCGCCGCCTGTTCCATGCGCCGGGCCAGGGTGTCGATCAAGCGCCCGCCCTCGCCTTCCAGGAAGGCCACCGTATCCCGTACATCCTCCGCATAGGCCGCCGCGTCGATCAAGCCCACGCAGGGCGCGGTGCAGCGCTCGATCTGGTATTCCAGGCAGGGGCGGGAACGGTTCTCGTAGAAGGAATCCTCGCATTGCCGCACCGGGAAGGTTTTTTGCAGCAGCTTGAGGTTCCTCCGCACCGTGTCGGCGCTGGTGGGGTAGGGTCCGAAATAGCGTCCCGGCTTGGACTTGGCCCCGCGGTGGAACGCCACCCTGGGGAATTCCTGGTGGGTGGAGATATAGATGAAGGGATAGCCCTTGTCGTCGCGCAGCAGGATGTTATAGCGCGGCTGGTAGCGCTTGATGAGCTGGCTTTCCAGCAGTAGCGCCTCGCCCTCGGTCTGGGTCACAGTCACGTCGATGGCGCGGATGCGGGCCACCAGCGCCTGCTGCTTGGACGGGGCGTCCTTGTGCGAGAAATAGCTGGACACCCGTTTCTTGAGGTTCTTGGCCTTGCCGACGTAGATCACCTCGCCTGTGTCGTCCAGCATCCGATAGACGCCCGGCCTCTGGGTCAGGCCGGCCAGGAAGGCGTCGATTTCGAAAGCGGCGGCGTCGGGCGGACTCATCGCGGGGCATACCGGAGGGTGGGGGATGGGGCGTCATTATAATGCGGAACCTCGGAGGGCACGCAGACTTACTTAGCTCCGGTCCGCTGGGGGGTGGGAAGGCCGGGAGGTGGCCCGCCACCCAGATTGGTATCGTATCGATATCTTATGATATTCGGATACATGGGGCGGAATCCGGGCGCGGGGTCCATATTCCCTTACAGGTGTAGGTTTATTCATACCGCCCCCGTGAGGATCGCCACGGTTGCCCCTGGGGTTGGGATTGGCACCGATGGCCAGGGTTCTGGGCGGGCCTTCCCCACCGGCAAGGCGCGGCGCTCGAAGAGGGCGGCCAGGATCAGGGAACGGCCATGGCGGAAAATCCCCACCAGCCGCCAGCGGTGGGCCTGTTGGCGGGGAGAGCCCGGAATGGCCGGGAAGGTGGCGGCGGCCATTCCGGCCTCGGCCTCCCCGCCCACCGAGAGCAGCCACCAGGTGGCGATGGCGATCGCCAACCAGAGGCGCTCCGCCCGCTCGGGATCGTCCATGCGGGTGTTCTGCCATTGCCAGCCGCCGCCCTTGATTTTCTTGAAGCTTTGCTCGATCCAACCGCGCAATCCGTACCAGCAGGCGTTGGCGGCTTCCGGCGGCAGGTCCGTCAGGACGAGCCAGGGGTCCTTGTGGCCTTCCCCCCAATAGGCCAACAGGGTGCAGTCCAGGCGGGTCCGCTTGCCGCCGAACGCCGTCCCCCGGCCTTGCCAGCGGTCGCCCACCTTCGGCACCAGGCGGGTGAACGGCCGCCAGTGCCGCCATCCCCGGGGGCGGAAGGTGCCGCCCGAGTTCACCCGCAGCATCGGGTGCCAGCCCAGCGCTTGGATCCCCTCGAACAGCCACTTGGCGTACAGCCCCCGGTCCGCCAGCACCAGGACGGTCCACGACGCGGGCGCGACGTCCTTAAAATGCCTCAGCAAGGCCAGCCATTCGGGCTTCCACGGATGCTTCCGTTCCGCCCTCAGCACCTTCCAGGCCACCGGCACCGCGCAGCCCCGGTAAAGTACGCTGACCGCCAGGACCACGAACCGCTGCCCCAGGCTCGTCGCGTCCAAGGCGACCGCCAACTGGTTTCCATCCCAGCCCTCCAAAACCCAGCCCAGCCAGGGGGCCCGGCACGCCTCCACGTCGAGTTCGCGGCGCTCCTTCCCGGCCTTGGCCTCCTTCCCACGGTAGACGTAGCGCAGGCGCTCCCGCACCGCGTCGCCCTTCTGCCCCAGCCGACACGACCACCAGTCGGTCAGCGCCGAAAGGCTGCAAGCGCCGACCACGACCATGCCCAGGCTCCACAGGGCCAAGCCCATCACCATCGGCTTCGAAAGGCCGGGAAAGTGGATGGCGATCTCCCGGTTCCATTGGTACAGTTCTGGAGGGCGAGGCATGGCGGTTCCTCCGGTACAGGGTGTTTGTCGTTACTCACCAATGTACCTTAACCCTTTGTCTCGCCTCCGGTTTTTTCAAAAACCTACACTTGTAAGGTCCATATTCCTGGATCTTCCGTTGCATCCGTGCTACGGCATCGACAGTCGATGGGTGGGGTCGGCTGGGACCGGGTGTTTTTTAAGCCGGTCATTATCGGCGTTTTGATAGGGCGGCGATGCCAGATGTCGTTATTTTTGATTTATCGCTTTGCGCTATGTGGCAGGTATTATTATAAACTTGTTTCAAATATGTTTTGGCTGTTTCTTGTGGTGTATTGGGTGGGTTTGTATAGGGGTATCTGTCGCAATGTATGCCTGGAATGACATGCCTGCGGATCGCCTGGGTCCGGGGAGTCGGGCTTAATCGCGGGGCACCCTATTTTTTATAGAGAAGTTTATATTTTTTCAAATTTTTTGAAAGCCGAAGCCATCCCGCCAATCATTCCAAGCGCGGGGATATTTCCCCGCGCCCAATCACAGCCGAATGAAGGTTTCGTGTATGCGGCGGGTCAATGCGGGCGGCTTGAGGAATACCCCAGCACGGTGCCCTCGAACACCGCTTTCAAGCGCTCGAAGCAGATTTGCAGGCAGACCAATTCCGCCGCGCTCAGCTCGAACACCATGTCTTCCCCCGGCGTGTCGGACGCGGAGCGGGTCATCTTCCAACTCCATAGGTCCTCGGCCAATTGGCGCTCGTAGCGGGTGGGGCGGATGCCGCCGATATTGGGGTTCATATTCAAGCGGTTGAACACGGCGGCGATGCATTCCGCCGCCCGTTCCTGGGAGCCGATCACAGGGTGGGTCGGCAGGTAGCGCATCAAGGGCGGGATCGCCAGGCGGAATTGGACCGGCGTGAGTTCCCGGCACAATTCGGCGAGATGGTGGACTATGGGTTCCATGGTGGCCTTCTTCGCGATGATCGATGGGATGGGAAAGGTGGGGCCGGGGGTATTTCCCACGACCGCCGTGCAAGGTCGGGGATAATATTAATAGGTTTCCGCCGAGGTTTCAGGTGCCTGCGACGAAGTTTGGGGAATCGCTAGGGTGGGCGGTTCGTTGGCGGGGGTATCGGGACGGGGCTGGCGGTATTCGGTCCAGGCTGGTTTTGGTGGATACCGCCAAGTATGTCGATCAGGTTTTTGGAGTGTGCCGCCTTATTGTGGCAGGGTTTGTACCGACCTGCTTGGGGTATGAGGCATCGCGGTTTTCTTAAGAATTTATCCAAGCCGGGGTGGGGACCGCCAAGCCAGCGCAATAAAGCTTGGATATGGGGGCGCAACCCGATATCGACCGGGTATCGTTGGCTCTGGGATTAGGGGTTTTGGCGAGACTATCTGTAACCCAGAGACCCCGGCTGAAAGCCATTTACAAGGAATGCGCCCCAGCCGGAATACGTTTACGGGCGTATTTCCGTCACAGCCCGGCCGGGGAAAGCGCGAACCATCCCGTTGCGCTATGGCCAACGGGCGAGCGCTTTCAGGGCGGCGGAAAACCGCAACCCGCCGCGCCGAGTTCGGACAGGAGGCCGCGCCGTCCGGGCTCGGACAGCGGGTACAGGGGCGGACGCGGGGCCAGCCAGCCGGGATCGCCGGTCTGGGCCGCGAGCAGGGCTTTGCAGGCGGGCAGGAAGGGATGGGAGGAGACGATCTCCAGGAAGTCCCGGATGCGCTTTTGGTCCCCGGCGCCGACGCCGGGTTTGAGCAGGGCGGCGACGGCTTCCGGCCAGAGGTTGGCGATGCCGCCGATGGAACCGGCCCCGCCCTCGCGCATCAGCCGGGGCAGGTCGGGTTCGTGCCCGACCAGGATCGAAAGGCCGGGCGCGGCGGCCAGGAAACGGGCGGTTTGGGCGTAATCGCCGCCGCTGTCCTTCAGCCCGGCGACCTGGACGGGATAGGCCGCCGCCAGCCGGGCCAGCACTTCCGCGCCGATGGCCACGCCGGAAACCTGGGGGATGTGGTACAGGTAGACCCGCAGCCGGTCGTCGCCCACGCCCTCGATCACATCGGCGTAATAGCGGAATAGCGCATCATCCGGCAAGCCTTTCCAGAAGAACGGCGGCAGCACCAGGCAACGCCCCACGCCCGAGGCCAGCGCGTGCCGGGTCAGGGCCAGG
The DNA here is from genome assembly GCF_019670005.1 of Methylomagnum ishizawai. NCBI lineage: Bacteria > Pseudomonadati > Pseudomonadota > Gammaproteobacteria > Methylococcales > Methylococcaceae > Methylomagnum > Methylomagnum ishizawai. Next base: position 3,169,744 of record NZ_AP019783.1, on the reverse strand, counting down.
GTGTCGGTCAGGGCCGCGCAGCCGGTGGCGGCGAGCAAGCGGTGGGCCGGGATGCCCGCCGCCCGCAAGCCCTCCAAGCCCGCCATCCGTTCCACCACCGGGAAGGACGGGCCTTCGCCCATGGTGCCGAACGGCATCACCCCATCGACGCCCCGTTCCAGCAAGCGCCGGGCATGGGCGGCGGGGTGTCGATCATGGGGTCTCCGCTTATGCGCCGTGCTTGGCCGCTTTCCAAATATGCCGGGTGCCCCGGTATACGGCGTAGCCCACGAACGGGATCATCAAGGCTTCCAAGGTGTTGCCCTCCATCGGGAACAGGCCGTGTTTGTACAGCACGTCGCCGACGATGCCCATCAAGGACACCCCGGCATAGGTGATACCGGCCAGCGACAGGCTTTCCACCGTCTGCTGTAGGCGCAATTGCAATTCCGAGCGCCGGTTCATCGCGGCCAACAGGGCGTGGTTCTGCTGTTCGCGGCGCACATCGGCGCGGGTCCTGAGCATCTGGCTGGCATTGGTGACGCGGGTGGACAGGGTTTCCAGCCAGCGCATGGAGGAGTCGCAGCTATTCCGCGCCGGTTCCAGGCGGCGGTTCAGGTAGCCGCTGAGGGTGGCGAGCTCGCCGATCTTGATTTCCCGCAGTTCCGCCAGCCGGATCGAGACCATGTTGAAATAGGCCCGCGTGGCGTTGAAGCGGTATTCGTGGCTGGAAATCAGGTTTTCGATAGCGGCGGCCAGGGTCGAGAGGTCTTCCAGCAAATCCTCGTCGCTGCGGTTGTTGTGGTTGGCGACGGCGGTGGTCAGTTCGACCAGGGTGCGGTCCTTGTCGCGGAGGGTGGCGCGGAGCCCGTCGATCAGCGGGGCGGCGAGCAGGGCCATCATCCGGTAGGTCTCGACCTCCAGCAGCCTAAGCAGGGTACGGCCCGCCTGGGCAGGGTCGTCGCGGTGGTCGAACAGCAGCCAGCGCGAGAAGCCATCTTCGTGGATGCGGAAATCGGTGTAGGCCGACAGGGCGCCATTGGCGAGGCGGGCACCCATCAGGCGGCGCTCGGGGAAATGGGGGGCGGCGGCGTCCGGCGTCGCGTCCTCGATGGGGCAGGGCAGCACGGCGGCGTGGATGGCGACCATGACCCGGCCCGGAATCCCTTCGACCCAGTCCTCCGGGACGCGGCACAGGGCCGGGGCGGCGAAGGGGTCGTTCAGCGAATCCGCCAGGATGAACAGGTAGCGGGTGAATTCCTCGTGCTGCTCCACCCGCAGGCGCAGGTCGTCGAACTTGAGATGGAAGAAGCGCTCGCCGCTGTGGACCCATTCATGGTCGAAATGGCGGCACAGCGCGTCCAGGTGGGCGGTTTCGCGGGCGCGGTCCTGCTCGTCCACCAGATAGGCGAGGTAGGAGACCCGTTCCGGCGGGCGCAGGGGTTCGTAGGGCCGGGCGTTGATTTCGTCGTGCAGCTTGGCGCGCAAGGGATGTTCTGGCAAGCGGATCATGGGGCGTCCTGTAGTCTCGGCTTTTCGGAAGGCGCCTATCTTAGCCGAATCGCCGCCGGGAGCGGTTCCCCCGGCGGCTCCGCCCGGCCCGCCGCGGCCCGGTCCGGCGGTTTGATAACGGTTTTATCGATTTTATAACCCCGGTTTTACGGATGGGGAAAACCCCGCTTTCCGGGGGCGGGATAAGGGGCTTATGGCGGCCATGAAACCAGTGCGGGTGGGCTAGTCTTCTAGGCGACCGTACTCCCCGCGCAGCCGGCCCGGGCGTGGCCGGGGACTTGAAACAACTGAACAGGTATGCCCATGAAACAGAATATGCCGGTCACGGACACGGAATACGTCCTGAACCCAGACGCCATGATCGTCAGCAAGACCGACCTGAAGGGAGTCATCACCTACGCCAACGCCGAGTTCATCGCCGCCAGCGGTTTCGGCGAGCGCGAACTGCTCGGCCAGCCGCATAACCTGGTGCGCCATCCCGATATGCCGCCCGCCGTGTTCCGGGAACTGTGGGATAGCCTCGGGGCCGGGCGGCCCTGGACCGGGTTGGTCAAGAACCGCCGCAAGAACGGCGATTTCTATTGGGTCCGGGCCAATATCGCCCCGTTGTGGGAAAACGGCCGGGTGACTGGCTATCTCTCGGTGCGCGGTGCCATATCCAAAGCCGAGGCCGAACGGGCCGCCGAGCGATACCGGCGCATGAACGCGGGGGGCGGGGACGGGACTCCGCTGTGGCGGCGGCTGAATTTCCTGGGCCGCTGGCCGCTGCGCCGGCTGGGCATCCTGGTCGGTGTCTTGCTGCTGGCGGCGGTGGCCGTGCCCATGGGCCTGCTGCTCAAGGAAATCGGGGCCGGGATCGAATTCGCCGAACAGGAGCGCCAAGGCGTCGTGTACCTCCAGGCTTTGTCGGCTTTGCTGGACGACCTGCCGCGCCACCGGGCTTTCGTCGCCGCCGCGCTCGGGGGCGACGCTTCCGCCAGGGCCAAGGCGGCGGAGGTGGAGGCCAAGATCGAGGCCGAACTCGCGGTGGTGGACGCGCTGGACACCCGTTGGGGCGCGGCCTATGCGACCGGCCCCCAATGGGCGGCGCTCCGGGGGCGCTGGCAGGCCCTGCGCCAAGCCTGGCCCATGTCCAAGGGCGCGGACGGCTCCGAGGCCCACAACGCCCTGCTCAACAGCCTGTTGGGGTTGATTACCCAGGTTTCGGACGCCTCCAACCTGACCCTGGACCCGGAACTCGCGACCTACTACCTGATGGATGGCTGGGTCTTCAAGAACCCGCAAAGCCTGTACCACCTCGGGCTCGTGCGCGGTTTGGCGACGGCAGCGGCCTTGCGCCAGGGGATTTCCGAAGCCGACCACACCCGGCTGGCGCTCCTGTCGGAATCGGTACGCGCCACCCAGGCCGCCAACCGCTCCGGCTTGACCAAAGTGTTCGGCGAATTGCCGGGTTTGAGGGAAAGCTTATCGCCCCTGCTCGAAAACAGCGACCGGCGGCAACAGGCGTTCCTGGAGTTGCTCGACCGTGGCATCGTCCAGGCCGGACCGGTCGGCCTGCCGCCGGAAGAGGTGTCCGCGGCGGGCGGCGCGGCCATCGAGGCGGGTTTGCAACTGCACGCCGGTTTGGGCGCGGCCCTGGACGGGGCGCTGGCCGGACGCATCGACCGCTTCGCGTCCAGGCGCGCCGCGATGCTGGCGGCTTCCCTGGCCCTGGCCTTGCTGGCGGCCGGCGTGCAGCGCTATATGATGCGGCGGGTATTGGTGCCCTTGGGGCAGGCTTCGGAAGGCTTCATGCGGATCGCCCAGGGCGATTTCACCCAGGGCATCGAGGTGGCGCACAACGACGAATGCGGCGAGGTATTGAACGTCCTGCGCTGCGTGCAGACCAAGCTCGGCTACGACATGGTCGAACTGCGCCGCCTCGCCAGCGAGGGCCTGCGGATCAAGGCCGCGCTGGACAACGCCTCCACCGGCATGATGGTGTCCGACCAGAACTTCGACGTCGCCTACCTGAATCCGGCGGCGCGGAACCTGTTCAAGGCCGCCGAGGCCGATCTGCGCGGGGCGATCCCCGGATTCGACGCCGACCGCTTGCTCGGGACCGGACTCGATCTGTTGCAGTCTTCGCCCGCCCGTTCGCGCCACCTGCTGGAGCAGTTGATGTCCACCTACCGCTTCGAGACCGAGGTGGCGGGCCGGTGCTTCGTGGCGGTGGTCAATCCGGTGTTCGACCACGACGGCCAACGCATCGGCAGCGTGGTGGAATGGGCCGACCGCACCGCCGAGGTGGCGATAGAACGGCAGGTGAACCAATTGCTGGAGGAATTCCGGTCCGGCGACCTGGCGCGGCGGATCGAGGCGGGGGAGGGGGTCGGGTTCCTGAAAACCCTGTGCGAGGGCTTGAACCAAGTCGCCAGCGATACGGAATTGCTGTTCAAGGATTTCGGTTGGGTCATCCGCGGCATGGCCGAGGGCGATCTGACCCGCCAGACCGGCTATGACGCCTATACCGGCATCTATGGCGAGTTCCGCGCCAATTTGGCGCGGACCCAGGACAGGCTTGGCGGGGCGTTCGGCCAAATCCGGCGCTCCGCCGAGTTCATCCACAACGCCTCCCAGGAAATCGCCACCGGCAACAACGACCTGTCACAGCGCGCCGAGCAACAAGCCGCCAGCCTGCAACAGACTTCGGCCAGCATGGAGGAACTGACCGGCACGGTGCGGGAGAACGCCGAACACGCCCTCCGCGCCAACGAGGCCGCGGCCCAGGTCCGGCTGTTGGCGGAGCGCGGCGGCGAGGTGGTGCGGCAGGCCGTGGCCGCGATGGCGGAAATCAACGAGAGCAGCGCCAAGATCGCCCGGATCATCGGCACCATCGACATGCTCGCCTCCCAGACCAACCTCCTGGCCTTGAACGCGGCGGTCGAGGCGGCGCGGGCGGGCGAGCAGGGGAAGGGCTTCGCGGTGGTGGCGGCGGAGGTGCGCGGCCTCGCCCAGCGCAGCGCCCAGGCCGCGAAGGAAAGCCGTGAATTGATCGAGGGCAGCCTGGACAAGGTGCGGGTCGGCGTGGGCTGGGTGAGCCAATCGGGCGGGATGCTGGAGGAGATCGTGGCCGGGGTGCGGCAGGTGGGTGGCTTGGTGTCGCAGATATCGGCGGCGAGCGCCCAGCAGGCCCAGGATATCGGGCAGGTCAACCAGGCGGTGGCGCAGATGGACGAGATCACCCAGCAGAACGCCGCCTTGGCCGAGGAGACTTCGGCGGCGAGCCTGTCCATGTGCGGGCAGGCCGAGGAGATGGTGCGGTTGGTGGGTTTCTTCAAGACCGGGGACGGGGCCGGCGGGAGCCTGGCCGCGCCGTCGCCGGACCGTCCGGCGCGGCGATCCTCCCAGGAAGCGGTTTCGGCCACCGACGGCGGGGGGTGGGGGGAATTCTGAGCGTGGCGGGATGCCGCGCCCAGGTTTACGCCGCTTCCGCGTGGCGCTCCCGCAACAGCGGCCCGACCTCTGCCAGCCACGCCTCGATACGGGGATCGGTCAGCGCCGGTTGCGAGCGCTGGTCCACCACCAGGCCCACGAAGCGCCCATCGACGATGGAGGCCGAAGCCTCGAAGGTATAGCCCTCGGTACTCCAGGTGCCGATCAATTCCGCGCCATGGGCCTGGAAAAACCGGTAGAGGTGGATCAGCGAACTGGCGAAGCGCTCGGAATAGCGCTCCTGGTGGCCGAGCCCGAACAAGGCCACCCGCTTGCCGGAAAAATCCAGCCCTTCCAGCCGCGGCAGGAATTCCGCCCAATTGGGTTCGACGCAACCGACCGCCTGGCCGGGGATGGCCCCCACGCCATAGCTGGGTGTGCCCAGGATCAGGGCGTCGTAGCTGGAGAATTCCTCCAGCCCGGCCCGGTTGACGTTCTTGGGCGCGTCGGCGGCTTCCGCCCCCAGCGCCTTGAAAATCCGCTTCGCCACCAAGCGGGTGGTCCCGGTGTCGGTGCCATAGAAAATGCCGATCTTGTTCACGATGTTCCCCGTTGTTGTCCATGACCGCGCCGCGAGGCGCTGGAATCCTGTGCAGCAGGTTCCAGGCCAGCCGGTATTTTCGTGTGGGATTAAGGGGTTATGGAATGGAGGGCGGCGGTGGTGCGCCCGCCCCGGCGCTGGATTGTAGGGAATGCGACAAGCCCGGAGGGCGTGGAACGGAATCCGGGAGGACGGGCGGGAACTCCGGCTTCCCGGATTCCACCGCGCCGCCTCCGGGGCACGGGGTGCTTAAGCTCCGCAGCACTTCTTGTGCCCAGCCCTTCCTCCGAGACGCTCCAATCTTCCTAGCCGTCAAACGAAACGGGCGTGGTTTTTACTACGCCCGTTTTTTTGTGGCGTTAGCCAGGAATCTGTTTGTGTTAGCTGTACCCAACTTTTGCTTTTCTGGGTCCGCTCAGCGGGCCTCGATCCGCTATCGTGGGCTGTGCCAAAGACTTTGCCATTCTGTGCTAAAGACCTTGCCGCCCTACAGGAGCTTGACCCGTCAAATGTACCGTAAGGAATACTGGGATTGGATGCTATCGGATGAAATGGCTTGAAACAACAAAAAACCCGCAGAGCCTTACGCTGTGCGGGTTTCCGGTACGCCGTGGGATGGCGTGAAATGTCGATTTGGTGGCAGGGACGGAATCGAACCGCCGACACGGGGATTTTCAATGTTGAGTGCAAACGTTCTTGGAAGTTCTGAAATATTCCCAAGTCTTTGATTTTAATGCGATAAGTTGAGATATTGCACTTTAGACTATTCTAGCTGATTCTAAGATTTTGTGTAATTTTCCGGGCATGATTACACTGAAATTACACAGGGAGAACAGTCGGCTTTGTGCCTAAATTCACCATGGTAGGTTGATCTTTTTCAAGTGGGCCAGGAACGCAGTTGTAGACTCCCCGGTCAGCTCTTGGACTTCGCGGGATAGGCGGTAGAAGGTTCGCCAGTGCATCCCTTTGGGCTTGCCGCCCGGACCATGAAGGATTCCGGGTTCCCATTGAAGCCGCGCCCGCAGTTTATCGGCCCGCCTTGCCAGACGGTTATGCCTTGCTTCACGCTGGCTTGCGTAGGCCAATTGGTAACAATGTCGGCAGGCGAAATACCGGCCAGTACCGTACAACAGCGCCACGCGACGACCGCAACCCGCCGCCGGGCAGCGGAACCAATAGCGCCCGCCGCCGTAGTGGCAAGCGGTTTTTTCCAGCGCTACCGGGTAATCCAAGCTTTCCCATTCGCCACCGTTGCGGCGATAGCTGTAATTCAGGAACACACGCCCGCTTTCCACCCGGACCCGGATGTCCGCCACAACTTGGCCCCTGCGCGACCATTGCCAGCTAAAAGCATTTCCCGGCGTTAATAGCCCATCCCGTTGCCAGCGCCGCACATCCAAGGATCGCGATTCTTCCACCGTGTCTTTTGTCTTCCAACGATACCAGCTACCTGAATTTGGACCGCCCATGATTTTTTTACCGAAATCATTAGATAGGTTAACATTGTAACGATCTTGGGGTTGCCCGCAACAAAACAAGGCTACAGGAAATCCAATGGCGTCAACGGAAGCTTTTTCCCGTGCGGTGATAGACGGCTTGCTCAAAGATAGGGGATGGAACATCACGGATGGATCGAGCGTGCGCTTTGAATACCGCCTACCCGATGGCACCCGCGCCGATTATTTGCTGTGCGACCGCAACGGGCGCGGCCTCGCCATCATCGAAGCCAAGCGCAGCACCATCAATGCCGCCGATGCGGCGGACCAAGCCAAACACTACGCCGAACAGGCCGATGTGCCTTTCGTGTTTCTCGCCAATGGCCGGGAAATCCGCTTTTGGGATTGGCGGGCCGAAGCCCATCCCCACCCGGTTCGGTCCTTCTTCAGCCAGGAAGATTTGGAGCGCCGGGTAGCCTCCCGGATTCTGCGCGTCGATCCCTTGAAAATCCCAATCGATGCCAAGATCGCCGGGCGGGATTACCAAAAAGCCTGCATCGATGAGCTTTGCCAGGAAATCACGCGGGGTCGGCGCAAGCTATTGGTCGAAATGGCGACCGGCACCGGCAAGACCCGCACCGCCGCCGCGCTGATTAAGCGGCTGTTCCAGGCCAATTTGATTACCCGCGTTTTGTTCCTGGTGGACCGCATCCCCTTGGGACTGCAAACCGAAGACGCCTTTGCCGAACACCTCAGCGAATACCCTTGCTACGTGCTACGCAATGGTCGCCGGTTCGACGACGCCAAGCGCATCACCATCACGACCTTGCAGTCGATGATCAACATCTACCCCGAATATTCGGCGGGCTATTTCGATTTGGTCATTTCCGACGAATGCCACCGCAGCATCTACGGCAAATGGAAAAAGGTGTTGCTGCATTTCGATGGGATTCAAGTCGGCTTGACCGCGACCCCGTGCGTAGCCGGGGGAAACGAGACGGGCGACGACGAAGACCGTAGCTTCGTTCGGGATACCTTGCGGTTTTTCGAGTTGGAGCGCCCCACCTTCCGCTATACCTTGCAGCAGGCGATTAGTCACGGCTATCTGGCCCCTTATCAAATCTACCGGGCCAAGACGGTCGCCACCGCCGCCGAAGGCGGATTCCCGGTCAGGCGGGACCAAATCGATTGGGATGGGTTGGACGACCGGACCCGCCGCGAGTTGGAGGAAGCCTTTCAGCAGCAAGACCCGATCTTGGTCAGCCCGAACGCCTTGGAGCGCAAATTCACCTTGCCCGAGCGCAACCGCGCCATGGTGCGCGAATTCCGGGAGGTGATGCGGAACGGCTATTGGGATGCCGCCGCCGGGCGGGTCCGTGCCCCCCAGTTCGGCAAGACCATCGTGTTTGCTGTGACCAAGGCCCACGCGGAAACGCTGGCCCGGATGTTCGATGAGGAGTTCGCCGACCAAAAGCCAGCGCCCGAAATCCGCTACGCCGATTATGTGGTGTCGGGCATGGGGGCGGATGACGATACCGCCGATGGGCTGGCCCGGATCAAGCGCTTCAAAAAGGAGAAATATCCGCAAATCCTGGTGTCGGTGAATATGTTGGACACCGGCTTCGACTGCCCGGAAGTGATGAATCTGGTTTTCGCCCGCTATACCGATTCCGTCATCCTCTACCGACAAATGCGCGGGCGCGGCAGCCGCAAGGCGCAGGGCAAGCCGGTGTTCACGATGTTCGATTTCGTCGGCGTGACCGATGTCCACCTCGACGAAGACACCTACGGCGAAGGCGGACCCATGCGCGAATCCCCGCCGCGCCCGCGCCCCAATCCCCGCACCGTGGTTTCGGTCGATGCCGACGACCATATCGACCCGATGACCCGTGGTTGGGTAACGCTGGACGAAGACGGGCGCATGGTGTTCGCCGAAGCTTCCGAAGCCAAGGCGAACGAATTGGGCTTGCGGTTCGAGGAATGGCTGGGCGGGCAGGAATTCACGCCGGAACAGGAACGCTGGCTGCATTGGGTGGAATCGCAAATCCGCGCCAATGCCGAGATGTGCGACGACTTCACCATCGATCATTTAGAATGCCCGCCCTTTAGCAGTCAGGGCGGACGGCGCAAGGCGGTGGAATTGTTCGGCGATGATGCCCGGTTGGCCGAAACCATCGCCGGATTGAGCGCCGCCGTGTTCGAGCACCCGCCCGCCGCCTTTCCCCACGCTTCCCACTAAGGCCGATCCAAACCCATGCCCTTCACGCCCGAGCTACGCCAAAAAGTCGATCAAATCCGCGATTACCTGTACGGGGGCGGTTATCCCGATCCGGTCAGCAATGCCGAGCAATTGGCCTTCCTGCTTTATTTCAACATGGCCGAACCCTTGGACGCGCAGCACGCCGCCCGTGCCCGCGTCACCAAGCAGCGCCATGACAGCATCTACGCCGGGGAATGGGCGCTGAAAAATCCCTTGAACGGGGTGATGTTCGATGGACAGACCATCCCGAGGGAGCGGTTCCGCTGGTCGCAATGGGCCAAGGTGATGTCCGGGGAAAACCTGGTGCGCTTCGTGCGGGATGAGGTGTTCCCATTCTTCGCCGAGGTGGCCGAGCGGTCGGCGGTCAACTTCATGGACGGTGCCCGCTTGGGCTTGGACGAACCCACGGTCTTGACCCAGGCCATCGGCAAAATCGACGAACTCCGGCTGGACAGCGCCGACGCCGACACCAAGGGCGATTTGTTCGAGCATGTGTTGCGGCAGATCAAAAAGGCGGGCGAGTTGGGGCAGTTCCGCACGCCGCGCCATGTCATCCGGGCCATCGTGCGGATGATCGCCCCGGACATCGGCGAAACCATTTACGACCCCGCCGCCGGGACCGCCGGTTTTTTGGTCGCGGCCTATGACTTCATCCGGCTGGCCCATTCCAGCGAACACGCCCTGGAAACCGTGGAGGTGGACGGCAAGCCGCTACGGCGCGGGCATGGCGACCGGCTGAATCTGGCGCAATGGCAGGCGCTACAGGAACGGACCTTCTACGGCAACGATGTGGACCCGAAGATGGTCCGGCTCGCCACCATGAACCTGAGTTTGCGCGGCTTGCCCGAGGTGCGGATTCAGAAGCGCAATGTGCTGACCACCACGCTGGATAACGAGCAGAAGCGGGAGCGGGGGCTTCCGGTCGAGGGTTATCACGTCATCCTGGCGAATCCGCCGTTTTCCGGGCGGGTGGACAAGGACCGCATCGTCGAGGAGGTGAAGGTCGGCGGCACCACGGCCACGGAAATCCTGTTCCTCAAGTACATGATGGACAGCCTACGGCCCGGCGGGCGGTGCGGGGTGATTGTGCCGGAAGGCGTGTTGTTCGGCTCCACGGGGGCGCATAAGGAATTGCGGCGGCAGTTGTTGGAGAACTTCCGGGTCGATGCGGTGTTGAGCTTGCCGGGCGGGGTGTTCCAGCCTTATTCCGGGGTGAAGACTTCGGTGCTGTTGTTCAGCAAGCAGGGCAGCACGGAGCGGGTGTTGTTCCTTCATGCCGATGCGGACGGCTACAAGCTGGACGCGAACCACGACGCAGCCGTGGAGGCGGATGACTTGCCGGGCTTGGTCGAGGCGTTCCAGGCGCGGGCGGAACGCTGGGCGGCATGGCGTGACCGTGACCCGCAGGCGGAATGGGCGGAAAAATGGTGGTTCGCCACGGCGGAGGAAATCCGGGGGAACGATTTCAACCTGTCCGCCGGGCGGTATCGGCCCATGAGCCAGGCGCAGGTGGAGCATCGGAATCCGTTGGAATTGTTGGATGAGTTGGCGGCGATTGAGGCGGAAATAGCCGGGGAAATTGAAGAATTGCGGACAGCGTTGACGAGGAGCACCGCATGACGAAATGGCCGATAAAATCTCTCGCCGAAGTGTGTGAAATCAATCCGCGATTGCCTAAAAACCACGGTGTTACGGACGAACAGGAAGTATCTTTCGTTCCAATGGCCAGCCCTTTCAAACTGAAATAACCGATAGTATTATCGGCGCTCAACATACCAACACCAATAGTCGAGATCAATGCTAGAGCTATTCCGCCAGAAAATGCCCCTGTCCTGCCTGCTGCACGGCCTACTGGAACGCTGCTTTGCGGCGGAGAGGCTGGACAGGATTTTCCTGGAGAACGCGAAGGAGCAATACACGCGGGAAATCCTATTTTCGACGGTGTGCGACCTCATGCTGAGCGTGGTCCTCAAGGTCCATCCCTCGATCAACGCGGCCTACCAGAAACACCCGGAACCCCTGGGGGTAACGGTATCCGCGCTCTACGAGAAACTCAAGGGCGTTGAATTATCCGTGTCCCAAGCCCTGCTGCGCGATACCTCGGAAGACCTGTCGGATATTCTCGATGCCCTGGGTTTCACCCCCGAACCCTGGTTGCCGGGTTATCCGGTCCGCCTCCTCGACGGCAACTGTCTGGCGGCGAGCGAGAAACGCCTCGCCGTCCACCGCGAGGTCGGCGGTGCCGCGTTGCCGGGCAAGTCGCTGGTGGTGTTCGACCCGGAGCGCCGCCTGATGCGGGACGTGTTCCCTTGCGAGGACGGACATGCCCAGGAGCGCCGCCTGCTCGACGCCGTGGCCGGTATCCCCAAGGCCGGCGAACTGTGGATCGCCGACCGCAACTTCTGCACCGTGGGATTCCTCGACCGGCTCCAGGGCCGGAACGCCCACGCCTTGATGCGCTTGCACCTGAACCTGCCGCTGACCGAGGAAACCCTGTTTTCCCAGGCCGGGGAACAGGGCGGCGGGCGGCTTTTGGAAAAGCGGGTCGGCGTGGCCGGGCGGCCCTATCGCCTCGTCCGCGTCGAACTCGAACAACCCACCCGCGACGGCGATGCCTTCGTCGATATCCTGACCGACCTCCCGGCGGACATACCCGCCGCCACCGTCGCCGACCTCTACCGCAGGCGCTGGACCCTGGAAACCGCGTTCCAACACGTCGAAAAACATTTCAAGTCCGAGATCGAAACCCTGGCCTATCCCAAGGCCGCCCTGTTCGGATTCGCCCTGGCCCTGGTCGCCTATAACCTCTTCTCGGTCATGATCTCGGCGCTGGACTGCGCCCATGGAAAACCCGTGTCCAAGGATATCTCCGGGTATTATCTCTCCCACGAGATCGCCGCCACTTTCCTCGCGCTCATCCAACTCAGCGGGGTCGGCGACTGGCTGTTCGTCTCCGAACAAACCCCGGCGGAATTCGCCGCGTGGCTGCGCGAAACCGCCCGGAACATCCCGTTGCGTACCCTCAAAAAGCATCCGCGCGGCCCGAAAAAGCCCATCGACAAACCGCCCTACGACCCGAAACAGCCACATGTCTCGACATATCAATTACTTAGGAAGAAGAAGTAGTCACTTTGAAAGGGCTGGTTCCAATGGCTTCTGTTAATGAAATATCCGGTTCTATTTCCAGTAAGCAGGTTCGTCTATTTTCTGAGGTTAAGAAAGGCTACACATATTTCAAAGATAATGATGTGCTGTTTGCCAAGATTACCCCGTGCATGGAAAACGGGAAGGCGGCTATCGCTAATGGGTTAGTTGGAGGAATAGGTTTTGGTTCTACTGAATTTCACGTTCTACGGACTCGTGAAGAAATGTTGCCAAGTTGGATTTTTTACTTTGTCCGAAGACAGCAGTTTCGTGATGCCGCAAAACGCAACTTCACAGGAACAGCGGGGCAACAGCGAGTTCCAACGGATTTTGTTTCCGATGCTCAAATTTCCGTCCCACCACTCGCCGAACAAAGCCGCCTAGTCGATATTCTCACCCGCGCTGAAGGCATCGTGCGCCTACGCCGCGAGGCTTTGAAGAAAGTCCAGGAAATCATTCCCGCGCTGTTTGTTGATATGTTTGGCGACCCGGCGACGAATCCGAAGGGGTGGCCTCTCAAGTCGGTTGGTGATATTTGCAGTTATACGCGCTATGGGCCTAGATTCCATGATAGAGATTATTCTATCGACGGTGCCCATATTCTTAGAACTACTGACATGGGATATAGCGGCGAACTAAGATGGCAGGATTCACCAATTTTATCTATGAGTGAGGGAGAATTAGAAAAGTACAGCCTGAGAGCGGGAACCTTGCTTGTCACCAGAACCGGCGCGACCATTGGAAAGGTCGCTTTGTTTGAAGGCGCTACCCGGCCATGTATCGCGGGCGCTTATCTCATAGAGCTTGGATTTACCGATGAGGTAATTCCTGAATTTGTACTCCACTTTTTCCTTAGCAGTTTTGGACAGGCTTTATTGACAAGCGGAAGCCGTGCGGTTGCTCAACCGAACATCAACGTTCCGACAATCAAAGCAATAAGAATCCCCTTGCCGGGGCTTAATATTCAAAGAGAATTCGCGAAGAATATCGAGCGAATCAATTCCATCCAATCCCAAGCCACTCGCGCCCTAGCCACCGCCGAAGCTACCTTTCAATCCCTGTTGCACCGGGCCTTTGCCGGGGAGCTTTAGGGCTTAAAACCGCCAGCCTTCACGCCGAATCAATTCCAGAATATTCAGGCAAGGAATCGACAGCGCATCACAAACATCGGGGATTTTCGGCTTGTTCGGATTCCCACGGTTCTTTTCTCCCGTCACCAGAATTAACCCGTTGACTTGCGCCAAGGCGATAAAAAACGGATCGCCCATCGAGCGGCTTTTGTTTGGGTTGATGAGATTGGGAAACGTGCCAAGAATCGCCGCCACGGCGTTTTGTTGGGCTTCATCCATCGGCATAATCAAAGCATCCTCATTACGCTTAACCCATCCCGATAATTCGTCATCCTTGGGCACCGTTTCATCAAGAAGCAAAACAGGCGCTTTCAATCGATCTTCCGCCAGCAATTCATCAATACCGCGCCAAAAACTAGGAAACACGTCCGGCGGATAATGCCGAATCCGAGCATCCATTAAGGCGCTCGTATCGATGCAATACCGATTCAAGGGGAATCAGGCCGGTTTAATAGTTGGCCGATCCGGTCAATATGACGCACTTTCACCCCCAAATAATCAGAAACACGGGCCAAACTAATCTTATCTTGATAATACGCTTCTAAAATCAAGCGGGTATAAGGCTTCCCAAGGTTCCTAACCGCCATCACCGCAGGATTTGGCCCACCATCACCAGAAGGACGCTGTTCGGCCAATGCCTTATATTCCCTTATAAATAAACCCCGCATCTTTTGGTAATATTCCCGAGTCGTCCGGCCCAAATCCAAGAGACGGCGCAAAACCACTTCCTTACTGACAGAGAGTTCCCTGGAAATATCCTCCAACTCTTCCCGCGTCCAATCCCGAGGCTCAGCTTTTGGCGCAATCCCAATAATTACCGAACTAGGGACCATGGAGGCACCAGCCACCGCATTGCAAAACGCCTCAATTCGGCTGTCTGGGCTTTCTGGGTTTTCAAAGGCTTCCATATCGCAAACCCCGCCTTGCCTAAGCAAAAGGTGGGTATATTCGTGGAATAAAGTAAAAATCCGACCATTAGGACTATCACCGCCATTCAGGACGATAACCGGCAACCTATCCGCCGCAATGGAAAGCCCCCGCATTTCTTCATGCGGAATCCGGCTAACCTCGAAAACCAAGACGCCTTGCCGTTCTATCGCGGCTTTCCATGCCTTAAGCGCCTTGCCTGAATCCCGCCACCGCTTTTGCTCTGCAAGGGGAATATTCAGCCAACTCCTAACCCGGTCGGCGACAGTTTCCGGCGACTCTTCGAGGCTTGCCGAAAATTCAAATGGGGGAAATGACTCGTTTAGATCGCCCGCCAACTCCAAGGCTTCCTGCCGCCGCTCCTGTGCGTTGCGGATTTCAAAGTTAAGGCGAGGGGAATAAGGCCGCTGGGCCACTCCCGGCTGTAACCGGAAATCGTGAACCAGGGGTTTGGATAAGGGAGGTTCGGGTAGAAAAAACACCGCCAATGGCCGTTTATACGCATCCGCCGCTTTTTTCAGTTGCCCGAACGTAAGGCGGTTCTCGCCCGCCTCGACGGCTTTTAGTTTTTCGGTTTTGACTCCCAAACGATGGGCAGCATCGTCCAGCGTGAAGCCAGCCGTTGTTCTGGCCCACTCTAAAAGCGCTGGTTTTACAATGGCTTGGACTTGGCCTGTCATTTGGAAGCGAGTGAAGGAATGGAGGTGGAAGGTATCCGAAAGGCACGTAAATCGTATTACATTTGATTGCCCCCATAAACCGTCCGCGCCGGGAACCATGGCGCTTACCGCGCTCACGAACCGCGCCGAAATCGGTCACAGCTTCGCGGATCGAACTTCCACCAACTGCCGCACACCGCCGGGGACTCCCGACCCGCACCGCACAAAATCAATGCGGTATGGCCGGTCGGTTGTTGGTGGGCGCAATCGCAGCACCGCACGCGCCCAGAGACATGCGGCGGACAGGCTTCGGAAGCTTTGCTTTGGACTTCCACGGCTTGCGCTGGATCGCCGATAAGCGCCGCTATGATCGCGGGCTTGTTCTGCCGAATGAACGCCCGCTGGGACTCGGACAACTGGCTTGCCGGACTCACAGCTAGGTTGCTGCCTACGACAGCCAGGGTGAAGCCAGCGTCTTGAATGCGCCCAATCAGGCCGGGCACATCCATTAGAAAAACTCCACATCGGCGGAATTTGCCGAAGCTGCCCCATCCTGCCCTTGTGGCATACCTTCAAAATCGTGGGCACCTTGGGCTTCTTGGGCAGGTTCGCGGGTGGATGGGCTATCGGAAACGCCCGAAGGTGCCGAAGGTGCCGAAGATGCCCCGGTTTTTTGTGTCCGGGAATCGTGGGCGGGTTCGGGCACCTTGGGTAATTGCCAAAACCAACCGCCGGAAAATTCGCGTTTTACCGGCTGAACCCCAAGCTTTTCACGGGCGGTGCGTAATTGCTTGGAAGAAATTCCCGCTTCCTTTGCTTCCACCTCGACATCGGACGCCACCATGCCGCCATTGCCCAGAAGGTTACGCAACCATTCCATATTCGCATCCGGTGCCTTTTCCGGCTTTTCCGGTTCTTCCGGTAATTGCACCGCATCGGCCCGCGCCAATAATTCGCGGGCCGAACCGTCCATGGCCGCGCCCCATAAAACGCGGGTGGCGAAAATGTCGGGATGGCCCGGAACCTCGATTTGTTCCAAGTCATAGCGGAACCCGCCCGAATCCGGCCCGATGTTGCTCTTGCTTCGGCAGAACAGCCGCGCCCCGCCTTCCTGGTCATCGTCGGGCAATTTCGCCGCCGCGAAGACCACGCGGGCCAGGGCACCGAAGGCAATGGACCCCGTAACCCGTTCGACGGGATCGCGCCCGGCGGTGGATTTTGAAAAATGGGTGATGCCCAACACCGCCGCGCCCATATCGGCCCCGAGCGTTACCAAGGGCTGCAAACTGCGCCGGACTTCGGCATTTTTGTGGGAATCGCCCGCCACGGCGGAAACGATGGGGTCCACGATCAAAAGCTTGACGCCGCCTTCGATGTCCGCGACCGTCGCCGCCAATTTTGCAAAATCCGTCGCCGGATCGAACGGGCGCGGTTCACCGGCAACGAGGGTATCCCCCACGAAATAAACGCGGTTGATGTCGGCCCCGCACGCCAGCAAACGCGGCACAAGGGTATCTTCCGGGTCATCCTCCCCGGACCAAATCAACACATTGCCGATTTCGGCCCGAGTACCATCCGGCCATAACCCGCCCCTGGTCAACGTGGCCGCGATTGCCGCCGCCAAGGTGGTTTTGCCTGTTCCCGGCGGACCCGGCAAGACATGGAACTTGCCAGCCGCCAGCCACCCCGGCCATAACCACTTGATCGCCACGGGCCGAATACTGGCACCATGGATCAATTGAACCCTATCGGGGATCGCGCCTTGTTGGGGTGGTTGCCGGGAATCGGCCTGATTATCAGCCATCATTGACGCCTCGATTTGCTTGCGGACTTCGGCCAAACCAGCCACCGCCGCCAAGTCGTTGAAGTCGGTTCCGTCCGAGCCTTCGGGAAAGCTGGGAAGCACCAGCACCGCGCCCGTGGTTTTCGTGGCTTCCACCGCTTTATCCTGCCCATGGCCGATGTCGGCCAGAATCAGCAGACGCGCCGCCGGATAACGCGCTTGCATCGCCTTGGCGACCTTGAGCAAGCCATAACAAGACAGCGCCGCGACCGCCGCGTAACCAGTGGCTTCCTTGGCTGATAACGCGGTGGCAACGCCTTCGGCAATAACCAAAATCAACCCGGCCCCATCGCCTTTGGGCAACGGTTGCGCGGCCCAATAGCCGCCGCCTTTGGCCCCATCCCTGAGCGCCGCTTTCCGTCCGGCTTGGTCGATCAATTCAACGGAGGTGATCCTGTCGCCGATCTTTATCGGGACGACGATCCAACGACCGGGGGCAAGTGGGCCTTTTTTGCTTTTCGGCAGATAGCCCAGGATGCCCGTGGCCTGTTCTGACGGAATTTCCCGCAAAGTCATTACCGGCTTGACCCCCTTGCTGGTGCAGTAGGGATAGTCGGGTTCAAGCTCTGTTGCGGCTTTCCATAGCGCCACTGCTTTCAGCGCCGCTTGTTCCCTGTCGCGCTTCTCTTCTTCCTTGGCCCTTTGAATCAGCGCTTGGCGTTCCCGGCGTTCCTCATCCGTCAGGGTCCGGCCATCGTTGATGAAAAAAACATGGGGTTTGTCGCTGGATTTCCAGTTATGCACCATGCCGCCCCGACCATCGGGAAAAAGCTTGATGCGGCCATCGCCCCGGCCCCGTGGGTCATCCTCTATATCGGTGTCATGCCATCGACCATCGGCGGCAACTTCCCGGTAGAGGATGCCCACATGGGCACAAGCCTTGAGTAACGCTTGATAAAGATCGCCGGTCATCTATCGGTAAGCCTTCAACCGGCCAACCGTGCTGCTTGGGCCGTGCTTACCGCTTTCGCCGCCAGCAACCATTCATCCAAGTCGGTTCGGTAATAGAACACCCGACCGCGCTTTATGAACTTCGGGCCATTGCCGTTGCATCGCATCATTGCCAGGGTCTTCACTGAATATCCGAGGTACGTAGCCGCATTCTTGGCGTCCATTCGGCCATCGGGAAGGACCGTCACTTCAATATTTTGTGCCTGCATGTTCTATGAACCCCTATAGGGTGTGGAAAGTGTCCAGCATCATAAATTAAATTCCACAGCGTTGCCAAATGTTAACGTGTTGTCTATGATTCAAATAGAACAATGTAGAACTTTCGACGAGGGGACAAAGTGGCAACACGTAAACAAGATGATGAGGGCGGGGATTTCGTCCGCTCGAAGGTGGTGGGTGTAAGGCTTGACCCGAAGCTTCGTTATCTAGCGGAAATCGCCGCCAGAAAGCAGCGCCGAACAATTTCAAGCTTTATCGAGTGGGCTATTGAGGCCAGTCTAGGCGGGGTCGTACTTCAACATGGGGTTGGTTATAACGGTGGCGATGTCACCCTTGAGCAAGAAATCAATCGATTATGGGATGTTGATCCTTCCGAGCGCTTTGCCCGATTGGCCATTCTCTATCCCGAGCTACTCACAACCGAGGAACAAGAACGTTGGAAATTACTAACCGATAGCCTTTTATTTTCGCCCGCAAAATCTCGGGACCGAACTGGCGGCAACTCTTGGGATTGGCCCATGCTTGAAGACAGAGTTTTTCCTATGCTACGCAAGCTATGGCCGGACTTCATCAAAGCATGGGATAAAGGTAAAGAAGAACAACGTAAATGGGTTGAAGAAATAGGGGAAAAAGTTTCAAAAGGAAATATTTACCCCTATTATCCAAATAAGGATGAGATCAAACCAGAAGTTTTTGACGAATTTGGTGATGTTCCTTTTTAGTGGGATATATATGGCTAAAGCATTCGTAAAAATTACCCGTCCGGCCATGCGTAAGCTTAAACCGGGAGAGAAAATTATCGAACAGGGGATCAGTTTTGAACGGCTAGCCAATGGTGACGGCGTTTTCACTGTCAATGTTATGGTGGACGGACAGCGCATTCACCGGGTCATAGGCAGGGAGTCGGACGGCACGACCCGGACCCAGGCGGAGGAGTTCATAGAAAAGGTGCGGCAGGATGCCAAGCATGACCGGCTTGCGCTTCCCAAGGGTCGGAAAATAGTCCTAACTTTCCGCGAAGCCGCCGTCAAATATCTGGAAAAATTGGCGGAGGAGGGTGGTAAAGATATTCCCAAGAAACGCCAGCGTTTAGAGCAGCACCTTATACCGTTCTTCGGGGATATGCCGCTTGGGAAAATCAGTGGTTTTGATTTGGAGCGCTACAAGAAACAGCGCCGTGAAGAAGCAGCCGCCAAGAGCAATAGCCGGGGGCAAGGAAAAGTAACTTATAAGGAATCGGGGGCTTCCGCCGGGACCATTAACCGCGAGCTTGCTGTTTTGTCCCATCTTTTCAATAAAGCCGTTGAGTGGGAATGGCTTGATCGAAGACCGGCGAAAATTAAGCGGTTTAAGGAAGATAATGGGCGGATTACCTATTTGACCGTAGACCAGATCAAGCGGCTTGTGGAATGTGCCAGGGAGGATTCCAACCCACAGATTTACCCTTTCATTGTTATCGGCCTCGAAACATCCATGCGAAAGATGGAGATTCTTTCGATGCGCCGGGAGCATGTCGATTTGCAGAAGCGGGTTATCTTCATTCCGAAAGCCAAGGCCGGGGCTAGGGAACAGCCCATCACGGCACACCTTGCGGAATTTCTCGCGGGCCTTATGGCGGGACTGCCAAAGGGAACGCCTTGGCTGTTTCCGTCGCCCGCCGCGAGCGAGGGTCACACCATGGACATTCGGAAGCCCTTTTGCCGTGTCGTTGCCGCCGCTGGACTTGATCCAACACAGGTGGTCAGACACACCCTACGGCATACGGCGATAACCCACCTTGTTCAAGCTGGGGTCGATCTTCCAACCGTGAAGCGAATCAGCGGACACAAGACCCTTGCCATGGTGGAGCGGTATTCACACCAGAATGGTGAACACATCCAAAGCGCGATGGATAAGCTTGAAAGCCGGTTGAAGATCAAAGCCTAAACGCCGAAATGGCGATTTGGGGCACGATTACACAGGAATTACACAAACAAAAAAGGCTTGCAGTGCGTAAACACATGCAAGCCTTTGTTTTGTATGGTGGCCAGGGACGGAATCGAACCGCCGACACGGGGATTTTCAATCCCCTGCTCTACCAACTGAGCTACCTAGCCGCTTGAGCCGACTATTAAACAATAGTCCGGGAGATGAGTCAAGCATTATGTTTAAAAAAGATGAAGCGGGACTATCCCGCCAGTGCCCGGCGCTTGCCGATAGCTACTCACAGTTCATCCGCTTGAGGAAGTCTCGCAGGCTTTGGCCTTCGGCATCGGTGAAGGCCGCATCTTCCGGCTGTACGCTTTGCATCCGGTCCAGGCGGAAGCTACGGAAGTCGTCGCGGAGCTCGCACCAGCCGACCAAGGTCCAGACATTGCCCCAAAAGTACAAACCCAGTGGCCGGATGCGGCGCAGGCTTTGCTCGCCGTCGGCGCGGCGATAGCTCATGGTGATCATGCGCTTGTCGTCGATGGCTTTGCGGCAAATATCCAGGTCGATATCCAAGTCCTGGCGCTGCGAGAACCTTGGCGAAAACAGCTTGCTGTCTTCGATCTTGGTTTTGAGTTCGGCGGGGATGACGGCGGTGATCTTGTCCAGCGCCGATTGCGCCGAGCAACCTAACTCGGTGCCCGCCCAGGTCTTGGCCATCCGCGCGCCGACCACCAGGGCCTGGATTTCGTCGGCGCTGAACATGATCGGCGGAATGTCGATGGTATGCCGCAGGCGGTAGCCGACGCCGGGCTCGCCTTCCACGGGTACGCCGGATAGGCTGATATCCTGGATATCCCGGTAGATGGTGCGCTCGGATACTTCCAGGCGCTCGGCGAGCGCCTTGGCCGTCACCAAGCGTTTATTACGCAGGATTTGTACGATCTGGAAGAGTCGGTCGGCGCGGCGCATCGTGGAATGGGAGGCCGGATCAGCGGCCCCCGGCTGATGGATTAGGCCTGTGAATATAAACCGACACGGTTGCCTTCGCTGTCCAGAAACAGCGCGAAATAACCGCATTCACCGTCGTGGATCGGCGTTTTCGGCACCAGTACGCTGCCACCGTTTTGAATGGCCTTGTCCAGTGGCGTGTTAAGGTTCTCGCCGCCGTTGAGGTATACCACCGCGCCGGTTGGGCTGGGTTGATACTGCTCGCCCAACACCAGCATACCGCTGACGGCACCGGCCTCGGCATCGAAGATCGCCAGCTGGAAACCGTTCATTTCCTCGTCTTTGAACGCGGCATCCAGCACATTCCGATAAAAGCTTTGTGCGCGTTGCATATCGATCACCGGCAGTTCAAACCAGGTGGCTATATGGCTATTCATGATCCGCTCCATAATGAAGTGTAAGGAGCGGCCATGGTATTTCGATCCTCCTGACAGCGTGGTGTCAGTAGTGTTTGGCCATCGGGTAATTTTTCCCGAAGGGGATGCGGTGCCGATCCGCGCCATCTATCCGGCTTAACAACCACCGCTTGGATAAGGTGGGCATGGGGACATGTCCACCCTACGCCGAGCGTACACCCAAATCGAAAGCGCCCTAGCCCAGTTCCGCCAGGCTGCGGATCGGCGGCAGACAAGCCGTCCCGGCGCAGACATAGGCCACTTCGCCCGCCTCGGCTTTCCTTTCAGCCAAATCCCCCGGCAAATCGCCGATGTCATTGGGAATGGAAAACACCCAGCGCCGGGGATCGGCCCGCCGCGCCGTCGCGGCCCACAGGGGCAGCGCTCCGGGCTGGCCGCGCAGGATCACGCATTCCGGCGGCTCGAACCACTCGGCCAGGGCGGTGAGCAGCGCCCCATGGCTGTGTGGATATTGGTCCAAGGCCGTCGCGGCGGAAACCAGGGTGCGTTCCGCCGCCGTGGTGTAGCGCATATCCCCCACCAAGCGCCCTAGCCGCAGCAAGGCCAGGGCCGCGACGCCGTTGCCCGAGGCCATGGATTCATCGGCGTAGCCCTTGGGGCGGTGGATCAGGGTTTCGTGGTCGCGGGCGGTGAAGAAGAAACCGCCGTGGTCCCCATCCTCGAAATCCGCCAGCAAGCGGTCGGCCAGTTCCAGCAGCCAAGCCAGATCGGCGCTCTGCCAACGGCATTGCAGCAATTCCAGCCCCGCCGCCAGCAAAAAGGCGTAATCGTCCAGATAGGCGCGTAGCCGCGACTTGCCGTCCTTGTCGGTCGCCAGCAAATGCCCGTCCGCGTCCACGCAGGCCCGCCGCAGGCAGGCGAAGGCTTGTTCCGCCGCCGCGATGAAATCCGGGCGTTCCAACAGCCGTCCGGCCTGGGCCAAGCCCGCGATCATCAGGCCGTTCCAGGCGGTCAGCAGCTTGTCGTCCAGGCCGGGCCGCACCCGTGTTTCCCGCGCCGCGTAGAGCTTGATCCGCGCCGCCGCCAAGCGCCGTTCCGCCTCCTCCACGGCGATATCCAGCCGCGCCGCCACTTGCGGCAAGGGCAGCGCCACCTGCACATGCCAAGCTTCGCCCTCGAAATTGGGCCGCTGGTCCAGGCCGAAATGCGGTTCGACCACGGCGTATTCCTCCGGGCCGAGCAGCGCCCGGACCTGGGCCGGGGTCCACAGGTAATACTTGCCTTCCTCGCCTTCGGAATCGGCGTCCAGGGCGGCGTAGAACCCGCCTCCGGGCGAGCGCATCTCGCGGATCGCCCATTCGGCGGTGGCGGTGGCGGCGTCCCGGAACAAGGGCAGGCCGGTGGCCCGGTGGGCTTCGGCGTACAGGCCCAGCAACGCGCCGTTGTCGTACAGCATCTTCTCGAAATGGGGAATCCGCCAGGCCGCGTCCACCGAATAACGGCAGAAGCCGCCGCCGATCTGGTCGAACAAGCCGCCTTCGGCCATCTTGGCGAGGCTGGTGGCGACCACCGCCAGCGCGTCCGGGTCGGGCAGCGCGCCCGCTTCGGCCCGCCGCAGCAAAAAGCCCAGGTTGGCGGCCTGCGGGAATTTGGGGGCGCCGCCGAAACCGCCGTTCACCGGGTCGAAGGCGTCCAGCAGCGCCTGCCGGGCCTGGTCCAGCACCGCCGGTTCCAGGGGGGCGCCGCCCTCCTGCGCTTGCGCCGTCGCCAGCAGGTTGGCCAGATAATCGTGGTGTTTGTGCAAATCGTCCTTGCGTTCGTGGTAATACGCCGCCACCCGCTGCATGACGGTGACGAAGCCCGGCAATTGATAGCGGGCGGTCTTGGGGAAATAAGTCCCGGCGAAGAACGGCAGATGGTTGTGCGGGTTCAGGAACACCGTCAGCGGCCAGCCACCGCCGCGCCGGGCCATGATCTGATGGGCGAGTTGGTAGATTTTGTCGAGGTCGGGGCGTTCCTCGCGGTCCACCTTGATGTTGACGAACAAGCCGTTCATCACCTGGGCCGTGTCCGCGTCCTCGAAAGATTCGTGGGCCATGACATGGCACCAATGGCAGGCGGAATAGCCGATGGAAAGTAGGATGGGTTTGTCCTCGCGCCGGGCCAGGTCCAGGGCTTCCTGGCACCAGGGGTACCAATCCACCGGATTGTGGGCGTGTTGGCGCAGGTAGGGGCTGGTTTCGGCGGCGAGCCGGTTGCTGTGGGCGCTGTGCATGGGGAATTCCTCGTGGGAGCCTGGGGGGTTCCACACTGTAGCAGTAGGAAATTCCGAAAACAGTAGGCCGAGCGCGAATACCGGGTTTCCCCGCCCATGGAACAAGGGCGGTCCGGGGACCGCCTTTGTCCGGGGGGGAGCGCCCCGCCGTTATTTTTGCGGCGAAGTGACCGTGATCGACATGGCTTCGGTGTAGCGGGCGACCACCGCATCGCCGGTTTTCACCTCGTTGAGGCGCTTGATCTCGGGACCGGCCTTCACCTTCAGCAATTTGCCGTCCGATCTTTCCAGGGTGACCATGCGGCTGTCGTAGTCGATGGCCTTGACCGTGGCCGCGACCTCGACCGTCTCCACGGCGGCCATGCCCGGCTTGGCCCCCTTGGGGGCGCGTTCCACCACGGTGGCCCCGCCCGGTTCCGGCTTGTCCTCGGGGGCGGTGACGAACAGTTCGATGGTTTCCAGGAATTCCGCCGTCACATCGTCGCCGACCCGGATTTGCGCGAAGTTGCGGACTTCGGGGCCGCATTTGACCTTGGCCTGCTTGCCGTCGGGGTATTTCAGGGTGACGACCCGGTGCTTCTTGTCGATGGCCTTGACCTTGGCGGTCACGACGACCAGTTCGCCCTCGATCCCACCCGGTTTGTCTTCCGCGGCCGGGGCGGCGGGAGCGGGGGCGAGTTGCGCCGCCGGGGCCGGATCGGCGGCGGGGGCCGGGGCGGGGGATTGGTGGGCGCAGCCGATCAGGAGCGAACCGGCCACGAGGGCCGTGGGGCCGCCGAGCAGCCAGGGTTTCATACGATGGTTCATTGAAAAGCCTTTTTTGGTTTTGGGGATCGATGGCGGGGGCGGACGCAACCGCCGCTACCCGTTGGGCGCGCTGTCCGGGGCCGGGGCATTTTCGGTTTGGATATTCAGGGTCGGACCTGTAGGGGTGGATTAACCCGTCGTGGCCGCCTATGGCCGGAAATACCCCAGGGAAAACGCCGGGGTGCCGGGGGCTGAGTGTAGCGGTGGGTCGGCGGTTTGCCAATCCGGGAGGCAGGGGCCGCGCCGCCCGTTTCACAGGGCCAGTTCCAAGGGGGCGGGAATCAGCTTGAAACGGCTGAACGAGGCGGTGGCTTCCTGGATGCGGCCCAGGTGGAAACCGGCATGGGTGGTTTTGCCCGACAGGCGCAACAGGACGCCGGCATGGAACCCGGTGGGCGGCAGCAGGATTTCCGGTTCGGCGCGGACCGCCGGTATGGGCGGGAGCAACAAGCCCTTGCCTTGGGGATGGCCGAGCTCGTCCCAAATGGCCACGGATTCGGCGCTGGGTGATAGCAGTTCCACCCCGAAGCGCAGACCGTTTTCACGCTGCGCCAACCAGCGGATCACGCCGATATGGGGCGGGTGCGGCGCTTCGGCGATGCCGACCAGGGAACCGGCCTGGAGTTTGGGGTCGCCGCCGTCGCAGAGCAGCACGCAATAGCCGTGCGGGTCGGTATTGAGCAATTCCCCCGCCGTGCCCGGATCGGCCCCGGTCCGGTCCGCCGCCGCCCCGCCCCAGATTTCGTCCCTGGGGCAACCCGAGCTATCCAGCAGCAGGCGCTCGATCACGGCGTCGGCCCGCAAAGCCCGCTCGTCCTGGCGCGGATGCTCGGCGACCTCGTGTTCCATGGGCAGCAATTCCAGGCGGGAGGCGGCTTTGAGCCAATCGGCCCGGCCCGCGTTGACGGGTTTGAGCCGGGGCTTGGTGTGGGTGGGCCGGGGATCGAGGGCGGCGACCAGTTCTTGGAAACCGATGAACAATTGGCAGGGCTGGTGCAGCGGCAGGCGTTCCGAGCGCCGTTGCGCCGGGCCGAACAGGCTTTTCGCCAACAGGGTCGGCAACCGGGGTCCGTTCAGGCCCAGGGCGGCGAGTTTGGCGCGTTGTTCCGGCGATTTGTCCAGCAGGCGTTCGATCAGCCGCCCGATGAACAGGAACCGGCAGGAAGGGGCGGGCATCCAGTCGTCGCGGATGCGGTAGGGGCCGTGTTCGCTGTCGAGGTCGAGGCGGAACCGGGCCAGTTGTTCCCCGATCACGGGCCGGGCCTCCCAGGCCACATGGTCGGCCCATTCCCCCAGCATCCGGTAGATCAGGCGCATGTCGCGCTGGCGGTAGCGGCCATAATCGGCCATGGCGAACAGCAGGATGCGCTTGAATTGGCCCAGCGGCGTGCGGCAGGCCGGGGGTTCGCCGGGGTCGCCGAATTGCGCCGACGCCGCGCCCTGGGCCTCGGCCAGGCGGTAGGCGCGGTAGAGGTCGGGCCAGAACGCCGGGTCGGGTTCGCGGTAGAGCCGCGCCGTGTCCAGCAAGGCCAGTCCCCAGTGCTGGAACGCCCGGTACAGCGCGGCCAGGCTGGGGTCGGCATCGCCCAGCCATAGGCTATCCGCCGAGCGGCTGGCCGGGCAGGCATAGGCGTAGAGGTTGCCGAGTTCGCGGCGCAGTTGGCTGGTGGTCTCGATGCGCTGGGCGAGGTCCGGCGGGTAGGGCAGGGCGGCGTCGAGGCTGTGGGTGTCGATTTGTTCCGCCAACTGGGCGGCGCGGGGGCGGATCGCATCGGCCAGGGCCAGCCGGGCCGGGCCGGACAGGTCCGGCTTGGCGTTGAGCGCCCTCAGCAAGGCCAGGAGGGCGTCCAGGCTGCGCTCCGGGTGGGCGAGCGGTAGTTCCGCGAGCCAGTCCGCGACGGTTTGGGGCGTGGGGAGCGGCAGGATGATTTCGGACGCCGTTCCCGTGGGGGATGTGCCGGAGGGCTGCATGGGTGACTTCCTCGGTCCAGGATGTGCGGTGGCCCGGTCCCCTGGGATCGCGCTGATAAAGTGTGTGATATTGTATCGACCCGCCTGGAAAATGCCGGTTCCCGCCGCCCGGTTTCTCCGTTGGCCCTGGGATTTCGGTAAAACCACCCGTCCCCCTGGGCGGCGACCTTTGCCCGCATAGACAGAATTCCGGGGTTTCCTTTAAAATTTCGCGACCTACGGAACTTTACAAGAACAACATCGACGGGAGGAACCTCAAGGGGTCCTCCCGTTTTGTATGTTTAAGGCGACCCCACAGCATCATGAATACTCAAGCACTCTTGGCCCTGGAAGACGGCACTTTGTTCCGGGGCACCGCCATCGGCGCGGTTGGCCGGTCGGTCGGCGAGGTGGTCTTCAACACCGCCATCACCGGCTATCAGGAAATCCTCACCGATCCTTCCTATGCCCGCCAGATCGTCACCCTGACCTATCCCCATATCGGCAATGTCGGCGTCAACACCGAGGACGTGGAATCGACCGGCGTGTTCGCCAGCGGGCTGGTGGTGCGCGACGTGCCCCTCCGGCTCAGCAACTTCCGCGCCGGCCAGAGCCTGACCGATTACCTCAAGGCCCATAACGTGGTCGGCATCGCGGGCTTGGACACCCGCAAGCTGACCCGCATCCTGCGCGACAAAGGGGCGCAGCGCGGCTGCATCGTGGCCGGCCCCGATATCGACGCCGAGGCCGCGCTGGCCGAGGCGCGGGCGTTTCCGGGGCTGCAAGGCATGGACCTCGCCAAGGAGGTCAGCGCCAAGGCCAGCTATCCCTGGACCGAAGGTTCCTGGCAGCTGGGCGAGGGCTACACCCGGCCTGCGGCGGGACGCCTCCATGTGGTGGCCTACGATTTCGGGGTCAAGCGCAACATCCTGCGGCTCCTGGCCGACCGGGGCTGCCGCCTGACCGTGGTGCCCGCCCAGACGCCCGCCGAGGACGTGTTGGCGTTGCAACCGGACGGGGTGTTCCTCTCCAACGGCCCCGGCGACCCCGAACCCTGCGATTACGCCATCCGCGCCATCCGTGTTTTCCTGCAAGCCAAAATCCCGGTGTTCGGCATCTGCCTGGGACATCAGTTGTTGGGACTGGCGACGGGCGCCCGCACCGCCAAAATGAAATTCGGCCATCACGGGGCCAACCATCCGGTGCAGGAACTCGACACGGGCCGAGTGCTGATCACCAGCCAGAACCATGGCTTCGCGGTGGACGAAGCGAGCCTGCCCGCCAATGTGCGACCGACCTACCGCTCGCTGTTCGACGGCAGCCTCCAGGGCATCGAATTGACCGACCGGCCCGCGTTCAGCTTCCAAGGCCACCCGGAAGCGAGTCCGGGACCGCATGATTTGAAGCCGTTGTTTGATCGGTTTATTCGGATGATGGGTTAGCCTGCCAGCGGCTCGCGTCGGCTGGGTGAGTCGCCATGCCCAAGAAAATCAGGGAGCTTATCCGGTCTCCTTCATAGACCGGCGCAGGGCTCAACGCGCCTAGCCTGAATTCCCATCGAACCGTATGGGAACGAGAACATAGAAACCACCATGCCAAAACGTACCGACATCCAAAGCATCCTCCTCCTCGGCGCCGGCCCCATCGTCATCGGCCAGGCCTGCGAATTCGACTACTCCGGCGCCCAAGCCTGCAAGGCCCTGAAAGAAGAGGGCTACCGGGTGATCCTGGTCAATTCCAACCCGGCCACGATCATGACCGACCCGGAAATGGCCGACGCCACCTATATCGAGCCCATCGATTGGCAGACCGTCGCCAAGATCATCGAGAAGGAGCGCCCCGACGCCCTGCTGCCCACCATGGGCGGACAGACCGCGCTCAACTGCGCCCTCGACCTCGACCATCATGGCGTCCTGGAAAAATTCGGCGTGCGGATGATCGGCGCGTCGAAGGACGCCATCGACAAGGCCGAGGACCGTCAGAAGTTCAAGGAGGCGATGACCAAGATCGGCCTGGGCTCGGCCCGTTCCGGCATCGCCCATACCTTGGAACAAGCCTTGGCCTGTCTCGAACACACCGGCTATCCCGCCATCATCCGGCCTTCGTTCACGCTGGGCGGTTCCGGTGGCGGCATCGCCTATAACCGCGAGGAATTCGTCGCCATCTGCGAACGCGGCCTGGACCTGTCGCCGACCCACGAACTCTTGATCGAGGAATCGGTGCTGGGTTGGAAGGAATACGAGATGGAGGTGGTGCGCGACCGCCAGGACAATTGCATCATCGTCTGCTCCATCGAGAATTTCGACCCGATGGGCGTGCATACCGGCGATTCCATCACCGTGGCCCCTGCCCAGACCTTGACCGACAAGGAATACCAGATCATGCGCGACGCCTCCATCGCGGTGTTGCGCGAGATCGGGGTCGATACCGGCGGTTCCAACGTGCAATTCGCCATCAACCCCAAGGACGGGCGGATGATCGTGATCGAGATGAATCCCCGCGTGTCGCGCTCGTCGGCGCTGGCCTCGAAAGCCACCGGCTTCCCCATCGCCAAGGTGGCCGCGAAGCTGGCCGTGGGCTACACCCTGGACGAACTCCGCAACGAGATCACCGGCGGCGCGACCCCGGCCTCGTTCGAGCCGACCATCGATTATGTCGTGACCAAGGTGCCGCGCTTCACCTTCGAGAAATTCCCCCAGGCCGACGACCGCCTCACCACCCAGATGAAGTCGGTGGGCGAGGCCATGGCGATAGGCCGCACCTTCCAGGAATCCTTGCAAAAAGCCCTGCGTAGCCTGGAAATCGGCATCGACGGTCTGGCCGAGAAACTCGACGCCAGCGAGGAGGACGCCATCGGCAGCCTGATCCGCGAATTGCGCCATCCCGGCCCCAGCCGCATCCTCTACGTGGCCGACGCTTTCCGGGCGGGTTGGCCCTTGGAGCAAGTGTTCGAGCATAGCGCCATCGATCCTTGGTTCCTGGCCCAGATCGAGGATTTGATCGCCGAGGAAAAACGCCTGTCCGGGCGGGTCTTGGGCACGCTGACGGCGGATGAATTGTTCGCCCTGAAGCGCAAGGGCTTTTCCGATTCGCGGCTGGCCCGCATCCTCGACACCCGCGAGGCCGAGGTCCGCGCCGCCCGCCATCGCTTGGGCGTGAGGCCGGTCTACAAGCGCATCGATTCCTGCGCGGCGGAATTCGCCACCGCCACGGCCTACCTTTATTCCACCTACGAGGAGGAATGCGAGGCCGCGCCCAGCGACCGCCAGAAGATCATCGTGCTGGGTGGCGGGCCGAACCGCATCGGCCAGGGCATCGAGTTCGATTATTGCTGTGTCCATGCCGCCATGGCGCTGCGGGAAGATGGCTACGAAACCCTCATGATCAACTGCAACCCGGAGACGGTCTCGACCGACTTCGACACCTCCGACCGGCTGTTCTTCGAGCCGCTGACCTTGGAGGACGTGTTGGAAATCATCCACCTCGAAAAGCCCATGGGCGTGATCGTGCAGTACGGCGGTCAAACCCCGCTCAAGCTGGCCCGCGCCCTGGAAGCGGCGGGCGCGCCGATCATCGGCACTTCCCCCGACTCCATCGATCTGGCCGAGGACCGCGAGCGTTTCCAAAAGCTGGTGGACCGTCTCGGCATCAAGCAGCCGCCCAACCGTACCGCTCGTTCCCTCGACGAAGCCCTGCGCTCGGCCAAGGAAATCGGTTATCCCCTGGTGGTGCGCCCGTCCTACGTATTGGGGGGCCGGGCCATGGAAATCGTGTTCAACGACGAAGACCTCAAGCGCTATATGCGGGAAGCGGTCAGCGTGTCCAACGAATCGCCGGTCCTGCTCGACCGCTTCCTCGACGACGCCATCGAGATGGACGTGGACGCGGTGTGCGATGGCCAGCGGGTGGTGATCGGCGGCTTGATGCAGCATATCGAGCAGGCCGGGGTGCATTCCGGCGACTCGGCCTGTTCCATCCCGCCCTACGATCTCGCGGCCAATATCCAGCAGCAATTGCGCGAGCAAGTGCGGAAGCTGGCCGAGGCGCTGGGCGTGGTGGGCTTGATGAACACCCAGTTCGCCATCCAGGGCGAGGAAATCTTCATCCTGGAAGTGAACCCGCGCGCTTCCCGCACCGTGCCTTTCGTGTCCAAGGCCACCGGCTATCCCTTGGCCAAGATCGCCGCCCGCTGCATGGTCGGTAAAACCCTGGAGGCCCAGGGCGTGACCGTGGAGCGGATTCCGGACTACTACTCGGTCAAGGAGGCGGTGTTCCCGTTCATCAAATTCCCCGGCGTCGATCCCTTGCTCGGGCCGGAAATGAAATCCACCGGCGAGGTGATGGGGGTCGGGGCGACCTTCGGCGAGGCTTACGCCAAGGCCCAACGCGCCGCCAGCAACAAGCTCCCCCGTGGCGGCAAGGTCCTCATCAGCATCCGCGAAAGCGACCGGCCCAAGGTGACTTCCATCGCCCTCGACCTCCTGGCCCAGGGCTTCCAACTGGTCGCCACCCGCGGCACGGCCAAGGCGCTGGAAGACGCCGGGATTCCCTGCGCCGTCGCCAACAAGGTCTACGAAGGCCGTCCCCATATCGTCGACATGATCAAGAACGGCGAATTGCAGTTCATCATCAACACCACGGAAGGCAAGAAGGCCATCGCCGATTCCTTCACCATCCGGCGGCAGGCGTTGCAACAACAGGTCACTTACACCACCACCATTTCCGGGGCGCGGGCGACCTGCTACGCCTTGGGCGAACTCGACGCCGGCGATGTGAACGCTTTGCAGGACTTGCACCGGGCCTGGAACCAAGCCTAGGAATACCCAGGGGCGCGGATGGCCGGTTCCGCCGTTGCCATTCGCGCCCTTGTCATGAAAAACTTCCGCCCTAGCGGTGGCTCCATCGAAGCCACCCTTCCTCCTTAGATCAAACCACCGGGAATCCCCACCATGCAAAAAGTACCGCTGACCCTGCGCGGGGCCGAAAAGCTGCGCGAAGAATTGACCCACCTCAAAAGCGTGATGCGCCCCAGGATCACCCAGGCCATCGCCGAGGCCCGCGCCCATGGCGACCTCAAGGAAAACGCCGAATACCACGCCGCCCGCGAGCAGCAAAGCTTCACCGAGGGCCGCATCAAGGAGATCGAGGCCAAGCTGTCGAACTGCCAGATCATCGATGTGACCTCTCTGAACGCGCATGGCAAGGTGGTGTTCGGGGCCACGGTCGATCTGGCCGACGCCGACACCGGCGACGAAGTGACCTACCAGATCGTCGGCGAGGACGAGGCCGATATCAAGGCCGGGATGATTTCGGTGACTTCGCCCATCGCCCGCGCCCTGATCGGCAAGAAGGAAGGCGACCTGGCCGTGGTGCAAGCGCCGGGCGGGACGCGGGAATTCGATATCGTCGCCGTGCGCTATATTTGAGGTGGATTGGCGTCTGGCATGGCGGGGTTCTTCCCGTGGCCACCAGCGGGGCGCTGCGCGTGGATGAGGGCGCGAACGGGTATGGGGGAATCCTGTGCGGATGCCGATTGGGGGGGCGTTTGCGGCGATGGCCGCTCCGTGTTTACGCCGGGGAGGGCGCTGGCTGTTCGGGCTGGCGCTGTGCCTGGGCGGGACGGCCCTGGCCCAGGCCCCGGACGCGCTGGACCGCAGCCTGGAGGAACTGAGCGGTACGGGGCTTTCGACCGCCCCTAAGAATGTGCGGGTCTCGACGGCCTCGAAATATTCCCAAAAGGCCGCGACCGCGCCGGGCTCGGTCCACATCGTCACCGCCGAGGATATTCGGACCTACGGTTTCAGGACCCTGGGCGAAGCCCTGCGGATGCTGCCCGGCACCTACCTGACCAACGACCGCAACTACAACTACCTGGGCGTGCGCGGCTTCAACCGGCCCGGCGACTACAACTCCCGCATCCTCCTCTTGCTCGACGGCGAGCGCATCAACGACAGCATCTACGATAGCGCGTTGTTCGCCAACGATTTCATACTCGATATCGACCTGGTCGAGCGGATCGAATTCGCGCCCGGACCCGGCTCGGCGGTCTATGGCAACAACGCCTTCCTCGGCGTGATCAATGTCATCACCAAGCGCGGCAATGCGCTGGACGGTGCCGAGTTGTCCGGCAGCTATGGCAGTTTCGATGCCTACAAGGCCAGGGGCAGCTTCGGCCAGCGTTTCGACAACGGTGCCGAGGTCTTGCTGTCCGCCACCGGCTTTGATTGGGAAGGGCCGGGCCACCTCTATTATCCCGAGCTCGATACCCCGGACCAGAACCACGGCAAGTCCGTCGGCCAGGATTATGACCGCGGCCAAAACGCCTTCGCCAAAGCCTCCTACAAGGCGTTGTCGCTGGAGGCGGGCTATGCCAGCCGCACCAAGGGCATTCCCACCGGGTCGTTCGGCCAGCATTTCAACGATCCGGCCAGTTTCACCGACGATCAACGCATCTTCGCCTCGCTACAGTTCGACGACGAGGTCGCGGAGGATTGGGGGATCCATGCCCGGCTGGGCTATAACCGCTATCGCTATGTCGGGCATTATCCCTATGCCGACCCGTATGTCCTGAATGTGGACCGCGGCGAGGGCGACTGGTGGGATGGCGAACTCCGCCTGACCCACACCGGCTTCCAAGGGCACCGGATCATGGGTGGCCTGGAACTCCAGGACAATTTCCTGCAAGCGCAGCGGAATTTCGATGTCGGCGGCCCGGCTTACCTGGATAAGACCTATGCCAGCGTCCGCTATGGGTTTTTCTTGCTGGACGAGTTCGGCCTGTGGGATGGGCTGACCCTGCAGATCGGTGCCCGCTACGACCACACCCCTTTCGGCCATAGAGCCAATCCCAGGGTTTCGCTGGTGTGGCAGGCCCTGGACACCACCACGGTGAAGCTGCTGTACGGCACGGCCTTCCGCGCCCCCAACGTGTACGAGCGCTTCTATAACGATGGCAACATCACCCAGAAGGGCAATCCCAACCTGAGTCCGGAGCACACCGCGACCTTGGAACTCGATCTGGAGCATTATCTGACGCCCTCCACCCGCTTGGGCGCGGCTTTCTACCGGTACGGCATCGATGACTTGATCGGCCAGGTGACCGATCCGGCCGATGGCGTGCTGGTATATCGGAACGCGCAGGGCATCGAGGGGCTGGGAATGGAACTGGAGGCCGAGCAGCGCTTCGCCAACGGTGTCCGGGGCACCCTCGGCTATTCCTTGCAACATGCGGAAAGCCTGGGCCGGACCCTGATGAATTCCCCCGAGAACATGGCGAAGCTGCATGTCTCCGCGCCGCTGTGGGGCGACGGCTACCGGGTGGGCTTGGAAACCCTTTATTTCGGTCGGCGCTATACCAAGTCCGGCAAGGTCGATGGCTATGTGCTGACCAACCTCACGGCGCTCGCGGAACCCATCAAGGACGTGGCGTTTTCCTTCAGCCTTTATAACCTTTGGAACACGCACTACGCCGACCCGGTCGGCGAGGATTTCATACAGGAGAGCATCCCCCAGGATGGCCGCGGTTTCCGTCTCAAACTGACGGTGCGGTTCTGATGAAGCCGCTGGTCAAGCGCTTATATGCGTCGGTATTGAGCCTGCTGCTCGCGGTGACCGACCTTTCCAAGGGGGTCGAGGCCTTGACCGAGAGCCAGTTGAAGGTCGCGCTGCTTTATAAGTTCGCCCAATTCACGGTTTGGCCCGTCCTGCCCGACGAGGCGTTCGATTTCTGCATCTTGGGTGAAAACCGGTTCGGGGAGGATTTGGATGCCTTGGCGGGGAAAAAGCTCCACGACAAGCCCTTGAAGATCACCTATCCGGCCACCCCGGAAGCGGCCCGTGGCTGCCAACTCGCCTATCTCAATTTCCCAGATTCCAAACAGCTTGCCCATTGGATAGACATCTTGGCGTCCGCGCCCGTCCTCACGGTGAGCGAAAGCCCGGATGCCTGGCGGAAGGGGGTGATGGTCGTGTTCGAGGTGGAACCCAATGGCGTCAGTTTCAGTATCAACCTCACCGCCGCCCGCGATGCCAACCTCTCGCTGAGCGCCCAGATGCTCAAGTTGGCCAAAGATGTCCGCTAAGCAAAAGCCGCCAGTCCGGCTATTATGGAGGACGGATTGCCTTGGCCTCGCCGCCTTGGCGCGGAAAGCGCCGTGCCTGGGTTCCGATTCCAGGCAATCGCTTCCGCGGGCGGGAGGCGCACCGCCTATCCGCCGGGGGATGGGGGAGTTCTTGGGCGATATGAAATTGATCTGCAAGAGGACGCTGGTTTTTGCGCTGCCCTTCGCGTTGACGTTGTCGGGCGGCACCTCGTCTGCGGTGGAGACCAGCGAGCTTTTGGACATGAGCTTGGAACAGTTGATAAAGCTCGAAGTCACCAGCGTCGGCAAAAAACCCCAGCGCCAATCCCAGTCCCCCGCCGCTATTTTCGTGGTGCGCCAGGAGGATATCCGCCGCAGTGGCGCGACCAGCCTGCCGGACATCCTGCGGATGGTGCCCGGCCTGGAGGTGGCCCGTATCGATTCCAACAAATGGGCGGTCTCAGCCCGCGGTTTCAACGGACGCTTCGCCAACAAACTGTTGGTGTTGATCGATGGCCGGACGGTCTATTCCCCTTCTTTTTCAGGGGTTTATTGGGATATGCAGGATGTGATGCTGGAGGATGTCGAGCGCATCGAGGTGATCCGGGGACCGGGGGCGACCTTGTGGGGCGCGAACGCCGTGAACGGCGTCATCAATATCATGACCAAGGAGGCCGGGGACACCCAGGGCGGTTTGCTCAGCCTGGGCGGGGGGTCCATCGAGCAGGGCTTCGGCGCGGTCCGTTACGGGGGCAAATTGGGCGAAGGAACCTATGGCCGGGTCTACGGCAAGGGCTTCAACCGCGCCAGCTTCACCACCATCGAGGGGACCGATAGCGGCGACCAATGGAACCGCGGGCAGGCCGGGTTCCGCGTGGACCGCAAATCCGAGGACGGCGGCGGTGCCACCCTGCAAGGGGACGCCTATGCCGGGGATATCGATCAGCGTATCTCCCAGCCCGGCCTGGACCCCGCCAGGATGGTCTATGGACAGGACTATGGGAGGATGTCCGGATTCAACCTCTTGGGCCGCTGGCGCAAGCCGTTGGCGCCGGATTCCGAAATCACCGTCCAGGCCTATTACGACCATGCCTATCGTAGTGAAAGCTATGTGGTGCAGGAGCGGGATATGTACGATCTCGAACTGCAACATCGCTTCGTTCCGGCGGAGGGGCACGATGTGGTGTGGGGATTGGGCTACCGCCTGAACCATGACCGTTTCTCCAACCAGTTCCCGGTCTATTTCTGCTCCCCCAGCCAGGACCGCCAGCTTTTCAGCGCCTTCGTCCAGGACGAGGTCGCCCTGGCCGGGCGCGAACTCAAGCTGACCCTCGGCTCCAAATTCGAACATAACGAATTCACTGGCTTCGAGGGACAACCGAATATCCGCTTGGCCTGGACCCCCAACGATCGGCATACCCTGTGGGGGGCGGTTTCGCGCGCGGTCAGGATTCCCACCCGGGCCGAAAACGACGGCAGGATCACGATCTTGGTGGAGCCGGGGGTGCCGGAAACCTTCGGGTTGCCCATCGTGGTGCGGACCCTGGGCAATCATCATATGCAAGCCGAGGTGCTGATGGCCTATGAACTGGGGTATCGCTTCCTGCCCGATCCCTCGTTCACCGCCGATCTGGCGCTGTTCTACAACAACTACGACCGGATCCGCTCCACCACCACCCGCGTCGCGCCGAATTTCGCCAAGGGCGTCATCGAAAACGACGAAGTGTTCGCCAACCAATACGGGGGCGAATCCTATGGCGCGGAATTGGCGTTGGACTGGAAGCCCATGGATTTTTGGCAAGTGCAGCTCGGATATACCTTCCTCAAGCTGGACCTGCGTGGTTCCGATCCCTATGGCCCGCCCGCGATAGCCCAGAGCAGCCCGCAACAGCAGCTGACGTTGCGCTCCGGCGTGGCCTTGCCGCGCGATGTCTCGCTCGATCTCTGGTTCCGCTACGTCGACCGGATCACCGCGGGCTTCCCCGACCTGCGCATGGCCCAGCCGGTCGATGCCTATGCCACCCTGGACGCCCGCTTGGCCTGGAAACCCTGGAAGGAAGTGGGGCTGGCCTTGGTGGGACAGAATCTGCTCGAAAACCGCCATGTCGAATTCATCCAGGAAGGCTTCGGGCCGAAGCCGACCCAGATTCCCAGGAGCGTTTATTTGCAGCTGGACTGGCGGTTTTGAAGGGACGGGGGGCCGCCATGCGGATGAAAAATATCCGGGTGGGTGCCGACCGGTCCCGGCAAAAAAATTGAATATCCGGCCGCCGTGGCATCGGCCCGGCGGCCCAAGCGCACACGTTATGTCATCGGAGAGTTTTGAGCATGCCCCGATCCGTCTCCATCGCCGCGAAAATCCGGAGCATCGTGGTTTTGTCCACGGCCATCGCCTTGACCCTGGTGTTCTGCACCTTCGCGGTCATCGTGGTGCAGCGCGAGCGGCAGGCCACCCGCCAGGAAGTCACGACCCTGGCCGAGGTGATCGCCGCCAATAGCCAGGCGGTGCTGTCGTTCCAGGATTCCCATGGCGCGGCCGAAACCCTGCGCGCCCTGAGCGCCAAGCCCAATATCGTGAGCGCCTGGATACTGGACCGCGAGGGCCGGGAATTCGCCCGCTACGACCATGCCCCGGTGTCGCCGGGACCGGCCATCGTCACGGTCGCCGCCGCCCTGGGCGCGCTGGAGCCGCTCAGTGGCGGCTGGCTGTCGCCGGAGCTGGACCTGGAGCGGCAGATCACCCTGGGCGGTGAGGCGATAGGTTCGGTCCGGGTCCGCGCTAGCCTGGTGGACATGTGGCTCAGCCTGGTCCAGCAATTGGGGGTGTTGGCCCTGGCCACGGCGGGTTCCTTCGGCACGGCCTTGGCCTTGATTTTCCGGCTGCGGCGGCAGATCACCGAGCCCATCGACCGTCTGGTGGAAACCACCCGCAACATCACCCTGACCGGCGAATATTCGCTCAGGGTGCCGAAACAGGGCGAGGACGAGCTGGGGATACTGGTCGAGGACTTCAACCGGATGCTGGATCAAATCCAGGAGCGCGACCAGTTGTTGGCTGCTCACCGCGTCAACCTGGAACGGGAGGTGGATAACCGCACCGCCGACCTGCGGATCGCCAAGGAGGCGGCGGAAGCCGCCAATATCGCCAAATCCCAGTTCCTGGCCAATATGAGCCATGAAATCCGCACGCCGATGAATGGCATCCTGGGGATGACCGAACTCCTGCTCGACACCGAGTTGACCGATACCCAGCGGCGCAACGCGGAGATCATCCATAAGTCCGGCGAAAGCCTTCTGTCCATCATCAACGACATTCTCGATTTCTCCAAGATCGAGGCGGGCCGCTTGGAACTGGAGCGGGTGGTCTTCGACCTGCCCGTTCTGGTCGAGGAAGTGGCCGAGCTGTTCGCCGAACGCGCCGAGAACAAGGCGCTGGAGCTGATTTGCCGGATCGCCCCCGACCTGCCCGAGCGGATGGTGGGCGATCCCACCCGGTTGCGGCAGGTGCTCAGCAACCTGATCGGCAACGCCTTGAAGTTCACCGAGCGGGGCGAGGTGGTCATCGAGGCGGCTTGCGCGGACGGGCCGGACGGGAAGGCCGGAGCCGACCTGTTGCCGATCCGTTTCGTGGTGAGCGACACGGGGGTCGGGATCGCCGAGGACGTGCTGCCGCGCTTGTTCCAGGCGTTCACCCAGGCGGATGGTTCCACCACGCGGCGGTACGGCGGCACGGGGTTGGGACTCACCATATGCAAGCAATTGGTGGAACTCATGGGCGGGAAGGTCGAGGTCGAAAGCCGCCTGGGGCGGGGTGCCGCCTTCGGGTTCACCGTGCCCCTGGTCCGCGCCGACCCCGCCGGGGCGGGCGCCCCGGCCCAGCCCATGGAGTTGCAGGGGCGGCGGGTGTTGATCGCCGAGGACAACGCGACCCACCGGGATATCCTGGGGCGCTATGTCGAGTCCTGGGGCATGGAGGCGGGTTTGGCCGCCGACGGTTTCCAGGCCATCGATCTTTTGCGGGAAGCCGCCGGAACCGGGCATCCCTTCGATTTGGCCATGGTCGATATGGTCATGCCGAAGATGAATGGCCTCGAACTGGGGCGTTATATCAAGGCCCATCCCGCCCTGGCCGCGCTGCCGTTGGTGATGCTGAGTTCGGCCACGCGCCAAGGGGAGGCGGCGGAGGCGCGCCGGATCGGCTTCGCCGCCTATCTTTGCAAGCCCATCCGCAAGGGTGGCCTGCGCCGTAGTCTGGTCCAGGCGCTCGCGACCGAACCGGTCGCCTCGCCCCACTCGGTCCGCAAGGTGCCGGGATACCGGACGGTGCCGATGCCGCGGCTCGATGCCCGTATCCTGTTGGCCGAGGACAACCAGATCAACAAGGAGGTCGCCTTGACCATGCTGGAAAAGTTCGGCTGCGCGGTCGATGTGGCCGGGAACGGCCTGGAGGCGCTCGCCGCGCTCGAACGGGGCGTTTACGATGTGGTCTTGATGGATTGCATGATGCCCGAAATGGACGGCTACGCCGCGACCATGGAAATCCGCCGCCGCCAGGCCGAGGGCCGTTTGCCGGGCTTTCCGGTCGTCGCGATCACGGCGAACGCGGTCGAGGGCGACCGCGAACATTGCCTCGCCATGGGCATGGATGACTATCTGGCCAAGCCGTTCACGGCCGAAGGGTTGTACCGGATGCTCGAAAAATGGATTCCGCCGTCCCCGCCGCCGGGGAGGGAGTTTCCGGAGGAAAGCCCGGCGGTCGCAAGGATGCGGGGGGACGGTTTGGTGGACGCGGCGGCTTTGCTCAGGTTGCGGGGGATGCGGGCTAGCGGGGGGGAGAGCTTCGTCCGCCGGATCGTCGCGCTTTATCTGGAGAATTCGCAGACCCTCCTGCGCGACTTGGAACGGGGCTGGGCGGCGGGCGATGCCGAAGCGGTCCGGTTCGCGGCGCATAATCTCAAATCCACCAGTGCCCAGGTGGGGGCGGTACAATTGGCGGAAACCTGCCTGGCGGTGGAAAACGACGCCCGTGCGGGCCGGTGGGAAGCTTCCGGCGCGGTGTTGTCGCGGTTCCGGGAGTTGTACGCCGCGACCCGCTTGGCGTTGCAGGAGGAACTGGGCCGGTTCCACGGCCCATGACGGGCCGGGGGCGGTGCCCTCAGGGCTTGCCGGGATTCTTCCGGTACAGCACGATCACATGGCCGACGGCCTGGATCAGGGCCGCGCCGGTCTGTTCCAATATCCCCGACACCATGATTTGCCGCTCCTCCCGGTCGGCGGCGTTCACCCGCACCTTGATGAGTTCGTGGTGGTCCAGGGCCAGGTTGATTTCATTTAGCACCGGCGGGGTGATGCCGTTGTGGCCGGTGATGACCACGGGTTTCAGGGCGTGGGCCTTGGCTTTCAGGAATTTCTTCAAATCCGATTTCAAGTTGTGATCCTCGATGTACGATTCAAACGATGGCAGGTGCCGCCATGGCGCGTAGCCGTAGCAGCGGACGCTGGTTGTCCGAGCATTTTTCCGACGAATATGTGAAGCTGGCCCAGGCCCAGGGTTATCGGTCGCGGGCGGTGTTCAAGCTGAAGGAATTGGACGAGCGGGAGCGCTTGTTCAAGCCCGGCATGGCGGTGATCGACCTGGGCGCGGCCCCCGGCGGCTGGTCGCAGTACGCGGCGGAGCGGATCGGCAAAAGCGGCAAAATTATAGCCCTCGACCTCCTGCCCGTGGAAGCGATGCCGGGGGTGGTGTTCATCCAGGGCGATTTCCGCGAGGAGGCGGTGTTGGCCCAGCTCGGGGCCGAGCTATCCGGGCAACTGGCCGACGTGGTGCTGTCCGACATGGCCCCCAACACCACCGGCGCCCGTGCCGTGGACCAGTCCCGCTCCATGGTTCTGGCCGAGCTGGCGCTCGACACCGCCCGCGAACTCCTGAAACCCGGCGGCGGTTTCGTGGTGAAGCTGTTCCAGGGACCGGATTTCGACGCCTATGTCAAGGCGGCGCGGGAGGTTTT
Organism: Methylomagnum ishizawai; assembly: GCF_019670005.1. Lineage (NCBI taxonomy): Bacteria > Pseudomonadati > Pseudomonadota > Gammaproteobacteria > Methylococcales > Methylococcaceae > Methylomagnum > Methylomagnum ishizawai. The sequence goes on along the minus strand of NZ_AP019783.1, from coordinate 3,129,273 downwards.
CGCCAAGGTCACGGTCAGGAAACCCAAGGCTTCGCGCGACCGGAGCCCGGAGGTTTATCTGGTGGGGCGGTCGCGGAAGTGAACTTGGCTATGAATTTCGAGTGGGATGACCACAAGAACAGTATCAATATCGCCAAGCACGGTTTCGATTTTGCCGATGCCTCGCGGATTTTCGATGCGCCGATGTGTGTGGGACTCGACCGGCGGGAAGATTATGGCGAGGATAGGTGGGTCGGAATCGGATGCTTGGATGGTAGGGTGGGGTCGTGGTTTATACCGAACCTGACGATACCACTATCCGGGTGGTTTCTTTGCGTAAAGCGCTTTCGCATGAGCGGGTTTGTTATGAGCGATATCTCAAAAACCGATTGGTCTAGGATAGACGCGATGACCGATGCGGATATTGATACTTCCGATATTCCGGCCTTGCCCGAGGAGTTTTTCGCTACGGCGCGGCTGCGTTTGCCGGATGCGCCGCAATCGAGGGTTGCGGTGCCCATCGATGCCGATACCTTGGCGTGGTTCCGTAGCCAGGGCGAGGATGCCGAGCGGTTGATGGCGGTGGCGTTGCGGATTTACGCCGAGGCGCATAGGGCGGCTTGACTGCCCCCGGAGCTTCGCGCCCCGGAGGCTTTTATTGGGCGGGGATTGCTTGGGCAGTTTCAGAACCTTGGGTTTCGCCGGGATCGGGCTATCGCGTAGCCGTCGGATTTGGCGGTGAGGACCGGGAATGCCCCGGCGCAAAGTCTCCGCCGCCGTGTTCGATAACCCCCGCCTCAATGCCGCTGCCGCCCCACCCAGGCATCCGGCCCCTTCAACATCGCCGCTGGAATCTCCGGGCTGGCCGTTGCCGTGCCCGCATCCTCCTCTTCCCCCAAACGCGGCCAGGCGTTCAGCACGGCCTTGACCAGGGTCGCCAAGGGAATCGCGAAGAACACCCCCCAAAACCCCCAAATCCCCCCGAAGAACAGGATGGCGACGATGATCGCCACCGGATGCAGGTTCACCACTTCCGAGAACAGCAAAGGGATCAACACCACCGCGTCCAGAGCCTGGATGATGGAATAGGCCAGGATCAAATACCAGAATTCGTCGCCCATGCCCCATTGGAAGAAGGCCACGATCACCACCGGGAAAGTCACCAGGGTCGCGCCCACATAGGGGATGATGGCCGACAGCCCGATCAACACCGCCAGCAACAGCGGATAGTTCAGCCCCATCAGGGCGAAGGTGGCGAGGCTCGCGATCAACAGCGCCAACACCTCGATGAACTTGCCGCGCACATAGTTCCCGATCTGCATGTCCACCTCGTCCCAGACCTTGCCCGATAGGTGGCGGTCCCTGGGCAGGTATTGGATGAACCAGGCCAGGATGCGCTCCTTGTCCTTGAGGAAGAAGAACACCAGGAACGGCATCAGGATCAGGTAGACGGTCAAGGTGATGATGCTGACCAGGGAGGAATAGGAGTAGGTCAGCATCGATTGGCCCCAGCTCAGCAAATCTTTGCGCATGGTGGCGGTAATCTCGACCAGCTGCGTCTCGGTGATGAAGCCGGGATAGCGTTGCGGCAGTTCCATGATCAAGGTTTGGGCGCTGTTGGCCCAGGCCGGAAGCTGGGTGATGAATTGCATGCTTTGCTGGTAGAGCAGGGGCAGCAGCGCCACCAGCAGGAACAGCACGAAGGCCAGGAACAGCAGGTAGACCACCAGCACGGCGGCCAGCCGCGGCAGCTTGCGGCGCTCGCCCGCCTTGACGATGCCCTCCAGGAGATAGGCGATCACGCCGGCGGCGAACACCGGCATCAGCATCTTGCCCAGCCCGATCACCAGCCCGAAGCCCAGGGCCAGCAGCAGCGCGAGTGAAATCGCCTGGGTATTGGGCAGCACTTTCTTAATCCAATCGTGGGTCCATTCGCTCAGGGTTTGCATAGCGGTTTTCTTATTGTTGTCGTGGCTTCCGTTGCGGGGTGGGGCCGTTCGCCGTGGGATCGATCCCGGAGCATGGCGGAAGCGGCCCGCGTGGAAGCCTTGTTTCTATTTTTCGATGGGGGGCGGTCGGCGATGGATGCCATCGGTCCCGTCGCGGGCGGCAGGGGGTTGCGAATCCCGCCCGCTGGCCGACTTTTATCCGTCGCAACGATAACATAACGCGGCCTCTGCCGCTCCGAAGGCGCGTGCCCGCGTCCGGCGGGGAATGGCGGGGGCCCCATGGCCTTCCGGCCCAATCACTACTGACACAGGAGCCACCCTATGCGTTTGCCAGCCGTATTGCTTGCGTCCCTACTCCTCGGCGCTTGCGTGATGCAACAAACCTACGACCGCGAACACCAGCTGAACCAACAGCTCGAATCGGAGCTACAGTCGGATCAGGTGCAAATACAACAACTCAAGGACCGGCTGCGGATCACCATCGAGGACAGCATCCTCTATCCTTCCGGCCGGGCCGACCTCAGCCGGGAAGGGCGGGCCTTGCTCGACAAGCTGGCACCCACCCTCCAGCAGGCCACCGACCATCGCATCGAAGTCGAAGGCTATACCGACGATGTGCCCGTCGGCCACCACCTCAAGGGCAAGTACAAAACCAATTGGGAACTCTCCTCCGCCCGTGCCGCCGGCGTGGTCGAATACCTGCAACGCAAGGGCATCGATCCCAGCCGGATGACGGCGGCCGGCCATGGCCAGTACCAGCCCGAAGGCGATAACAGCACCGCGTCGGGGCGGGCCGAGAACCGGCGCATCGATATCGATTTGGTGCCCATCTACACCCAGAACTAAGCCCCGGCCCCGCTGCCTGGGTATCGATCCGGGGGGCCATCGGGCATGGCCCCCCGGACGCCGCCGGCTGCCGGGGAATGGGCGGATATGGATTTTTCCGCGCAATAGACCACAGGATATGGTGCTTGACTCCGGGTTTTACCACACTCTATAGTGGCGACCCTTAATAAGACCCAGGAGTCGTCCATGCCGTCCGAAACCCGCCTGAACCATCCTTCCGCCCATGCCCTCCCGCCCGAAATGCCCGTCAACACTCCCGAACCCCACGCCGACAGCCCCGGCGGGATGCGCGTCATCCGCCGCAATGGCAAAGTGACCCAATTCGACCCCGGCAAGATCGGCGTCGCCATCACCAAGGCTTTCCTCGCGGTCGAGGGCGGTAGCGCCGCCGCCAGCCGCCGCATCCACGAAGTGGTGGAAGACCTCACCGCCCAGGTGGTCGCCGCCTTGTCGCGGCGTCATCCGTCCAGCGGCACCCTCCATATCGAGGATATCCAGGACCAGGTCGAATTGGCCTTGATGCGCGGCGAGCATCACAAGGTGGCCCGCGCCTATGTGCTGTACCGCGAGGAACACGCCCGGCTCCGCGCCGAGAAGTCCAACGAACAGCCGCCCGCAGGGGATGCCTTGCGCGTCACCCTGGCCGATGGCCGTCAGAAGCCGCTGGATAGCGTGCGCCTGGGCCGCATCGTCGATGAAGCCTGCCGTGGACTGGCCGATGTCGATGGCGGCTGGATCCTGGAGGAGACCCGCCGCAACCTGTTCGACGGCGTACCGGAAAAGGACGTGGCCGCCGCTTTGTTGATGGCGGCGCGGACCCGCATCGAGCAGGAGCCGAATTATTCCTACGTCACGGCGCGGCTGTTGCTCGACACCTTGCGCCGCGAGGCTTTGGGTTTCCTGGGCCAGGGCGCGCCCGAGGCCACCCAGGACGAGATGGCGGAACGCTACCCGGAGTATTTCGCCGACTTCATCAAGCGCGGCGCGGAATTGGAACTCTTGTCGCCGGAATTGACCCGCTACGACCTAGGCCGCCTGGGCGCGGCGCTCCAGCCGGAGCGCGACCTGCTGTTCAACTACCTGGGGCTGCAAACCCTGTACGACCGCTATTTCATCCACCACGGCAATACCCGCTTCGAGTTGCCGCAAGCCTTCTTCATGCGCGTCGCCATGGGTTTGGCTCTGAACGAGATCGACCGCGAGGCCAAGGCCATCGAGTTCTACCGCCTGCTGTCGAGCTTCGATTTCATGAGTTCGACCCCGACCTTGTTCAACTCGGGCACGCTGCGCCCGCAGTTGTCGTCCTGCTACCTGACCACGGTGCCGGACGACCTGGAAGGCATCTATGGGGCCATCAAGGACAATGCCTTGCTCTCCAAATATGCCGGTGGCCTGGGCAACGACTGGACCCGCGTGCGGGGTTTGGGGGCGCATATCAAGGGGACGAATGGGAAATCGCAGGGGGTGGTGCCGTTCCTGAAGGTGGCGAACGATACAGCGGTCGCGGTCAATCAATGTTTCTCTCCCGAGACTCCCATATTCTCTGCAGACGGTATCAAAGCCATCCGTGATATCGAAATCGGCGATTTGGTGCTGGGCATCAGTGGTACCTACCGGGAAGTCACCGACAAGATGGTTTACAACCAACGCGACCCGATGGTCAGCTTGGATGTAAAACACAGCGTCGAACCCTTGCGGGTGACCGCTGGACATCCGTTCTGGGCGATTCGCGGGGTGCCGATGGAGCAAGCCGCCGCCCGCACCCTGGCTTGGCTGGATAAGGGCAAGATTGGTCCCGCTTGGATCGATGCCGGTGAATTACGCAAGGGCGATTACGTGGGGCAGGTGATTCCCGCCGAAGTGCTGCCGGTGGACGGCTTCACCGAGGACGACGCCCGGCTCTACGGCATTTTGCTGGGCGACGGCCATATGTCGGGGGATGGTAAGGAATGGGGCGTTTCCGGTAATCCCGAGCGGGATGAACATATGGAATTCGTCCGTCTTTATCTGGCGCGGCGCGGCGTCCATTACTGGGAAAATGGTCGCGGCGAGACTTACGGCCAGATTCACTGGTCCACCGGGTCCGGCGCGGTGCGGGATGGCACCACGGGCCGGATCGTCGGTGCTGGCGCTCCGACCCTGCCGTTCACCCGCGACGACCTCTACGACGCCCAAGGCCGTAAGCGCATCAGCCGCCGTTTCAGCCATCTGCCTTTGCCCCAGGCCCGCGCCTTGATCAAGGGTTTGCTGGAAACCGATGGTGGTGTCAGCCGGGGCAAGGAAATCTATTTCACCAATACCTCGCACGCTTTGGTGGAAGGCTTGCGCTATCAATTGCTGCGGATGGGCATCCCCGCCGCCGGGCAATACCGGGAGCGCGAGAATGCCCATACCGCCCGTCGTTCCGATGGTTCGGAAATCGCCTTCAGCGGCGTGACCAAAGCCTACGACCTGCGGATTCCCGCCGTGCCGGAAATCGCCGAACTGGTGGATTGCCGCGCCATCGCCAAACGCAATTGGATCGTCTACCAAGGCTGCGTATTCAGCCGGGTCCGCAAAGTGGAGCCGATGGCTCCTTGCCCCTTCGTGATCGACTTGAAGGTCGAGGGCGACGAATCCTATATGACCGCCGCCGCCCTGGCCCATAACGGCGGGAAGCGGTTGGGCGCGGTCTGCGCCTATCTCGAAACCTGGCACCTCGATATCGAAGAATTCCTCGACCTCCGCAAGAACACCGGCGACGACCGCCGCCGTACCCACGACATGAACACCGCCAACTGGGTGCCGGATTTGTTCATGAAGCGGGTGGCGGAAGAAGGCCAGTGGACCTTGTTCAGCCCCAGCGATACCCCCGACCTCCACGACCTGACCGGCGCGGATTTTGAGAAACGCTATACCGACTACGAAGCCAAGGTGGACCGGGGCGAAATCGCCCTGTTCAAGCGCCTGCCCGCCGCGCAGTTGTGGCGCAAGATGCTGTCGATGCTGTTCGAGACGGGGCATCCTTGGATCACGTTCAAAGACCCGTGCAATTTGCGTTATAGCAATAGGCACGTAGGAATGGTGCATAGTTCTAATCTTTGCACTGAAATAGCTTTGCATACTAACGAAAATGAGATAGCCGTTTGTAACTTAGGATCGATAAATCTCGCCTCGCATATCACAGAATCCGGCGAAATCGATACTCCCAAACTGGAACAAACCATCTCCACCGCCATGCGGATGCTCGATAACGTCATCGACATCAATTATTACAGCGTGCCGCAAGCCCGCCGCTCCAACGTGCGCCACCGCCCGGTGGGACTGGGCATCATGGGTTTCCAGGACGCGCTGTATAAACTGGGCATCGCCTACGCCTCGCCGGAAGCGGTGGAGTTCGCCGACCGCGGCATGGAATTGGTGAGCTATCACGCCATCAAGGCGTCCACCGATCTGGCCGAGGAGCGGGGCCGTTATTCCAGCTTCGAGGGGTCGTTGTGGAGCCGGGGGATTTTGCCCATCGATTCCATCGCGCTGGTGGAGGAGGCGCGGGGCGGTTATCTGCAAATGGACCGCTCGGCCACGCTGGATTGGGACGCCTTGCGCGAGCGGGTGAAGACGGTCGGGATGCGGAACAGCAACACCATGGCCATCGCGCCGACCGCGACCATTTCCAATATCTGCGGGGTGTCGCAGTCCATCGAGCCGACCTATCAGAACCTGTTCGTGAAGTCGAACCTGTCGGGCGAATTCACCGTGGTCAATCCGTACCTGGTGGCCGAGTTGAAGCGGCACGGCCTGTGGGACGCGGTGATGATCAACGATCTCAAGTATTACGACGGCAGCGTGCAGAAGATCGAGCGGGTGCCGGAGGCGGTGAAGCGGATGTATGCGACCGCGTTCGAATTGGACGCCCGTTGGTTGATCGAGGCCGGTTCGCGGCGGCAGAAGTGGATCGACCAGGCGCAATCCTTGAACCTGTACATGGCCGAGCCTTCCGGCAAGAAACTGGATAACCTCTATAAGCTGGCCTGGATTCGCGGCCTCAAGACCACGTATTACCTGAGGACGCTGGGAGCCACCCATGTCGAGAAAAGCACGGCGTTCGATGGCAAGCTGAACGCGGTGAAAAGCGGGGAGGGCGCGTTGCTGATGGAACCGGCTTCGGATATTAGGCCGGCGGAGGGGGCCAAGGTGTGTTCGTTGGATGATCCGACTTGTGAGGCTTGTCAGTAGGTTATAAGCGATGGGGTGGGCATGTTTTGTGCCCATCTCATGAGATGGGCGCTTCAAGTTTAAACTAGGGGGTTATATGGAAAATCTTAAAAAGAATTTAAATATTGACGAGTTTCTTCCATCAAGGAATGGATTTTTAGAGCATAAGCTGGACTCTTGGGGTGATTATTTAGAGCTATCTAATTCCCTCAAGGAGTCATCGAATTTTATATTTCGTGGTCAATGTGATTCTAGTTGGGAGTTAATTCCAACTTTAACTAGGCATCTTGCTGGGGTTAATAAAAGGTTTATTAAGTTAAGTAAAGCAGCCCTTTCAAAGTGACTACTTCTTCTTCCTAAGTAATTGATATGTCGAGACATGTGGCTGTTTCGGGTCGTAGGGCGGTTTGTCGATGGGCTTTTTCGGGCCGCGCGGATGCTTTTTGAGGGTACGCAACGGGATGTTCCGGGCGGTTTCGCGCAGCCACGCGGCGAATTCCGCCGGGGTTTGTTCGGAGACGAACAGCCAGTCGCCGACCCCGCTGAGTTGGATGAGCGCGAGGAAAGTGGCGGCGATCTCGTGGGAGAGATAATACCCGGAGATATCCTTGGACACGGGTTTTCCATGGGCGCAGTCCAGCGCCGAGATCATGACCGAGAAGAGGTTATAGGCGACCAGGGCCAGGGCGAATCCGAACAGGGCGGCCTTGGGATAGGCCAGGGTTTCGATCTCGGACTTGAAATGTTTTTCGACGTGTTGGAACGCGGTTTCCAGGGTCCAGCGCCTGCGGTAGAGGTCGGCGACGGTGGCGGCGGGTATGTCCGCCGGGAGGTCGGTCAGGATATCGACGAAGGCATCGCCGTCGCGGGTGGGTTGTTCGAGTTCGACGCGGACGAGGCGATAGGGCCGCCCGGCCACGCCGACCCGCTTTTCCAAAAGCCGCCCGCCGCCCTGTTCCCCGGCCTGGGAAAACAGGGTTTCCTCGGTCAGCGGCAGGTTCAGGTGCAAGCGCATCAAGGCGTGGGCGTTCCGGCCCTGGAGCCGGTCGAGGAATCCCACGGTGCAGAAGTTGCGGTCGGCGATCCACAGTTCGCCGGCCTTGGGGATACCGGCCACGGCGTCGAGCAGGCGGCGCTCCTGGGCATGTCCGTCCTCGCAAGGGAACACGTCCCGCATCAGGCGGCGCTCCGGGTCGAACACCACCAGCGACTTGCCCGGCAACGCGGCACCGCCGACCTCGCGGTGGACGGCGAGGCGTTTCTCGCTCGCCGCCAGACAGTTGCCGTCGAGGAGGCGGACCGGATAACCCGGCAACCAGGGTTCGGGGGTGAAACCCAGGGCATCGAGAATATCCGACAGGTCTTCCGAGGTATCGCGCAGCAGGGCTTGGGACACGGATAATTCAACGCCCTTGAGTTTCTCGTAGAGCGCGGATACCGTTACCCCCAGGGGTTCCGGGTGTTTCTGGTAGGCCGCGTTGATCGAGGGATGGACCTTGAGGACCACGCTCAGCATGAGGTCGCACACCGTCGAAAATAGGATTTCCCGCGTGTATTGCTCCTTCGCGTTCTCCAGGAAAATCCTGTCCAGCCTCTCCGCCGCAAAGCAGCGTTCCAGTAGGCCGTGCAGCAGGCAGGACAGGGGCATTTTCTGGCGGAATAGCTCTAGCATTGATCTCGACTATTGGTGTTGGTATGTTGAGCGCCGATAATACTATCGGTTATTTCAGTTTGAAAGGGCTGGTTAAGTAAAGCTATGGCTGTTTTTAAAGGTGGTGGAGATATTGGCGAAGACTTAATTGAAGAAGATAGGTATTCTGTGTTTTCCGATCTATTTGTTACGGATGAGGAAATAGAAGCTCACCTAGAGAGATTTAAAAAAAGTATTCAAGGAATGCATGATGATCGTCCTGAATTTTTCAAGTCATTTATAAACATAAAAAATGAGGTGTGGGCTTTAGGACAACACTATGGACTGGGTACGCCTTTATTAGATTGGACAACTTCGCCCCTTATTGCTGCTTTTTTTGCTTTTGAACCTAAAAAAGACCCTGATTCCTCACAAGGTGAGCGTGTTGTTTACGCCATTGATAAAACAAAGCTTGACAAGCTAAAGGTTGGCGAGTCAAAGGTAGAGTTATTTGAACCAAGTTACAATGGAAACAAAAGATTAGCCGCTCAAAGTGGTCTTTTTACATATGTACCAAACGGTGTTTGCCTGAATGAGCTTGTCAAGCGGTGTTATAAAGATGTAGATGGTAATGAATATGTGCTGATAAAACTAATTATACCTGGCGATGATCGCGATGGTTTTCTTAGGCTATTGAATAGTAAGGAAAATATTAATAATTCTTCTCTATACCCTGATTTGATTGGCGTATCAAGGCATTGCAATCTCCATTTTGAAATAGATGATTACTAAAGGCCACTATGGGCAATAATCCAAGTAGTCTTCTTGCGATACTTCAGACCCCCTCGAAATCCCGGAGAATATCGTTGATTATCTTGCAGTTCATAGGGTACAATAACCGGTACCCCGGTGTATTCTGACCTACGGTATCAAAAACAAAAAAAGCACGCATGGCTCCAAAACCACACGCGCTTTTTCATATTCCCTGACTAACGTCGGACTCCCGCCCGGCGAAAGCCCTTGGCTAATTATTAACCGCCGATCTTCTTCATATCGGTCATGGCTTCCTCGACCGCCTTCATACCCTCGTCGACCTTGCCTTCCTTGCCCAAAGTGACGGCGGATTTCAGCTGTCTCACCATCCTTTGGGTGGCGGCGGAAAAAGGCTTGGATTGGGCCTGGATCAAGGCGTCTTGGCTGGCTTTGACGAACGCAGCGGAATCGCCTTGCTTGCCCGCGTCCAGCGCTTTCTGGGCGTAGGGGGCGATGGCCGACAGGTCTTCGTTCATCGGGCCGCCCGCCGCGTGGACGGCGCTGGCGGAGGCCAGCAGGGAAACCAATAACAACCTGATCGCGGTTTTGAATTTCATGTGGGGTTCCTTGAAAAATAAGGAGACATGGAAAACCCATATCCCCTTCGCAGAATAGGCTTTTTTAGAAAAATAAGCAAAGCCAAAAACAGCGGGCAACTGATTTGGCCCGTAGCCCGTAGGGCGGAATGGCCGGTACTTCGGCGGAATACGTCACTCTTCCCTACGCGGGCCAAGGCATGGAAAAAACCAGCTTGGCAAGCCTGGTGGGCATTAGGACTTGTGCTAAGCTCGATGGTGTTGCGCGCTGTGATAACGCCTGGTCACAAGTTGGGTAATATAAATAAGTTACGATTATATGATCGATGAGGGAAATCATTATGCGAAAAAAATTAGCGAGTATAACGATGCTGCTGGGCTTAATGTTGGCGCTTCCGGTACAGGCTGAGATATGGATTTGCGACTACGATGGCAGCTGGTCGACGTTCGGTAGTAATAATAAGGGCAGGTTTACTTGGAATGTATTTTGGAAGGGCAAAGCCGGGGTCGGTTGGGAAATCGATGGCGAATATACGGATCGCTATGGCAAATCGTTGCTAGACGGCAATTGCAATGACCATACGTGCAGCCTAACCCAGGTTTATCGCAGCGGTGAACTAAATGGGAAGCAATATTTTTGGAAGGGTAATTATACCGACGAAGCCATCGGCAATGCCAAGACGATCAATCGATTTGAAGGCACCTGGGGCGCTACGCCCAGCGCTGGCGATGGCTTGTGGCGGGCGGTCGCTACTTGTATACGCAAATAGTCTTTAGATACACCGCGTGGCAGTCCATGGTGCGGAATAGCCGGTACTCCGGCATATTCCGCCGCGCCCCCCGATATGGATGGGTGCCGAATATCCATAGCGCACAAACGAATTTGTCCGCTTCCCGCCTTATGGTAAGGTAAGCCCCTTTGCAATCCCGCCCATTGATGCCCATGAGTTTCGAGACTTCCGACATCGCCAGCCTCCATGCCGACCTGGTCGGCAAGAACCCCCGCACCATCCTCAAGACCGCGCTCTCCCTGTTCGACAACATCGCCGTGTCCTTCAGCGGTGCCGAAGATGTGGTGCTGGTCGATATGGCCCATAAAATCCGGCCCGACATCGCCGTGTTCACCCTGGACACGGGCCGCCTCCACCCCGAAACCTACCGCCTCATCGAAGCCGTCCGCGAGCGCTATCCCAGCATCCGACTGGAGGTGCTGTTCCCCGATTGCCAAGCCCTCTGGCAGATGGTCAAGGACAAGGGGCTGTTCAGTTTTTATAAGGACGGCCACCACGAATGCTGCGGCATCCGCAAGGTCGCCCCGCTGCGGCGCAAGCTGGAAACCCTGGACGCCTGGATCACCGGCCAGCGCCGCGACCAGAACCAAACCCGCCAGGAATTGGCCGAGGTGGAGATCGACGCCGCCTTCTCGGGACCGGAACGGCGGCTGGTCAAGTTCAACCCGTTGGCGAATTGGTCCTCGTCCCAGGTCTGGGATTACATCGAGGCCCACGATGTGCCGTTCAACGAACTGCACCGCCGGGGCTATGTCAGCATCGGCTGCGAACCCTGCACCCGTCCGATCCTGCCGAACCAGCACGAGCGCGAGGGGCGTTGGTGGTGGGAAGATGCCGGCAAGAAGGAGTGTGGGCTCCATGCCGGGAATGTGAAGGGATAGGTTGGCGCTGGGGTGGGGTGGGGATAGTCGAGGGCGGTTTCAATGCGCCGGTTGCCGCCAAGTTTCCAATAACCTGGAAACCAGAAGGCCGAAATCCTCCGCAAGCCGTGCGTGGACTATTTGGCTATCCGATCCGGCGATAGCGCCATGACTCAGCCGGTTCCGGGCCGCGAGCGCGGCCAAAACCAAGTCATAATCCTTCACCGAGATTTCCCCCAGCGAATACATATGGTCGACCGCCCGCCGCACCGGAAACCTTTCCACGGGGATGGCCGCCTCCACAGCGCGTTTACGCAAACCACCCTCGAAAATACCCCACAGATATAACAAAGCGGGTTCGTGCTCCCCGGCATCGATCAAATGCCGGGACCGGCCAACACCTTCGATAAGTTTCTGCCAAGCGGGTAAATCCGCCGCCAATCCCGGCACGGAATCCGATTCCACATCGTCGGGCGTGACCAGTATAAAACGCCAGCCAGGATGCTTGGCCACTTCTTCGGCCAAGGCGTGGAATCTTTCCACGGAAATCCGGGCCGAACTCGGCTTGACTTCGACGATAATCCCGGTCCCGCCTTTGACAGCGATAAAATCCGGTCGATAATCGCCAAGATCGAAGGGAATCGCGCCGGTATCGGGTTCAATCGATACTTGGAAGCCCGCCTCGGTATACTGTTCCGCTAGGGACCGGATTTGTTCATACTCATGATGGAAGGCTTGCGCGGTGGTATTCATAGATAAATCTCCAACGGTTGGGCAAGGCTGACTTTGATATAAACGCACTCCAGGCCGCTCGCTACACCCCGCTGTAATAACGGTGGCAAGACGCTAATGTCGATCCCTTCGCTGATAAAGCGGCGATGGCTATCCACATCAGAAATCAAATTATCATCTTTGAATACTAAGCCCACCAAAGCGTCTTGGATGGGCTTGATGATGTTATCGGTATCGGCGGGCGAGTCATCGCATAGATAAACCAGCGTGAACCTTAAAGTCATCGCTGCGATCGGAGGCTTGTCCCTCCAAGCCTTGGCGACTTCGCAGCGCACGAAAGTTTTCCAAGCTTGGAGGTTTTCCCTATTCCTGGTCTGTAAAGAAACAGGACGCTTTTCGATGAGGTATTCGAAAGGCAGCATGGTTTTCGCAGCTTATCCCTGCAATTTGGAAATATCCGCGATATTCAAGAACAAACCCTCCACGATGCCCAACAGCCCCAAACGGTTGCGGCGCAATTCGGCATCTTCCGCCATCACCATCACGCCATCGAAGAAGGCGTCCACCGTTTCCCGCAATTGGGCCAGACGCCGCAGCGCCCCGGTGTAGTCGCGTCCGCGCAGCAGCGGCAGCACGTCCTCCTTGGCGAGGCGGGCGGCTTCCAGCAGGCGCTTCTCGGCGGGTTCGGCCAGGACGTGGTCGTCCACGCTGGCGGCGGTTTCTTCCTCGGCCTTCCGCAGGATGTTGCGGATGCGTTTGTTGGCGGCGGCGAGGCTTTCGGCTTCCGGCAGGCGGCGGAATTCGCGCACGGCCTGCAAGCGCCGCTCGAAATCGAGCAGGCTCGACGGCCATACCGCCAGCACCGCCTCGAATTCGTCGTGCTTGATGCCCCGGTCCAGGAAATAACCGCGTAAACGCTCGATCATGAAACCGTGGACGTTCTCCCGCGCCTGCTCGGTCTCGAAGTCGTGGCTGAATTGGTCCAGCGCGAAATCCAGCAAATCCGGCACGTCCAAATCCAGCTTGGCCTCGATCAGGATGCGGATCGCGCCCAGGGCGGCACGGCGCAGGGCGTAGGGGTCTTTATCGCCGGTCGGGATCAAGCCGGCGCTGAAAATGCCGGTCAGGGTGTCGATCTTCTCGGCCAGGGCCAGCATCAAGCCGGTGCGGCTCTCGGGCAGGGCACCGCCCGAGACCTTGGGCAGGTATTGCTCCTCGATGGCGGCGGCGATATCCTCGGGTTCGCCTTCGGCCAGGGCGTAGTAGCGGCCCATGGTGCCTTGCAGTTCCGGGAATTCGCCGACCATGCTGGTCAGCAAATCGGCCTTGGCGAGCAGGGCGGCGCGCTCCACCCAGGCGCTTTCGGTATCGAGCTTCCCGGCGATATAGGCGGCCAGGGATCGCACCCGCTGGGTTTTCGCCAGCATCGAACCCAAGGTTTTCTGGAAGGTGATTTGGGCCAGTTCTTCGGCGCGGCTTTCCAGCGTGCGCTTGCGGTCCTGGTTCCAGAAGAATTCGGCGTCGGACAGGCGCGGGCGCACCACCCGTTCGTTACCGGCCCTGACCGTGTCCAGCGCGGTGCTGACCACGTTGGCGAAGGTGATGAAATAGGGCAGCAAGCCGCCGTGCTTGTCCTTGACCGGGAAATATTTCTGGTTGGCCTGCATGGTGGTGATGAGGACTTCCGGCGGCAGGGCCAGATAGCGGGCGTCGAAGCCGCCCAGCACCGGCACCGGCCATTCCACCAGGGCGGCGACCTCGTCCAGCAAATCCGGCTCGATATGGGCCTTGCCGCCGACCCCGGCGGCGGCTTCTTCCGCCAGCGCCTGGATTTTCCGCTTGCGGGCGGCGAATTCGGCGACCACATGGCCGGGATCCAGCAGGGTGTCGGCGTAGTCGGCGGGTTTTTCCAGGATCAGGCGCGAAGGATGGTGGAAACGGTGGCCCCGGCTTTCCCGCCCGGTGCGGACGCCCAGGATTTCGGTGTCGATGATTTCCCGTCCGAACAGCAACACGGCCCAATGCACCGGCCTTACGAATTCGGCGCTGCCATCGCCCCAGCGCATCCGCTTGGCGATGGGCAAACCGGCCAGGGCTTGCCGCAGGATATCGGGGATCAGATCGGCGGTGTAGCCGCCCTGCACGGTTTGGCGGAACGCCACCCATTCGCCCTTGTCGGTGCGGAGGGTGATGAGTTGCTCGGGGGTCGCGCCGCAGCTTTTCAGGAAACCTTGCAGCGCCTTGCTGGGCGAGCCGTCGGGCTGGTAGGCGGCGTTGACGGCGGGGCCGCGGCGTTCTTCTTCGCGGTCGGGCTGGGCCACGCTCAAACCCTGGATGACGAGCGCCAAGCGGCGCGGCGTGGCGTAGGGCCGCACTTCGCCATACGACAATCCCGCCTTGCCCAGCCCCGCCTCGACATTGGCCTTCAAAGCCAGGCTCAGGTTCGATAGGGATTTGGGCGGCAATTCCTCGGAGCCCAGTTCAAACAGCAAATCGCGGGTCTCAGTCATCTTTGGCGCTCCTAGCGTTCAGCAGCGGGAAGCCGAGTTTCTCCCGGCGTTGGTAATAGGCCTCGGCCACGGCCTTGGCCAGATCGCGCACCCTTAGGATGAAGCGCTGGCGCTCGGTCACGGAAATGGCGCGGCGGGCGTCCAGCAGGTTGAAGGCGTGGGAGGCTTTCAACACCATTTCATAAGCGGGCAGGGGCAGGTCGAGCGCGATCAGCTTCTTGCATTCGCGCTCGTAGGTGTCGAAGGCGTCGAAATGGAAGCCGGTGTCGGCGTGTTCGAAATTGAAGGCCGACATCTCCACCTCGTTCTGGTGGTAGATATCGCCGTAGGTCACCTCGCCCTGCGGCCCCCGCGCCCAGATCAAATCGAACACGCTGGACACGCCTTGCAGGTACATGGCGATGCGTTCGAGCCCATAGGTGATTTCGCCGCTGACGGGGCGGCAATCGATGCCGCCGACCTGTTGGAAATAGGTGAACTGGGTCACTTCCATGCCGTTCAACCACACTTCCCAGCCCAGGCCCCACGCGCCCAACGTCGGCGATTCCCAGTTGTCCTCGACGAAGCGCACATCGTGTTCCAGCAGGTCGAAGCCCAGGAAGGCCAGCGAACCCAGGTAGAGTTCCTGGAAATGGGCCGGGGACGGCTTCATGATGACCTGGAACTGGTAATAGTGCTGGAGCCGGTTGGGGTTCTCGCCGTAGCGCCCGTCGGTGGGCCGGCGGGAAGGCTGGACATAGGCGGTGTTCCAAGGCTCGGGACCGATGGAGCGGAGGAAGGTCGCGGGATGGAAGGTACCCGCGCCGACTTCGAGGTCTAGCGGCTGGAGGATCACGCAACCCTGCGCGGCCCAGTAATCCTGGAGCGCCAGGATCAAGCCCTGGAAAGTGGATACATCGTATTTTTGGGTGTTCACGCTGGCCCCTTGAAGCTTGCGGGTGGTTGAACGAAGCCGGGCATTATAGCCGGAATCGCCGATACCCAGCGGGGACCGGAACGGCTGGAAATCAA
The DNA here is from genome assembly GCF_019670005.1 of Methylomagnum ishizawai. Taxonomy (NCBI): domain Bacteria; kingdom Pseudomonadati; phylum Pseudomonadota; class Gammaproteobacteria; order Methylococcales; family Methylococcaceae; genus Methylomagnum; species Methylomagnum ishizawai. The sequence continues at coordinate 3,113,422 of NZ_AP019783.1, read as the reverse complement.
AGGGCGGAAAGGGCGGCGCTGGGCATGAACGCGCCGCTTCCCAGGATGGACGCGGCCATCATGGCGAGGACCGCGCCATAGACGAGGCGCGGCAGCCATTCGGCCAGGGCGTCGTCGAAGCGGGCGACGCGCTCGGCTTCCTGTCCGGCGTAGCGGCGCAGCAGGGCGGGGAGTTCGCCGCTGGCCTCGCCGGTGGCGACGAAGGACAGGGCTTCCGGCGGTCCCGGCCAGGGCAGGGTGCGCAGGGCCGACGCGAGGTCGCCGCCGCGTTTCAGCGTGCGTTCGGCGGGGGCCAGTTGGGCGCGGAGGACGAGGTTATCGACGGTGCCCAGCGCTTTGGGGAAGGCGTCCAGCATCGGCACGCCCGCTTCCAACAGCAAGGCCAGGCTGGACCAGAAGTCCCGCAGATTGCGCCGCATTTCATAGCGACCCAGTTTGGGCAGGCGCAGCAGCAGCCTATCGAACCCGGCCCGGAACGGCGACAAAGCCCCGCCCCGGAACCCAGTCGGGAATTTGAACAGCGCGTAAGCGCCCAGGCCCATCTGCAATAAGGGCAGCAAGGCCAGCTTGAGATAGCCCAGGCCATCGACCCGGCCCAATACCAGTTCCGGCAAGGGCTGGATCAAACCCGCCAGCACCAGCACCGCGACCGGCAGGGCCAGCCGCGCCCGGATTTGGCCGCGCCGCCGCGCCTGGGCGTCGTAGTGGTCGGACAATTGCCGATAGGCGCTGGCCAGGCTGCCGGTCGCCGCCGCCGCGCCCAGCAAGGCGGCGTCGAATTCGGTGAACAGCCCGTAGCGCCGCCCGGTTTCCACCCAATCGGCCCCGCGTTCCAGCCGGGACCGCAGGAGTTGGAGTAGTTGATCCGAGTCTTCCGTCTTGGGTGGATCGAGCATCGCCACGGCTTGGGCCGGGGCGATGCCGGCCCGTTCCAAGGCGGCGAGTTGGAGATAGAGGTCGGCGCGTTGCTTGGGCTGGTCGAGGCGGAAGGTTTTGGCCATGGCGGGTGTTATCGGTCGTGGAAGGGCGGGGCGATCATCCCCATACCGCTGCTTCCGCCGGAAATACCCGGCTGCCTTCGTAGCGCAGTCCCGGCTCCCGGTCTTCGGCTAGGAGCAACGGCCCGTCCAAATCCACATAATCCGCGCCCTGCGCCAATAACAGGGCCGGGGCCATCGCCAAGGAAGTCGCCACCATGCAGCCGACCATGATCCCGAAACCCTGCGCTTTCGCCAGGGCTTGCATCCCTAGGGCTTCGGTCAGCCCGCCGGTCTTGTCCAGCTTGATATTCAGCGCATCGTAGCGCCCGCGTAGCTGGGCCAGGCCGGCCCTGTCGTGGCAGGATTCGTCGGCGCAGACCGGCACCGGCCTCGGTAAGTCCGCCAATGCCGCGTCGGCCCCGGCGGGGAAGGGCTGTTCCACCAACTCCACGTCCAGCCGCGCCAGTTCCGGCATGAAGCGGTGATAATCGGCCAAGGTCCAGGCTTCGTTGGCATCGACGATCAAGCGGGCGGCGGGCGCGTGGGTCCGTACCGCCGCCACCCGTTCCAGATCATCCCCGCCCGCCAGCTTCAACTTGAGCAAGGGCCGCGCGGCCTGGGCGCGGGCCGTCGCCGCCACTTGTTCCGGCGTGTCCACACACAGGGTGTAGGCCGTGGTCAAGGGGGCGGGCGGGGGCAAACCGGCCAAGCGCCACACGGGTTGGCCCGCCCGTTTCGCGGCCAAATCCCATAGGGCGCAATCGATGGCGTTGCGGGCCGCGCCGGGGGGCATCCGTGTCAAGAGTTCTTCCCGCTCCAGGCCCGCCGCCAAATCCGGGACCAGGGCGGCGATGGCCCCGGCCACGGCTTCGGGCGTTTCGCCATAGCGGGGATAGGGGCGGCATTCGCCCCGGCCCCGGAACGCGCCTTCGCGGATTTCGACCACCACCACCGTGATTTCGGTATTGCCGCCCCGCGCGATGCGGAACACGCCGCGCAACGGCCAGTTTTCGCGCTTGATCGTGATTTCGCGCATGGCTCAGCCCAGCCCGGCGATACGGTCCACCAGGGCGGCGACCCCGGTACGCAAGGGATCGACACAGGGCAGGCCCAGCCGGTTCCGGGTGTCTTCCAGCAGCCGCCCGGCCGCGGCGGTGGAGAGGTGGGCGGTGTTGATGGAAACCCCGATGCAGCGGGCCTTGGGATTGGTGAGGCGGGCGGCGGCCTCGTTGGCGGCGATGCATTCGGCCAGGTCCGGCAGCGGATAGCCTGGCACGCCGCGCATGTGCGGGCGGGTGGGTTCGTGGCACAGCACCAGCGCGTCCGGCTGCGCCCCGTGCAGCAGTCCCAGGCTGACCCCGGCGAACGAAGGATGGAACAGCGAACCCTGGCCTTCGATCAAGTCCCAATGGTCCGGCGCATTGGCGGGGCAGAGCGTCTCGACCGCGCCCGAGATGAAATCCGCCACCACCGCGTCCACGCACACCCCGGCACCCGCGATCAGGATGCCGGTCTGCCCGGTGGCGCGGAAATCGGCGTCGAAGCCGCGCCCGCGCATTTCCCGTTCCAGGGCCAGGGTGGTGTACATCTTGCCGGTGGAGCAATCGGTGCCCACGGTCAGCAGGCGTTGGCCGGGACGTTTTTGGCCGGTGCCGACCTCGAAGCTTCCGCCAGGATGGCGCACGTCGATCAAGCGGCGGTCCAGGATGTCCGCCGCCGCCGCCAGTTCCGGGAGATCGGCGAGCCGCTGGTGCAGGCCGTTGGCGAGGTCCATTCCCGCTTGCAGGGCCGCCAGCAATTCGGGAAGCCATGCCGCCGCCAGCTTGCCGCCCCGGTTGGCGACCCCGACGATCAAGGTCCGCGCCCCGAGCGCGGCCGCCGCTTCTATCGAAAGCTCCGGCAGCCCGGTATCGGCTTGGCAGCCCGGCAGCCTGAGTTGTCCCACGCAATCCTCGGGGCGCCAACGCGCCACGCCATAGGCGGTTTTCGCGGCCAGGGGATCGGCGGCGTCGCCCAGGAACAGGAGATAGGGTTTGGCGATAAGCATAAGTGTCCTCATGTTGGCAACCTGAGAACGGGGATTATGGCGTGCCCACGGGGTTCCGGGGGGATTGCCGGGGCAATGCAACGTTTCATGGCGGCCCCGGCCCGGCCTTGGCGGGGGAGGCCGGGCCTATGGGCGGGCCCGGCCGCGGCCTTGGGGGGAAGGCGGGGCTGCGCGGTCTGGCCGGTTTATTCCGGCAGGAAAATATGGTCGTTCGGGCTCAAGGACTGATCGAAACGATAGCCCAGCGCTTTCAAAGCGGCCTCGCCGGAGGGGAATTCGTTCATGGGCTTCCTGAGTTCGACCCAGATGATGGGGCGGCACCGTGCCAGGGTTTCCTTGGCCCCCATGAGCGCCGCCACATGCCCCCCCTCCACGTCCATTTTCAGGAAATCCAGGCGTTCCAGGTTCATGGCGTCGAGGGAGGTCATCGCGTATTCCCCGTCGTCGCCGACCTGGAACGAGGAGGCACCGGTATTGACCGCGCTATACCGGCCGAGATTGGTGCGGCAGGGCCGTTCCCCGACGGCCGCGTTGGTGGCCGTGACGTTGGTGAGTTCGTTCAGGGCGATATTGCGTTGGAGTATGCGGAAGGTCTCGTGCAGGGGCTCGAAGGAATAGACCCGTTCGGCCCGGCAAACCTTGGAGAAATAGACCGTGTGGTTGCCGATATTGGTGCCGACGTCGGCGACGATGGCTCCCGGCGGGATCATGGCCTGGGCTTTGCGCAGCAGGTGGAATTCGTAGAACGTATTCCGCATCAGGATGAAGTTCTGGATGAAGTCGATATTCGCGAACGGGAGATACATTTTGAATATCTGGTCGGAATAGAGGAATTCATGGACCTTTTCCGGTCCCATGGCCAGATATTTCTGCTGTACGTTGAGGGTGGTGATTTGCTGCAATATCTGCTTCAGCAACTCTTCTTGGGACGGCAGGGTTTGCTTGGTTTCTCTGGTATCTTCGGACATGCTTGGAGCCTTTCGCTTTAGGGGGCGTGGTCGAGGGTTTCGAGGGGCCGCGATAGTGGATTGTCGCGGGTGGGGTGGATACCTACCCAATCCGGCGGGTTGCGATGATGGGCTGTGGCGCGCCTTCATGGCAGGGCGTTCCCGTGGCGGCGGGGAAATAGTATTTTAGCGAAGAGCCAGGGCCATGCCTGGAATCTTTGGGTTGAGTATATCAGAAAGATCGGAAAGCACGGCCCGGAGGCCACCACGGCCTTTTTTACAGGGGTCCGCATACCGGGATTGCCGTGGAATGCCGGTGTCCGGGGGCGGGCATGAAAAAAGGCACCCCTTCCGGGGTGCCTTTGCCGTGTGGGCCGGCTATCAACCTTGTTGCAGCAGGCTGCGCAGGTCGATGGTGGCGGCGTTGGCGCGGGCGATGTAGTTCGCCAGGGTCAGCGAATAGTTGGCGAACAGGCCGAAACCGCTGCCGTTCAGGATGACGGGGCTGAGATAGCTGGCCTGGCTGTTCTCCAGTTCGCGGATGATCTGCTGCAAGGAGACCAGGGCGGTCTTGTTGCTCAGGATGTCGCGGAAGTCGAATTCGATGGCTTTCAGCACATGCATGGCGGCCCAGGAATAGCCGCGGGCCTCGAAGAACACGTCGTCGATCTTGAGCCAGGGGGTCTTGGTGAGTCCGGGGCGGCGTTCCTCGGTGGTGCCGGGGGCGTCGGCGGTGCTGGCGCTGAGGCGGTTGGAGTAGTCGCCCATGCGCTTTTCCAGGATTTCCAGGTATTGGCGCAGGTTGTCGGCGCGGGCGTAGAAATTGGCGTCGCGCTTCATCAGCCGTTCCCGGTAGCCTTCCAGCGCTTCCACGCCTTTTTCGTATTCCGATTCGGAGGACGGCAATTGCCAGGATTTGTGGTCGAAATAGAAGAACGGTTCGCCCTTGGCGAGGTCCGGGTCTTCGCGGGATTGGGTTTGGGAGCGGGAGATATTGTTACGCAGGGCGGTGGTGGCGTCGCGCAGGGCGATTAGGGCACCCAGTTCCCAGTTGGGGATGTTGTCCAGCATCACGCTGGGCGGGAACACGTCGTTGGTCAGGAAGCCGCCCGGCTTGTGCAGCACGGTGTCGGCGATCTCGATCAAGGCGGTGGAATAGGTATAGCCCAAGGGCAATTCCTTGGGATTCTTGATATTGGCCGCTTCGGCCGCGACCTCGACCACGTCGAACCGGGCCGGCTCCCGGCTCCAATACCAGGAGATGCCGAGCATGACCAGTCCCACCACGCCGAAGAAAATGCCGACCTTCCAGGCCGTGCCCCGTTCGCGGAAGCTCTTGGCACCGAAAATACCCTTGGTGCCGGCGGTGGCGGAAGGGGCGGGGGAGGGCTGCTGATCGACATGCTCTGCTGGCGCTGACATGGTGGCGTCCTGGTGGCGGTTTCCCGAAGTGGGCGATTATAACTTAAAAGCGGGCGGGGTCCGTTAGCCTTGGCCGTCCTTGGCACGGTTTTTCTTGCGGGCGCGGGGATGGGCCTGGTCATAGACGCCGGCCAAATGCTGGAAATCGAGATGGGTGTAGACCTGGGTGGTGGCGAGATTGGCGTGGCCGAGCAATTCCTGCACCGCCCGCAAATCGCCGCTGGCTTCCAACAGATGGCTGGCGAAGGAGTGGCGCAGGCGGTGCGGATGCAGGTGTTCGGGAAAACCCTGCCGGAACTGCCAGCGGTCCAGGCGGACCTGGACCGTGCGCACCGAGATGCGCCGCCCCAACCGGCTGACGAACAAGGCGGTTGCCTTGGCATCGGCATAGGCGGGACGGAGGTCCAGCCAGCGTTCCAGGGCGGCGAGGGCCGGACCGCCCACCGGCACCATCCGCGATTTATCGCCCTTGCCATGCCGGATCAGCACTTGGCCCGCGTGCCGGTCCACATCGTACAGGTCCAACCCGGTCAATTCGGACAGGCGCAGGCCGGAGGAATAGAACAATTCCCACATCGCCAGATCGCGGATATCCAGTACGTCCTCGGCGGGCGCGTCCAGGAGTCCGGTGAGTTGGTCCGCGTCCAGGGGCTTGGGGAGTGTCTTGGGGGCTTTGGGGGCGCGGATGCCCTGGGCCGGGTTGCGCTTGGCCTCGCCGCGTTTGACCAGGAAGGCGAAGAAGCCCCGGATCGCCGACAGTTCCCGTTGCAGGCTGCGGCTGGCGATGTCGTCGCGGTGGCGCAGGGCGATATGCTCGCGGAGCTGGGCGGGTTCCAACCGGGTCCAATCGGCGATGTCCTTGCCCGCGCAGTATTCCCGCAGGCGCGCGAGGTCGTGGGCATAGCCCTCGACCGTGTGCGGCGAGGCGCGGCGCTGGAACCTCAGGCTATCGAGGAAAGCCGCGACTTGCCGGTCCGCCAGGGCGTCCATCGGGTTTCAATCCAGGATCAACGCGGCCAGCCGGGCCGAGACGATCTCGCCCATCTGGGCCAGGAAGAACGAACCCATACCCGGTTGATAGCGCTGGGGGTCGCGGCTGCCGATGGCCAGCACGCCCTTGAAACCGGCATGGCGCAAGGGCACGAAGGCGCAGGAGGCCGCTTCCCCGCCATGGGCGCCGAACAACGATCCGCCCTCGTGCGGAGCGAGGCCGAGGCAATGGGGTTCGCCATCCTCCAGCGCCGGGGTCCATAAGGGCGTGTCGCCGGAGAGCGCGAGGTCGGCGATGGGGCTGTCGAATGCGGGGTTGGCGATACGGACCGCCACGAAATCGGCCTGGAAATATTCGTGCAAACCCCATTTCAGCCCGGCCAGGGCGTCCTCCAGGCCGCGGGCGTCGATCAAGGTCAGGGTCAGGCGGTGGAGGCGTTCGCGCAGGACTTCGTTGTCGCGGGCGACATGCAGGATTTCGGCCATTTGCTGCTGCAAGCGCTGGTCGCGTTCCCTAAGGATTTGGATTTGCCGGGTGATGAGCGACACGGCCTCCCCGCAGGGATGGGGGATTTTCAGGCTTTCCAGCAAGGTCAGATGGTGTTTGAAGAACTCGGGATGCTTTTGGAGATAGGCTTCCACCTCGCGGGCGGTGGTTCGGATTCTTTCCTTGCGTTTGGCGGTTTCGGCGCTCATGCGGGGATTTCCCCCTCGAATACGGCGACCGCCGGGCCGCTCATCAGCACCGGCGAACCCCGGCCCGCCCAGGCGATGTCCAACGCCCCGCCGGGAAGATCGACCCGCACCGGGCTGTCCAGCCAAGCGCGCTCCATTCCCACCACCACGGCTCCGCAGGCGCCGCTGCCGCAAGCCAGGGTTTCCCCCGAACCGCGCTCGAACACCCGCAGGCGGATGTGGCTCCGCTCCACGATTTCCATGAAGCCGATATTGGCCCGTTCCGGGAACAGGGGATGGCTTTCCAGGCGCGGACCCAAGGCCGCGACCGGGGCGCTGTCCACGCTCTCCACCCGCAGCACGGCATGGGGATTGCCCATCGACACCGCGCCGAATTCCCAAACCGTGCCGTCGATCTCGACCGGATAGGCCAAGGCTTCGGTTTCCGCCCGCAAGGGGATTTGGGCCGGGGCGTGGCGCGGTACGCCCATGTCCACCGTGACCGAGCCGTCCGGGCGCGGACGCAGGATCAAGCGGCCCGCCTGGGTATCGACCCGGATTTCGTCCTTATCGCACAGGCCCTGGTCCAGCACGAAGCGGGCGAAACACCGCGCCCCGTTGCCGCATTGGGCGACTTCGCCGCCATCGGCGTTGAAGATGCGGTAGCGGAAATCGGCGTCGGGGCTTTGGGCAGGTTCGACGACGAGGATTTGGTCGCAGCCGATGCCGAAATGGCGGTCGGCCAGGAAGCGCATCCGTGCGGGCGAGAGGTCCACGGCTTGGCGCACGGCGTCGATCACCACGAAGTCGTTGCCCAAGCCCTGCATTTTGGTGAATTTCATAGGATTCGCTTCAGCCGGGCAGGATTTCATCGCGGAACAGGTCGGCCAGGGTTTCCCGCTGGCGGACCAGGATGGCTTGCCCGCCATCGACCAATACTTCGGGCGGGCGGGGCCGCGAGTTGTAATTGGAACCCATGCTGGAGCCATAGGCCCCCGCCGAGCGCACCGCCAGCAAATCGCCTTCCCGGATCGCCAACTCGCGTTCCTTGCCCAGGAAGTCGCCGGTTTCGCAGACCGGACCCACGATGTCGTAGACCTGGGCCGGGACCGCGTCCGTGGGCTTTACCGGCAGGATGGTTTGATAGGCATCGTACAGGGCCGGGCGGATCAAATCGTTCATGGCCGCATCGACGATGGCGAAGTTTTTGAAGCGGTTGGATTTGAGATATTCCACCTTCGTCAGCAACACGCCGGCATTGCCGACGATGGCGCGGCCCGGTTCCATCAGGATTTCGTAATCGGTCCCGGCCAGGAGTTCGGACAGGGCGGAGGCGTAGTCGGAAGGTTCCGGCGGGCGCTCGTCGCTATAGCGGATGCCGAGGCCGCCGCCGATATCGAGGTGATGGATGGCGATGCCGTCCCCGCGCAATTGCTCGGCCAGCCGCAGCACCCGCGCCAGGGCGTCGATGAAGGGCTCGACCTCGGTCAATTGCGAGCCGATGTGGCAATCGATGCCGACCACTTCGAGATTCGGCAGGCGGGCGGCGTGGCGGTAGCACGCGCGGGCTTCTTCGATATCGATGCCGAATTTGTTTTCCTTGAGTCCGGTGGAGATATAGGGGTGGGTCTTGGCGTCCACGTCCGGGTTGACGCGCAGGGAGATGGGGGCTTTCACGCCCAGTTCCCCGGCGATGCGGTCGAGGCGGTCGAGTTCGCCCGGCACTTCGACATTGAAGCAGCGGATGCCCACTTGTAGCGCCCGGCGCAATTCGTCCTCGCGCTTGCCCACGCCGGAAAACACCACCTTGGCCGGGTCGCCGCCCGCCGCCAACACCCGTTCCAATTCGCCGACCGAGACGATATCGAAGCCCGAGCCCAGTTTCGCCAGCACGTTCAACACGGCGAGGTTGGAATTGGCCTTGACCGCGTAGCACACCAGATGCGGGCGCTCGCCGAAAGCCCGGTCGAAGGCCCGCCAATGGCGTTCCAGGGTGGCGCGGGAATAGATATAGCAGGGGGTGCCGAAACGCTCGGCGATGGCGCGGAGCGGCACGGATTCGGCGTGGAGTTCGCCGTCGCGGTATTCGAAATGGTCCATCAGAATTGTTCTTGTTGCGGGAAGGATTGTTCCACGGTGTCCGGTTGATCCGGCTTTTGGCTGGTGGCCGGAGCGGGGGAGGGCGTGGTTTTCTTGGGCTTGGCGGCCACGGGTTGGCGTGGCGGGGGACGTTCCAGGTAGAGCGGCCCTTTTTGTCCGCAGCCTTGGGCCAGCAGGGCCGAGAGGCCGAGGGCGGCGGCGAGGGCGGCGCGGCTTTGGGATGGGGTCATGGGTGTTCTGGCGTGACGATCCGGTGAAGGAGAAGGCGGGCATTCTAAAGCAAAAGCGGGCTTTTTGGGGGAGGCGGGGCGGTGGGCAATGGTGGGCATGTACCCATGCCCACCCTGACCGCATCCGATGATGCTGCGCGGCGGGCTTGATCTACGGCGAACCGGGGCGTGCGGATCGGTCCTGGAGGGCTTTCGCGACCTCCGGGCGGGAGAGTTCGTAAGCCCAGATGTCGAATTTTTCCAGGATGTGCTTACCAAAGCTCGTGGTCAGGGCGACATCGGCGGCATCCCGGCCCCGGGCCATCAAAACCCGCCCCACGCGGGGAGTATTGTTGCGGGAGTCGAAAGTATGCCATTCCCCTTCCAGAAACACCTCGAACCAGGCACTGAAATCCATGGGCGGGACCACCGGCACGTGAATATCGCCAAGATAACCGGTGGCATAACGGGCGGGAATGCCCATGCATCGGCAGAAGGTGATGGCGAGATGGGTATAATCCCGGCATACCCCCCTTTGGTCCTTGAAGGTATCATAGGCGGTGCGGTCGCAGCGGGCGGCTTCGTGGGCGAAGGTGACGTGGTTATGTACCCAGTTGCAAATAGCCTGCACCCGTCCCCATCCTGTCGGCCCATGTCCGAAAAGCTCCCAGGCGACATCCGATAATTTCTCGATCTCGCAATAACGGCTGCCCAGCAGATAAAGCAGGGTATCGGTCGGAAGTTCGTGGATGGTATGTTGACGGGCCTCCGGTTTCAGGATATCCGGTAAACCGCCATCCACCACGATGGTATCGTTCTTGAGATGCAAGCGCCCGCCGGGACAGAAGGCCCGTGCGCACCGGTTCCCATAGATGTCTGTGAATTCCTCGATAGTGATGGCGGGATCGCTGCTCAAGCGCTCGGGCATCATTAAAAACGACGACCGCTCGGGATGCGTGTAGAGCATCAGGATCATTTCTGTGGGCTGGGGAAACGAATAGGCGATATCGAAACCGATTCTAATAAACATGGAATACTCGGGGGATTATAAGGATTGGCCCGATGAGTGGGCCGGGCTTTGGCAGGGCTGTTGGGCTTTGGGTATGGCCTGGTCGCGGCTGGCCAAGGGCTACTATGTTTACCGCGTTGCCATAAACCTCAGGAAGTCGGGCAGTTTCCTCCCCGGCTTTTCGCCATCCAGCAAGCAGGGTGGACTGGTATTCCCGGCCCACCACGAGGCTTGGAGATGGTGGGCGTGATAGGGTCATTCTACTCGCTTTTATCGTATCAGTGGGCTATTTTAAAACCACAATCACATTCACCGCTTCCATCCAAACCCTATTTTTCCCGGACCCGTACCCAATAGGTTCGCGCCGGTGTCAAGCCTTGCAAAAGGATAGGGGGACTGGTGGCGGAAGTCCGGGCAGGGCTCCATCAGGGCCGGACCGCCTTGGCCCGTGTTTCCCAATGCGCTTTGGTTCGTGCCCGGCAAGCGGCGCGTTCCAGGTCGGCACAGCCCACCTCGGCCAGGAAACCGGCCATCCCATCCTCCGGGATGAACCAACGCGGATCGTGGCCGCTGCTCAGGAGCTTGCCGTCGAGATGGTCGAGTTCCTGTTGGAACACCACGGCCTCGCCATCGGCGAGGGTTTCGCGGTGTTCCGCGCCGTCCGGGGTTTGATAGCGGAGGGTGATTTTTGCCGGTCTATCGGTGTAGCGGTAGCCCCAAGGCACGGATAAACAGCGCTCCCAGGCACCAAGGCGTTGGGCCGAGGCGGCGATGCGCCGGGGATTGAGGAAGGCTTGGAATTCCCCACCGGCTTCGCGCCGCAGCAGCGCGACCCTGACCGGAACGCCGATCTGGACCGCCGCCAAACCCATGCCGTGCATGGCTGTGACCGTGCCGCGCATATCGGCGATCAAGGCGGGCAGTTCCGGGCTGTCCGGCGCGATGGGCCGGCTGGGCTGTTCCAGACGGACGCGCTGTTCCGGGATGTCCACATTGAGCGTCGTGGCCATGCCGGCTTGGGCGCGGTGGCGTAGGTATTCGATCTCTGCGGGCGTCAGTCCACCATCGGCATGGCAGGTCGCCGCCATGAGTGGAAGGGCGAGCGCCAATCCAGGGAAAGGGGTGCGGGGCATGGGGATTGTTTCCATGGCAAGGCTTCAGCCTGGGTTCAGCCGAGGCAAGTATAAATGTGCGTGCGGTAGCGCCAATGTCCGGCTTTTTCCACCACACCTATCAAGAGCAATCGTCATGAAACCCCCGGTCCTGTGTTTTCTGGTCCTGCCCGCGCTGGCCTTGATGGCTTCCGGTTGCGCCGAGTATGGCGGCGGTGGCTATGGGGCGCGGCGGGCCTATCCGGGTGGCTATTATGAAACCCAAAGTTATCCTGGTTATTCCGGGTATCCGGTTTATTCGGCCCCGGCCGGATATGCCTATCCCAATGCTGGATATTACGAGGAAAGGCGATACCACGGCGACCATGAGGATCATGGCCGGCGCGAATGGCGGCGGACACCGCCGCCGCCGCAACCACCCACGGCCCGGCAAAGGCTGGATGCGGTGGAACGGGAAATGCGCCACGACCGGCGGCAATACCAACAGCAAAGCCAGCACCTCGACCAGCGCCAACAGCAGCGGGAGCAGCGCTTGGATCATCGGCTGGACCGGGCCGAAGAGCGGAGGCTGGGATACCTACGGCACCACCAAGCCCCCCCATCGGCTTTGGAGGCCGAGCGCCAGCAATTCCAACAGTATCGGGATTTCGCGACCCAAAGGCTAGAACGGCGCTTCGAGGCCAAGCAGGACCATCTACGCCAGCGCGAAGCCGGGGAACAGGCCCGCTTGGCGCGGCAGCAAGCGCATTGGCAGGCGCGGGTACAGGAACATCAGGCCCAGCGTCCGCCCCAGCCGCAACCACAATGGAACGGCGGGGGCGAACATCATCGCGGTTGTGGCGAAAAGCGTAGGCAGCGCGGCGAATGCTGACCCCGGCCTATCCCACCTTGCCGAGTATCCAATCCAAGGCCCGCGTCGGCAGTAGCCTTTTCAAATAGGCGAACAGATAGGTCGGGAAGGTCACGTAATAGCGGGCGCGGGGCCGCTTGGATTCCAAGGCCAGGATCACCTTGGCCAGCACCGCTTCCGGCCCCAGGGTGAAAGGCGCCGCCGGGCCTTCCTTTTGCAGGCGGGCTTCCATCGCCGCATAGGTCTGGCGGTGCGGGCTGTGTTCGGGCTGTATGTTCTTCCGGTACATGGCGAAGGCGTTGTCCCGGAACCGGCTGAGGATGGGACCGGGCTCGACCAAACACACCTCGACGCCGCTGCCTTTCAATTCCAGCCGCAAGGTGTCCGACAAACCTTCCAGCGCGTATTTGCTGGCATTGTAGGCACCCCGATACCGCATCGCGGCGAAGCCCAGCACCGAGCTGTTCTGGACGATCCGGCCATGGCCCTGCCGCCGCATGACCGGGATAATCAAATGGGTCAGTTCGTGGGTGCCGAACAGGTTGGTCTCGAACTGTTCGCGCAGCACTTCCCGCCGCAAATCCTCCACCGCGCCCGGTTGCCCATAGGCACCGTTGTTGAACAGCGCATCGAGTCCGCCACCGCTGGCTTCCAATACCGCGTCCACGGCGGCGCGGATCGAATCCGAATCGGAGAGGTCCAGCCGGAAAGCCTCGAAGCCTTCGGCGCGGAGCCGTTCCACATCGTCCGGGGCGCGGGCGGTGGCGAACACCCGGTAGCCGCGTTGCTTGAGGCCACGCGCCACGCACAGGCCGATGCCGGACGAACAGCCGGTGATGAGGATGGATCGGGGGGCGGTCATGATCGGGCTGTCTCGCAGGGAAAGGGGCGCATAGTTTCGCACGGCCCTCCGGCTTTGCGGTTATGATCCGCGTCCCCGCATCCCGGAGGCATCGCTTGAAACTTGGATTCGCCGCCCTGTGTCTGGCCGGAGTTTTGGCCGCTTGCGCCCTGGACGCGCCCGATGGCTGCCGTCCGGGCGAACGCGCCATGTGGGTCGATACCTTATATTTCGGCACGCGCAAACCGGATGGCGTGGTCGCCGCCGAGGCTTGGCGGGGCTTCGTCGATGCCGAGGTGACGCCCCGTTTTCCCGGCGGGTTCACTTGGTGGACGGGCCAAGGGCAATGGCGGACGGCCCAGGGCGGGATCCAGCGCGAGGACGCCTATATCCTCCGCGTCGTCCATGGCGATACGCCCGCCGAAACCGGGGCCGTGGGCGCTCTCGCCGAACGCTACAAGGCGGAATTCCAACAAGAAGCGGTGCTGCGGGTGCGGTCTATGGCCTGCGCGGCTTTTTGAGGCGCGCAGGCCGGGCCTGGGGGCGTTTTTGCCGCTGATCGGGGCGTGTCCCGTCCGCGCCGCTGAACTCGGACCGGATTCCTTGGTCGTAAACCTGCCCGGTGGCGACTCCCCTCAACGGCGGCCACCGGCCAAATTACCTGTTTGCATCGGATGGACGACATGATAATTTGCGCGTGCCCCAAGCAGCCCCGGCCCGGTCGCCGGGGCCGAATCAAAAAAATCCACTAGAGGAGGTATCAGAATGTCCGAAGAGAATAAAGACAGCGCCGCCCCGGAAACCCCGGCCCCCGCCGCCGAACAACCCGCCGCCACCGAGAAGCCCGCTGCCGCTCCCGTGCCCACGCCCACCGCCCAAGGAGGTCTCCTGGAAACCCTGAAGACCAACCGCAATGCCCAATACGCATTGGGTGGCGCGGTGGTGGTGGTGATCCTCGCCAGTTTCATGGGCGGTGGCGACGAAGTGACCAAGGTCAATACGGCGGCGGTGGCCATCGGCCAGACGGTGACGGTGGAAAATCCCAATGGCGGCAATTCCCAGTTGACCCTCGCGCCGGGCATGATGGGCGCGGCCGATCCCGACGACACCGAGCAGAACGTGTGCTTGGTCAAGGGAGCCGCCAAGGGCACTATCGAGGAAGAGCAGATCGCGGGCCTGTTGTCCTATGTCAAGGTCAAGATGCTGGAGGGCGATTGCCAAGGCAAGTCCGGCTGGACTTCCAAAATCAATATCAAAGCCGGTTGATCGCAGGGCGGCGATGCGCGTCCCCGAGGCCCATCGCCGCATCCGGTGCTAGAGTTCCCGCAACACCCGCATCGGGCTGTTTTTCACCACGGGCCGGGTATTCCAATAACCCGCCAGGCCCACCGCCAAAGCCCCCACCAGTGGCGTCGCCAGCCAAGCTTCCCAGTGCATCCGGTGCGCCAGGTCGAACACCCGGCTGAACAAGACCCAGGCCACGCTCTCCGCGATCCCCGCCGCCAACAATCCCGCCAGGAAGCCCAGGGCGCAGAATTCCACCCATTGCGCCCGCCGCAGCAAACCCCGGTCCGCGCCCAAGGCCCGCAACAGCGCATCCTCGCGCAGGCGTTCGTCCAGGGTGGCACGCACCGAGGCGAACAACACGGTGAAACCCGCCGCCAAGGCCAATACCAGCACGAACTCGATGGCGCGGGTGATCTGGGCCAGGATGCTCTGGAATTGCTGGAGCAAGGTGTCCACCTCCAGCAGGGTCACGCCGGGGAACGCCTTGACCAGCCGCGCCAAGGCCGGTTTCGCCGCCGGGGGCAGATAGAAACTGGTCAGCCAAGTATGCGGCTGCGAATCCAGCACGCCCGGCGGGAAGATCATGAAGAAATTGGGGGCCATGGTGTCCCAGCGCACGCCACGGGTGTTGGCGACCGTGGCGGTGAGTTCCTGCCCGGCGATGTTGAAGCCGAGCTGATCGCCCGGCTTGATGCCCAGGTTCTTGGCCAATTCCTTTTCCACCGAGACCAGGGGTTCGGTGGGGGCTTGGCTTTCGCGCCACCATTCGCCCTCGACGATGGGGTTGTCGGGTGGTGGTTCGGCCCCCCAGGTCAGGCTGAGATCGCGGTTGATGGCCCCTTCCGCCCGCGAATTCTTGCCAATGATCTGGAACACGTCCTGGCCGTTCACCAGGGTCAAGCGGCCCCGGACGATGGGGTAGAACCGGCTGCTGGCGATTTGCTCCCGCGCCAGGAAATCGCGGAAGCGGTCGAGGTCGGCATCGAACAGGTTGAGGGCGAAATGGTTGGGGGTGTTGTCCGGCAATTGCCGCCGCCATTCCTGCAATAGCTCGGTGCGGACCAGGAGGCTCAGCAGCATCGCCGCCAGGGTGATGCCGAAAGCCAGGATTTGGCCGACGCCCAGTTGGGGCCGCCGGGTCAGGTGTTGCAGGCCGAAGCGCCAAGCCAGGCCCACATGCGGGATCGGCAGCTTGCCCAGCTTGAGCAGGAACAAGCCCAACAGGCCGAATCCCGCCACCGCCGCGCCGCTCGCGGCCAGCACGGTGACGGTCATCAGCCCATCCTGGGTATAGCGCCACATCAACGCGCCCAGGACCAGGGCGGCGCAGCCATAGACCAGCCAAGCGCTGGACGGCAGGGGTTCCAGATCGCGGCGTAACACCCGCAGCGGCGGTAGGCGCTTGAGCCTCAGGATCGGCGGCAGGGAGAAGCCGAACAGGATCGGCAAGCCCACGCCGGTACCGAACAGCAGGGCGAACAGGCTGGGGCTCGCCAGATGGCGCGGCAGCAACGCCCCCAGGAAATGCGCCACCCCGGCTTGCAGGCCATAGCCCAGGGCGCAACCCAGGGCGCTACCGGCCAGCCCGATCAAGCCGAATTGCCAGAGGTGCAGCCGCAGCACATCGCGTTCCCGCGCTCCCAGGGTTTTGAGCAGGGCGGCCAGATCGAAATGGCGTTCGGTGTAGCGGCGGGCACTCATGGCGATGGCGACGCCCGCGATCAACACCACGGCGATGCTGGTCAAGCCTAGATAGCGCTCGGCCCGGTTCAGGGCGTTCCCGAGTTCCGGGCGATCCTCGTGGATATCGGAAATGCGTTCCCCCGGATGCAGGCGTGGTTGGAGCCAGCGTTTGAAGCCGCGCAGGGCGGTTTCGTCGCCCGCGTACAGGGAGAAATAATGGACATGGCTGCCGGGTTGCACGATGCGGGTGGCGTCGAGGTCGGCGGCGTTGATGATGATGCGGGGCGACAGGCTGTAGAGGTCGCCGCGGCGGTCGGGTTCGTGGGTGATGAGGCGGGTGGTCCGCAAGGGTTGTTCGCCCACCGTCAACGTGTCGCCCAGCTTCAAATGCAGGGTGGACAATACCCGTGGTTCGATCCAGACCTCGCCCGGCGCGGGAATGGCATGGGTTTCCTCGGCGGTGGCGGGATCGTCCAGGGTGGTTTTCACCGCGCCGCGCAGGGGATAGCCCACCGCCACCGATTTCACGCCCGCCAGCAGGATTTCGCCGTTCTCCATCAGCACGCTGGGAAATTCCGCCGTGGCCGAATGGGCGAGGCCCAGGCGTCCGGCTTCCACGGTCCAGGCCGGATCGGGCGGGCCGTGGCTCGCCACCGATAAATCCGCGCCCAGGAATTCCGCCGCTTGCAAGGCCATGGTGCGGTTCAGCCGGTCGCCCAGCAGGCTGACGGCGGTGGAAGCGGCCACGGCGACCACCAACGCCGCCAGCAGGAGGGTCAGTTCGCCGCTGCGGAAGTCGCGGCCCACCAATTTGAACGCCAGTTTGAAACTATTGCCCATGCCAGCCTCCCGCCTTCAAGCCTCGACCACGCGTCCGGCTTCCAGCCGGACCGTGCGTCCGCACCGCGCCGCCAGCGCCTCGTCGTGGGTCACCAATACCAGGGTGGTGTCGCGTTCGCGGTTGAGCGCGAACAACAGGTCGATCACCGTCTGGCCGGTCTTGCTGTCCAGGTTGCCGGTGGGTTCGTCGGCGAACAGGATGCGCGGCTCGGTCACGAAGGCCCGCGCCAGGGCCACGCGCTGTTGTTCGCCGCCGGAAAGCTGCTTGGGGTAATGCTTCACCCGGTGTTCCAGGCCCACCCGCGCCAGCATGTCGAGCGCCCGGCCACGGGCCTCGGGGCTGCCGACGAGTTCCAGTGGCAGCAGGGTGTTTTCCAGCGCGGTCAGGTGCGGCAGCAATTGGAAGGACTGGAACACGAAGCCGACATGCAGCGCCCGCAACCGCGCCCGGCCATCCTCGTCCAGCGCGGTGAGGCAGGTATCGGCCAGCCAGACCTTGCCTTCGGTCGAGCGGTCCAGGCCGGCCAATAATCCCAGCAGGGTGGATTTCCCCGAACCCGAAGCCCCGACCACGGCCAAGGTTTCCCCCGGTTTGATCGAAACATCGACTGATGACAAGATATCCAGCCAGCCATCCGCCGTGGGCACCCGTTTGCCGAGATTCTCCGTCCGGATGATATCCCCGGAGATCGCGGGGCCGTTTTTCTCCAATGGGTCGGAATCCATGCGTAATTTACTGTTGTCGTTCATGTTGTGGGCAATGTCCGGTTGGGTTGGCGCGGCAACCATCGTGGTGTTGGGGGATAGTATCAGCGCCGGTTACGGCCTGGAAAAAATCGACCAGGGCTGGGTTTCCCTGCTGGCGGAAAAACTCCGGCCCCGCGGTATGATAGTCGTCAATGCCAGCATTTCCGGGGATACCAGCGCGGGGGGGCTTTCCCGCGTCGATGCCTTGCTCGCCCAACACCATCCCGCCGTGCTGATCCTGGAACTCGGGGGCAACGATGGCCTCCGGGGTTTGCCGCCCGCCCAGATGGCGGCCAACCTGGGCGGCATCATCGACCGGGCCGGGGCGGCGGGGGCCCAGGTCTTGCTCCTGGGCATGAAGATTCCGCCCAACTATGGCAAGCGTTATACCGAAATGTTCCAGAAGGTCTATGCCGACCTGGCCGGGCGCAGCGGGGTGGCGTCGGTGCCGTTCCTGCTGGATGGCGTGGGCGGGGTGGAGGCCTATATGCAGGCCGACGGCATCCATCCGAACCGGGAGGCCCAGTCTTTATTACTGGAACAGGTGTGGAATAAGTTAGAACCCCTACTGGCGGGCCAGCCGCGTTGAAGCCGAATAAATATGGATTTTGGAAAAGTAATGTTTTATCCGTTGTATTGGAAAGGTGGCGAGAGGAGGATGCGGTTGTTGTGAAGTAATGTTGGAAATCACTCAAGGA